>NZ_JAKZHU010000001.1:0-319762 GCF_022568795.1 Arsenicicoccus dermatophilus | reverse complement strand
ATCTCCACGACGACGGTCCCACCACGGCGCGCGTAGCGGGCTCGCTGCGGCTCGCCGACGGGCCCTGCGACGGTGATCTCACGTGCCTCGAAGCCGGCCGCCAGGGCCGCGTCGATGGTCCCGTCCCCCCCGTCCGCCACCAGGACACGCCGCACCTCGGCCTGAGGTGCGGCGTCCACGACCCCGGCGTGGATCCGCTCGGCCACCTGGGTGGCGACGAGGGTGCCCTTGAACTTGTCGCACGCCACCAGGACCACAGGTGCCGTGACCTCGGGTGCGGTGCCACTCATGCCGGACGCTCCTTCGCGCGAGGGGAGGGGTCCTCAACCTAGCACCGGGGATCGAGGGTTCTCCGGGAGGGCACGTTCCACCCGGCCGCCGCTCGGCGGGAACCGCGAAGCGGGTCCGCCGGCGCCATCGCTCGCGGCGCCGCAAGGGTTTTGGCAGGATGCACGGCGACGTTGCGGCCAAGCAGCGTGACGCGCGCCCCGACCGGGCCGGGCGTCTCTCCCTGGCGCCGAGGCGGAGTCCGCATGACAGAGCGCACCGACCGGCAGCGCCCTGCCGACCTGGTGGAGCGTGCCTGGCACCTGCGCAACCGCGACGGCGACACGGCGGCGGTCCTCGTCGCCGAGGCCCTGCGCCGCGACCCCAGCCTGGCCGGTCCGGCTGCCGTCGTCCAGGCCTCGCTGGCGTTCGGCGAGCAGAACTTCGAACGCGCCCTGGCCGTGGCCAACTCGGCCCTCTCCTCCCCGGGCGGTGGCGCCTGGCGAGCCAGGCTCCACCTGGTCCTGGCCAACGTCTTCGCCGAGGTGGGCGAGCCGCTGCGCGCCGCAGGCCTGTTCACCCAGGCGATCACGGCGGCCGACGAGGCCGGCGACGACCAGCTCGTGGCCCAGTGCCTGCTCGACGCCGCTCTGGACGAGGACGACGGGGACGTACAGCTGCGCACCTTCCGTCGGGCGCTGGTGATCTTCGAACGCCTCGGGGACGACGAGGGCATCGCCTACGCCCGCATCGACGTCGCCCACGCGCTCGCCGACCGTCAGGACCTGGTCGAGGCCGCGGAGCAGGCCCGCCTCGCCGGCACCGCGGCAGATCGGGCCGGCAACACCGCGGTCCTCGCCCACGCCCGGGTGCTCGAGGCCCACGCCTGCGCCCAGCTCGGCCTGCGGCTGCAGGCCATGGCCCTGACGGGCGAGGTGGCCCGGCTGATGCAGCACGGCGCCCGCCCGGGCCTGGAGATCGACGTGACCGTGGAGACGGCGCGCGTGTGGCAGGCCCTGGGCGACGCCGACCACATGGTCGCCCTCCTGGAGCCGCTCACGCCGCGGGCCGACCTGGCCGACCGGCAGCGCATCGCGATCACCGACCTGCTGGCCGAGGCCTATGCCTGGCGGGGAGACCTGGTCTCGGCGTACTGGATGCTCCGTGCCCACGTGGCGCTGCGGGACGACCACGAGGACGCCCTGGCCCGTCGGCGCGCGGGTGCCCTGCTCGTGCTCCACGGGGTGCAGCAGGCCGAGCAGGAGGCGGCCGACGCCCTGGAGCGGGCCCGGCGCATCACCGAGCAGCTCAAGGACCTCAGCGCCGAGCACCGCGCGGCCAAGGAGAGCTCGATCCGCGACGAGCTCACCGGCCTGCACAACCGGCGCCTCCTGGACGAGCGGCTGCGCACCGACGTGGCGTCGGCGACCCCGGACCGGCCGGTGAGCCTGTTGCTGCTCGACCTCGACCGGTTCAAGGACGTGAACGACACCCACGGGCACGTCGCCGGCGACCAGGTGCTGCGCGAGGTCGGCCGGATCCTGCTCACCCAGGTGCGGTCCACGGACGTGGCAGCGCGGTATGGCGGGGAGGAGCTCGCGGTGCTGCAGCCCGGGACCGACCTGGACGCGGCCTGCACGCTGGCCGAGCGGCTGCGCGCCCACATCCGGGAGACGGACTGGCAGTCGCTGCTCGGCACGTACGCCCGGATCACCGTCAGCGTGGGAGCCGCGACCTCCCTGGGCGGGGAGTCCGCGCTCGACCTCCTGCGGCGGGCCGACGACGCGTTGTATGCCGCGAAGTCCGCCGGCCGGGACCGGGTCAGGCAGGCCACGCCCGCCGCCTGATCAGGCGGCATCGGCCACCCCGCCCCGAGGCCTCGGCGGGCGGTTTGGCAGGATGAGGTCATGGCCACAGAGCAGCGACAGATCGGCGTGACGGAGCTGGCCCTGCGGGACGCCCACCAGAGTCTGATGGCGACCCGCATGGCCCTGGAAGACATGGTGGGTGCCTGCGAGGACATCGACCAGGCGGGCTACTGGTCCGTCGAGTGCTGGGGCGGGGCGACGTTCGACGCCTGCATCCGCTTCCTCAACGAGGACCCCTGGGAGCGGCTGCGCACCTTCCGCAAGCTCCTGCCCAACTCGCGGCTGCAGATGCTGCTGCGCGGACAGAACCTCCTGGGCTACCGCCACTACGGCGACGACGTCGTCGACCACTTCGTGGAGAAGGCCGCGGAGAACGGGATGGACGTCTTCCGCACCTTCGACGCCCTCAACGACACCCGCAACGTCGAGCGCGCGATCGCAGCCGTCAAGAAGGCCGGCAAGCACGCGCAGGGCACCATCTGCTACACCACGAGCCCGATGCACAACGTGGACGTCTACCTCAAGCAGGCGCGCGAGCTGCGCGACGTGGGCGTCGACTCCATCGCCATCAAGGACATGGCGGCCCTCCTCAAGCCCCAGCCGGCCTTCGACCTGGTCCAGGCGATCAAGTCCGAGATGCCGGACATGCAGATCAACGTGCACTGCCACGCGACCACCGGCGTCACCCTCGTGTCGCTGATGAAGGCCATCGAGGGCGGGGCCGACGTCGTCGACACCGCGATCTCCTCGCTGTCCCTCGGCCCGGGCCACAACCCGACCGAGTCGCTGCAGGAGATGCTCGAGGGCACCGGCTTCATCGCAGACCTCGACAAGGTGCGCCTCGGCCACATCAAGGAGCACTTCGCCGCGGTCAGGCCGCGCTACACGCAGTTCATGTCGGCGTTCAACGTCGAGACGGACATCTTCGACAGCCAGATCCCCGGCGGCATGATCTCCAACATGGAGTCCCAGCTGAAGCAGCAGGGCGCCGGTGACAAGCTCAAGGAGGTCCTGGAGGAGGTGCCGCGCGTGCGCAAGGACGCCGGCTACCCGCCCCTGGTGACGCCGTCCTCCCAGATCGTCGGCACGCAGGCCGTGTTCAACGTCCTCATGGGCCGCTACAAGGTCCTGACCGCCGAGTTCGCCGACCTGATGCTGGGCTACTACGGCTCGGTCATGGGCGAGCTCGACCCGGAGGTCGTGGAGAAGGCCAAGACGCAGACCGGCAAGGAGCCGATCGACGTGCGCCCCGGCGACCTCATCGGCGACGAGTGGGACAACCTCCGCAAGGAGGCCGAGGGCATCGAGGGCTTCGACGGCACCGACGAGGACGTCCTCACCTACGCGATGTTCCCCAAGGTCGCTCCCGGCTTCTTCAAGAGCCGCCCGGAGGGCCCCAAGAACGTCGGCAAGGACCCCGCCGAGCTCGAGGCCGAGAAGGCTGCCGCCGCCATGGGCGACAGCAAGACCGGCCCGGTCCGGGTGCCCATCAAGTACGAGATCTCCATCGACGGCAAGAAGCACTCCGTCGCCGTCAAGCCGGCCTGAGCGGCCGAGAGGACTGGTCATCATGACTGACGCACCCAAGACGATGAAGGACCGGATCGCCGAGCTGCGCGAGCGTCGCGCCGCCGTCGAGGCCGGTGGTGGCGAGAAGCGCCACGCCAAGCAGCACGAGGCCGGCAAGAAGACCGCGCGCGAGCGCGTCGCCGACCTGTGCGACGAGGGCAGCTTCGAGGAGATCGGGCTCTTCACCGAGCACCGCACCACGCTGTTCGGGATGGACAAGGCCGTCATGCCGGCCGACGGTGTCGTGACCGGCACCGCGACGGTCTTCGGCCGTCCGGTCCACGTCGCCAGCCAGGACTTCTCGGTGGCGGGCGGCTCCGCCGGCGAGATGCACTCCACCAAGGTCGCCAAGACCCTGCACTCGGCGCTGGAGAACGGCACGCCGTTCGTCTTCATCAACGACTCGGGCGGCGCCCGCGTCCAGGAGGGCATCGACTCGCTGTCCGGCTACGGCAAGGTGTTCTTCCAGAACGTCGCGCTGTCCGGCGTCGTGCCGCAGATCTCCATCATCGCCGGCCCCTGCGCCGGTGGTGCGGCCTACTCCCCCGCCCTGACGGACTTCATCATCCAGACCAAGGGCTCGCGGATGTTCATCACCGGCCCGGACGTCATCAAGTCCGTCACCGGCGAGCAGGTCACCGCCGAGGAGCTGGGCGGCCCCCAGGCTCACATGAACCGCTCGGGCGTCACCCACTTCGTGGCCGACGACGACGAGCAGGCCGTGCTCATCGCGCAGAAGCTCCTGAGCTTCCTGCCGAGCAACAACACCGAGGAGCCCCCGCTGGTCGAGGGCTTCGACGAGGTCGAGCCCGACGAGTCGCTGGACTCCGTCATCCCGGACGACCCCAAGAAGGGTTACGACGTCCGCGAGGTCATCGGCAAGCTCGTCGACGGCGCGGACTTCCTCGAGGTGCACGCCGGCTTCGCCCCCAACATCGTGGTCGGCTTCGCCCGCATCACGGGCCGCACGGTGGGCATCATCGCCAACCAGCCCAACGTCATGAGCGGTGTCCTGGACATCGACTCCTCCGACAAGGGCGCGCGCTTCGTGCGCTTCTGCAACGCCTTCAACATCCCGCTCGTGACCCTGGTGGACGTCCCCGGCTTCCTGCCCGGCGTGCAGCAGGAGTACGGCGGCATCATCCGCCACGGCGCGAAGATGCTGTTCGCCTACTCCTCGGCCACCGTCCCCAAGATCACGGTGGTGCTGCGCAAGGCGTACGGCGGTGCCTACCTGGCCATGTGCTCCAAGGACCTGGGCGCCGACCGCGTGTTCGCGTGGCCGACCGCCGAGATCGCCGTCATGGGCGCCGAGGGCGCGGCCGGAGTGGTCTTCCGCAAGGAGATCGCCGACGCCGAGGACCCTGCGGCCAAGCGGGCCGAGCTGGTGCAGCTCTACCGCGACGCCTTCTCGACGCCGTACGTCTCGGCCGCCCGCGGACTGGTCGACGACATCATCGAGCCCGCCGAGACCCGTCGTCATGTCGCCCGGGCCCTGGAGATGCTCGCCGGCAAGCGCGACATGCGTCCCGCCAAGAAGCACGGCCTGATCCCGCTGTGATCTGCCGAGCTGCGAGGAAGGAACCATCATGAGCGAACCCACCGTCGCCGAGCTCCAGTCGCTCGTCGCAGACCTGACTGCGCGTCTGGAGGCTCTCGAGGCCGTCGTCGGCGCCCGTGCCGACGAGGTGCCCTCCGAGGTGCTCCTCGCGATCTCCGCTGCGGTCGCGGCCTACCTGGGCAAGCGGGCCACCGTGAAGCAGGTCCACCTGCGTCGCGGCTCCGCCTGGTCCGCCCAGGGCCGCTCCGACATCCAGCACTCCCACCAGATCCACCACGGCGTCCGCTGACCGCCGCCGGCAACCGAAAGGACTCTCATGTTGCTCAAGGTGACCGTCAACGGAACGGTCTACGACGTCGAGGTGGAGGTGCAGGAGGAGCCCAAGCCCACCCTGGGTGCGGTGCTCGTCGGCAGCATGTCCGCGCACGGCGTGACTCCCACCGCGGCCAAGGCCCCGGCCAGCTCCTCCAACGCCCTCACGGCCAACATCGCCGGCACCGTCGTCAAGGTGCTCGTCGAGGACGGCCAGGAGGTCAAGGAGGGCGAGACGCTCCTCGTCCTCGAGGCCATGAAGATGGAGACCGAGGTCACGGCCCCCAAGGACGGCACGATCAAGGCGGTCGACGTGGCCGTCGGCGATGCCGTCCAGGGCGGTCAGGTCCTCGTGGAGTGGGAGGACTGAGGTCCCCCCACCGCCGACAGGCGCGCAAGCGACACGGTGCGGTCCCCGCGGAGGCGGGGGCCGCACCGTCGTCATACCTGCGGGTCCCCCACCGGCGCCACCCCGGCTGCGCGGGCGACCGCACGTGACCTAGAGTCGGGACGAAGGGACCCGCACGACGACGTGCGGCACGCGAGCGGCGACGAGGAGCCACGATGATCGACGTCCAGGACACCGCCGGCCCCGACGCCCAGGAGCGCCTCGCGCAGCAGGAGCACCCGGAGCCCCGCGCGGACGGGCGTCCCCTGTCCGCCGGCGCCACCGTGGACGGGACCGCCCTGGACGCGATCGCCCAGCGGGTGCTGTGGCTGTCCTGCGCGATCGTCGACCACGCCAACCGCGGGCGTCCCAACACCTCCGGGGTCAAGGTCGGCGGTCACCAGGCGTCGAGCGCCTCCATGGTCGGGATCATGACCTCGCTGTGGTTCGGCGGCGAGCTGCGCGCCGAGGACCGGGTGAGCGTCAAGCCGCACGCCTCCCCCGTGCTGCACGCCATCAACTACCTGCTCGGCGACCTGGACGAGAGCTACCTGCCCCGGCTGCGCGACCTGGGCGGGCTGCAGAGCTATCCGAGCCGGGTCAAGGACCCCGACCGGGTGGACTTCTCCACGGGATCGGTCGGCATCGGGGCCACCGCCCCGCTGTGGGCCGCGATGTCCCACCGCTACCTGCGCGACCAGTTCCCCGAGACCCCGCTGGCCGGTCGCTTCATCTCGCTGCTGGGCGACGCCGAGCTCGACGAGGGGGCCGTGTGGGAGGCGATCACCGACCCCGGCGCCCGGGCGCTCGGCGAGGTCGTCTGGATCGTCGACCTCAACCGCCAGTCCCTCGACCGGATCATCCCCGACGTCCAGATCGCCCGGCTGCAGGGCATGTTCGAGGCCGCCGACTGGCAGGTGCTGACCTGCACCTGGGGCACCCAGGTCACCGAGCTCTTCGGGCGCGGCGAGGGTGGGGCGGACCTGCGCACCCGTCTGGAAGACATGCCCAACGAGGAGTACCAGCGACTCCTGCGCTCCCGCCCGGAGGAGCTGCCCGACCGGGTCCTGGGCGCCGCGCCCTCCCAGGCGCTGCGCGAGCTGGTGGGCTCCCTGTCCGAGCACGAGCTCGCCACCGCGGTGCGTGACCTCGGCGGCCACGACCTGCCCCGGCTGCTCGAGACCTACCGGCAGATCGACGACACCCGCCCGACGGTGATCTTCGCCTACACCCTCAAGGGGCGCGGCCTGGCCACCGAGGGCCACCCGGGCAACCACTCCGCGCTGCTCACCGAGCAGCAGCTCGGGGACCTGGCCGAGCTCTCCGGCATGACCCTGGACGACCCGTGGCACCGATTCGACCCGGGGACCCCGGAGGCCGAGCTCGTCGCGCAGACCGCCCGACGGCTGCAGCGCGCCACCCCCGAGCCGCACCCGGTCGAGACCGTCCCCACCGAGCTGCCCTGGGGCCACAAGGCCGTCACCTCGACCCAGGCCGCGCTGGGACGGTTCCTCTCCGACCTGTCACGCGCCGCGCCCGAGGTGGGTCGGCGCGTGGTCACGGTCAGCCCGGACGTGGCTTCCTCCACCAACCTCGGGGGGTGGATCAACAAGACCGGCGTGTGGTCGCCGGGCGAGCGGCACGACTGGTTCGCCGACGACACCGAGCGGCTCCTGCGCTGGACCGAGGGCTCCCGCGGGCAGCACATCGAGCTCGGCATCGCGGAGGTCAACCTGGTCAGCCTGCTCGGCGAGCTGGGAGCCACGTGGAGTCGCTGGGGCGAGCCTCTCGTCCCGATCGGCACGGTCTACGACCCCTTCGTGTCCCGCGCGCTCGAGCCCTGGTCCTACGGGATGTATGCCGGCGGCCAGTCCATCCTCGTGGGCACTCCCTCCGGCGTCACCCTCGCCCCCGAGGGCGGCGCGCACCAGTCCATCTCGACGCCGTCCATCGGCCTGGAACAGCCCGGGTGCACCGCCTGGGAGCCGGCCTTCGCCCAGGACCTGGAGTGGTGCCTGCTGGACGCCATCTCCCGAATCGGTCGACCCGACGGGCGTTCGGCCTACCTGCGCCTCACGACCCGACCCGTCGACCAGTCGCTGGCGGACGTCTCCACCGATCCCGCGCTGCGGGAGGAGCGGCGCCGTCAGGTCCTCGCGGGCGGCTACCGCCTGCGCTCGCACGACCAGGAGCGGGTGACACTCGTCGGGGTCGGCGCGATCATGCCCGAGGTGCTCGCCGCGGCCGACCGGCTGGCCGAGCTGGGGATCGCGGCCGGCGTGGTGTGCCTGACCAGCCCGGACCGGGTCTTCGAGGCGCTGCAGGCGCGCGACGAGCTGGACGCCGACCGGGGCAGCGCGATCCTGGACGTGATCCTCCCCCGCGACCGACCGGCTCCGCTGGTGACCGTGCAGGACGGGCACCCGCACACCCTGGCCTTCCTGGCCGCGGTGCGCGGCGATCGGACCCGGCACCTGGGGGTCACGGAGTTCGGGCAGTCGAGCAGCGTCGAGCAGGCCTATGCCCTGCACGGCATCGACGTGGACTCGATCGTGCGGGCCGCAGCGGCCCTCGCCCGCTGAGGGCGGCGCTGCTCGGGAGCGGCTCAGGCCTCGTCGAAGACCTGCAGCAGCGCCTCCCAGTGCCGCTCGGTCGCCCTCGCGTCGTAGGCCGGCAGGTCGGACATCGTGAAGCCGTGCCGGGCTCCGGGATAGACCTCGCCCTCGTAGTCGCAGTCGGCGTCCTCGGCCGCGAGGCGCAAGGTCTCGATCTCGGCCGCCGTCATCGTGGCGTCCTGGTCGGCGAACCCGAAGTAGAGCCGCGCCTGGATGTCCTCCAGCAGCAGGTGCGGGCTGTCCGCGCCGCCGGTGACCAGGTGCCCCGCGTGGAAGCCGCACACGACCGACACGTCGTCGGGGCAGCGCGCCGCCAGCCGCAGCGCGAGCGCCCCGCCCATGCAGTAGCCCACCACACGCACGTCCTCGTCGCTGATCTCGCCGAGCGCCCGCAAGCGGGCGAGATAGGCCGGGCCGTCCTCGTCCCAGTCCTCGGGGGTCAGGGTGGACAGCAGCTCGCCGATGCGGGCGTGCCGCTCCGCGGTGCGCTCGGCGGACATCAGGGCCGGGTCCAGGAGCGGCTGGCGTCCGACGCGGTGATGGACGTTGGGCGCCAGCACGGCGTAGCCGTCGTCCGCGAGCCGCCGCGCCATCTCGGCGATCCGGGGTCGCAGCCCGATCGCGTCCATGATCAGCAGCACCGGCGAGTGGGGACCGGGCTCGTCAGGCCGGGCCAGGTAGGCATCGCAGACCCCGTCGGGCATGGTCAGGTCGATCTCGCGAAGCGTCGCCATACGGCCACTCTCGCACGACGAGGACGGTCCGGCACCCCCACCCAGGGGGCGCCGGACCGTCCGTCCCACGAGCCGCGACGCGTCAGACCAGCTGGCCTCGCTCCTGGGCGATGCGGGCGTTGCGCCGGCCGTAGGTGAGGTAGAGCAGCAGCCCCAGGGCCATCCAGACCACGAACCGGACCCACGTCGCGATGGACAGGCTCGCCATCAGGTACGCGCAGGCGAGGACCGAGACGGCCGGCACGATCGGCGACAGCGGCACCCGGAAGGGCCGCTCCAGGTCGGGTCGGGTGCGCCGCAGCACCGGCACCGCCACGCTGACCACGAGGAAGGCGAACAGCGTGCCGATGGACACCATGTCCGCGAGATCCTTCAACGGCACCAGACCACCGAGCAGCATGATCAGGACGACCGTGGCGATGGTGACGCGGTAGGGCGTGCCCCAGCGCGGGTGGATCGTGGACACGGAGGCGGGCAGCAGCCCGTCGCGGCCCAGGGCGAAGGCGATGCGGCACATGCCGATGATGTCGATGAGGATGACCGAGGTGAGACCGCACACCGCCGCCAGGGAGATGAGCGTGCCCGCCCAGCCGAGACCGACCTGGCTGAAGGCCGCGGCGATCGGGGCGCCCTCGTCGATCTTGTCGTACGGCACCATCCCGGTGATGACCAGGCAGACGCCGACATACAGCGCCATGCAGATCAGCAGCGAGCCGACGAGGCCGATCGGCAGGTCCCGCTTGGGGTTGCGGCTCTCCTCACCCATGTTGGCGACCGACTCGAAGCCGGAGTAGGCGAAGAACACCACGGCCGTGGCGGTCAGCACCCCGCCGATGCCGAACTGCGTCGGGGTGATCCCGAAGGCCCACTGGGTGAGTGGCTGCTCAAGCCCGCCGCCGGCGCCGCCCGACGCGATCTGCCGGGTGGCCGGGATGAAGGGATGCCAGTTCTCGGGGTGGACGAAGAACGCGCCGACGGCGATGACGAAGAGGCAGACGGCGACCTTGATGACCACCAGGGTGTTGGTGACCAGGGAGCTCTCGCGCACGCCGATCATCGCGACGACGCCGAGCAGGAGGGTGATCAGCATGGCGCCCACGTTGACGGTGGCCCCCTCGCCGAACAGCGACGACGGCAGCCAGGGGAACAGGTGGAGCATGTAGCCCGACCAGCCCCGGCTCACCACGGCCGCCCCGAGCGCGAACTCCAGGACCAGGTCCCACCCGATGATCCAGGCGAAGACCTCCCCGATGGTCGCGTAGGCATAGGTGTAGGCCGAGCCCGCCGTCGGCACCGAGGACGCCAGCTCGGCATAGCACAGGGCCGCGAGCGCGCTCACGATCCCGGCGAGGAGATAGGCGATGGTGACGGCCGGGCCGGCGTGCTGCTTGGCCTCGATCCCGGTGAGGGTGAAGATCCCCGTCCCGATGATCATGCCGATGCCGAAACCCATCAGGTCGCGGGCGCGCAGGTGGCGCTTGAAGTGGCCGCCTCCCTCGCTGTCCTCGGCCTGCTGGGCCCGGATGGTCTCTATGGGTTTCGTGCGCAGCATGGAGTGTCTGCGCCCTGCATGCATGGTCATGCCCAGACGCTAAACCGCATGCACCTCGGCGACGTGCAGGCAGACGCGGTATGCCGCGACCGACATCACCCTGTGACCGGGCGCCGTCCCGCGCCGGGGGGGCGGGTGCCCCCAGCCGTCCGTCACCTCGAGGCGTCGGACTCCAGCGCCTCGATCGCCTCGTGCATCTGCAGCGCGCGCCGCGCCGACTCGACGTGGAGGTTCTCGATCATCCTGCCGTCGTAGGTCACCACGCCGGAGCCCTGGCCGTCCTCCCAGGCCTGCAGGATGCCGCGCGCCTGCTCGACCGCGGCCGGCGAGGGCCGGAACTCATGGTTGGCGCCGGCGATCTGGCCGGGGTGGATCAGCGTCTTGCCGTCGAATCCCAGCCGGCGGCCCTGGACGCACTCGGCCAGGAAGCCGTCGGCGTCCTTGACGTCGTTGTAGACCCCGTCGAGGATCGCCTTGCCCGCGGCCCGGGCGCCGAGCAGGGCGAGGCCGAGGCCGGCGAGGAGCGGCTGGCGGCCGGGCACGTGCTCGGCATACAGCTCCTTGACCAGGTCGTTGGTGCCCATGACGAGCACGCTGAGCCGCTCGGAGGCCGAGGCGATCTCCTCGCAGCGCAGCATCGCGACGGGCGTCTCCACCATGGCCCACAGGGTGGTCCGGTCAGGGGCGCCGGCGGCCTCCATGGCGTCCACGAGCCGGCGGACCTCGTCGGCGGAGGACACCTTGGGGACCACGATGGCGTCCGGTCCGGCCTGGGCGGCGGCGCGCAGGTCGTCGTCGTGCCAGGGGGTGCCGAGGCCGTTGATCCGGATCGTCAGCTCGCGTCGGCCGTACTCACCGGACTGCACCGCGGCGCAGGCGGACTCGCGGGCCCCGGGCTTGGCATCGGGGGCGACGGCGTCCTCGAGGTCGAGGATCAGCCCGTCACAGGCCAGGGTCTTGGCCTTCTCCAGCGCGCGGGCGTTGGAGGAGGGCATGTAGAGGACGGAACGGCGGGGACGGAAGGTGGTGTCGCTCATCGTGGTTCACTTCCCGGTCGAGGTGGTGGCGGCGGCCCGGACCTCGTCGTAGGCCGCCTTGAGCTCGGGGTCGATCGCGGCGAGCTGCTCGGCGAGCTCGACCATGACGAGGCACTGCTTGAGCGAGGCGTCGTCCTCCATCTTGCCGTCGACCATGACCGCGCCGGTGCCGTCGCCCATCGCCTCCTTGACGACATAGGCGTGCCGCACGTCCTCGACCGACGGCGAGAAGACGCGGCGGGCGATCTCGATCTGCTTGGGGTGCAGCGTCCAGGTGCCCACGCAACCGAGCAGGAAGGCGTTGCGGAACTGGTCCTCGCAGGCCACCACGTCGGTGATGTCGCCGAAGGGCCCGTAGTACGCGCAGATCCCGTGCATCGCGCAGGCGTCGACCATGCGGGCGATGGTGTAGTGCCACAGGTCCTGCTGGTAGGTCGGGCGCGCGCCGGCGATGTCGGCGGTGCCGTCCGCGCCCGTGGTGGGGTCCTGGCGCACGAGGTAGCCGGGGTGACCGCCGCCGACGCGCGTGGTCTTCATCCGGCGGTCGGCCGCGAGGTCGGCCGGGCCCAGCGAGATGCCCTGCATGCGCGGGGAGGCGCCGCAGATCTCCTCGACGTTGGCCATGCCGCGGGCCGTCTCCAGGATCGCGTGGACGAGGATCGGGCGCTGCAGCCCGGCCTTGGCCTCGAGCTGGGCGAGGAGCCGGTCGACGTAGTGGATGTCCTCGGCGCCCTGCACCTTGGGGATCATCACGACGTCGAGCGTGTCGCCGATCTCGCCGACGAGCGTGGTGATGTCGTCGAGGAACCACGGCGAGTCGAGGGCGTTGAGCCGGGTCCACAGCTGGGTGGGGCCGAAGTCCGTGGCCTTGGCGATGTCGACCAGGCCCTGCCGGGCGGCCTCCTTGTCATCGGCCTTGACCGCGTCCTCGAGGTTGCCGAGGAGGACGTCCACCGTGCCGACCATGGCGGGGATCTTGGCCGCCATCTTGGCGTTGCTCGGGTCGAAGAAGTGGATCGCGCGCGACGGGCGGGCGGGGACCTCCCGCAGGGGCGTCGGGGCGCCCACGGCGAGGGGGGCGAAGAAGTCCTTGGCGCTGCGCATGCTGCTGCTCCTTGGGGCGCGAGGCGACGGGGGTCCGCTCGGACGCTAGCAGCGCAGGCCGACCAGGCGGTATGACGGACGCCACGCCCCCGCACCCGCTGCGTGCGGACGCTGCTGCCCCACCGCCTATCCTGGGCGCACAGCCACCTCGGGAGGATGCATGTCCAGCTCCACCACAGGGCGCGGCCGCAGCCGCGAGGTCACCATCCTCGCCGCTCTGCTCGCCGTCGCCGTCGCAATCATCGGGATGCTGCTCATGCGCCCCTCGGGCCAGCCGGCAGCCGCACCCACGGCGGCCACGACGAGCCAGGGCGCCGGGCAGCCGGGCGCCGCCCCCACCACGCAGGGCAAGGTCAAGGACACCGCCCGCCGCAAGGAGGGCGACCCGCTCGCGATCGGCAAGATCGACGCCCCGGTCACCATGATCGAGTACGCCGACTACGCCTGCCCCTTCTGCGCCAAGTGGGCGCTGCAGACGCAGCCCGCGCTGATCAAGAAGTACGTCGACGCGGGGGTCCTGCGCATCGAGTGGCACGACCTGGTGATCTTCGGCGACAAGTCCCGTCGCGCCGCCATGGCCGCCCGCGCCGCGGGCGAGCAGGGCAAGTTCTGGGAGTACCAGCACGCGCTGTTCGCCGCCTCCCCCACCTCGGGGCACCCGGACCTGACCGACGACAAGCTGCTGGCCTTCGCCAAGCAGGCCGGCGTCACCGACCTCGCGAGGTTCACCAAGGACATGGAGTCCTCGAAGATCGACGAGGCCATCGGCACCGAGACGGCCACCGCCCAGCAGCTCGGCGCCAACAGCACCCCGGTCTTCATCATCAACGGCACCCCGCTGGTCGGCGCGCAGCCCGAGGAGGCCTTCGTCCAGGTCATCGAGCGCGCCAAGGCCGCCAGGGGCTGAGCCGCGTCGATGGGTGAGATCGGGCTGCTGGGGGCGCTCCTCGGCGGGGTGCTGTCGTTGGTCAGTCCGTGCTCGGCGCTGCTGCTGCCGTCGTTCTTCGCCCTGGCCTTCGACCGGCCGCTGGTGCTGCTGCGCCAGGTGCTCGCGTTCTACCTCGGGCTGGTGCTCGTGCTCGCGCCCCTCGGCGCCGGCGTCGGCTCGGCAGGCGCCCTGCTCACCGTCCACCGGGAGGCCGCCACCCGCGTCGGGGGGCTCGTGGTCATCGCGCTCGGGCTCCTCGTGGCGCTCGGCGGGGGCTTCCACCTGGCGGCGGCCCAGCGCGCGCAGGGTCGGCTGCGGGTGGGCTCCACCCTCTCGGTCGTGGCGCTCGGTGCCCTCAACGGGCTCTCGGGCTTCTGCTCCGGCCCGGTGCTGGGGTCGATCCTCACCATCGCGATGGCGGGCGGCTCTGCCGCCTACGGCGCGCTGCTCATGGCGGTGTATGCCGCGGGGATGACCCTCCCGCTCGCCGTCCTGGCGATGCTGTGGGACCGCGCCGGGCTGCGCGACCAGCGGTGGCTGCGCGGTCGCGAGGTGCGCCTCGGACCGATCCGCACCCACTCCACCAGCCTGCTGACCGGCGCGATCATGGTCGCCATCGGTCTGGTCTTCGTCCTCAGCGACGGCACGACGACCCTGCCCGCCCCGAGCGACACGGAGACCCAGCTCGCGTGGCAGAGCCGGATCCAGGGCTGGCAGGACCGGGTGAGCGACCTGCACGTGCTGCTGGCGGTGGTGCTGGTCGCGATCGCGGTGGTGGCCGCCCGGCTGCTGCGCCGCGACCGTCCGACCGACGGCTGACACCGCCCCGTGCCGACGGGACCCCTCGTGCTTCTCGGGGCCAGCCTGGCCCCGAGAAGCACGTCATGGGCCCTCTTCGAACGTGCCACGGGGCCAGCCTGGCCCCGTGCGGGCGGGGCAGGACGGGCGGGAACCGGTCCGCGGGGCGGGCCAGCGTGACCATCCGGTCCCGCAGCGGCCCGGGGACGGCGTGCTCCCCACGCGGCAGGCTGTCCCTGTCGTACGCCGGGAGCGTCATGAGGTCGCCCTCCGCGCCCAGGGCGCGAGCGCATCGGCCGGGCCGGTGCGGCGGCGCCGCTCGTCAGGATGCAGGGCAGGGGCGCGCCACGGTGGGCTTGACCACCGGGGGCGGCGGCGGGATCGGCGGGATCTTGTCCCGGGCGATCAGGCCCTTCCACTGCATGCCGAGGAGCAGGTCGAGGGAGCCGTCCTTGCGACCGTCGAGCTGCAGCGTCGACCCGGGCACCTGCTGCTGGAGCAGCTTGGCGTTCAGGTCGCCGTTCTCGCCATGCCGGATGACCGCGATCTCGCGGACCCAGCTCTTCTGCGGGTCGGCCGAGATGGCGCCACGCCGGAAGCCGCGGGCCACCAGCTCGTTGCTGGTGTTGGTGGCGAGGTTCTCGTAGTACGTCGTGTTGTAGACGTTGACCAGGACCTGCTCGGGTCGGGCCGGGGGTCGCGGGGGGCGGGGGGCCAGACCCGGGAAGGCCGTGCCCACGACGACGTCCACGGCGCTGTCGGTGCGGTCCGGGATGCGCATCATCTTGGCACCCGGCACCTGCTGCTGGATCAGCAACGCCTGGTCCAGTCCCTTGGAGCCGTAACGGATCTCGCCCTGCGGGGCGGTCGCGCGCAGGACGGTGTCGTTGCCGAGCGTCGCCATCCGGAAGCCGCGCTTGCCGAGCTCCTGGTAGACCGGGCTGGCCGCGCCCGGGATCCCGCTGGAGTTGAGGACGTTGAGGCTGAAGGAGCTTCGCGCCGGCGCGGCGACCACCATCGGCGAGCACACGGGCTTGCTGTAGCCCCTGAGCCACCCGTTGCCCGCGGCGCTGCCGACGCCGGCGGTGGCGATCAGCACGGCGGGGAAGGTGATGAAGGCGATGACCTGACGACGGCGGCGACGATGCAGCTTGTCTGCCTCGGACAGTGGCGCGGACATGTCGGAACCCCCCAGGATCGCTCGCGGTCCGACAACTACGCTGAGTAACCGCACGCGCGTATGCCGGCCTGCCCATGATGTTGGTCTGATGGTGCCACGAGGTGTGGCACCGCTAGTCTGCGACCTTTCGGGCCTCCGGCGCGCGCGAATGGCGCCCGTGTAACCCATTCGTGTCCAACTCGTCATCCGTGCGTCAAGAACTGACACGCCCTGACGTCACCCCACGCCCAGGAGACACCCAGGATGGCCACTGCTCGCCCCTTCGGGCGCCCCCTCCCCCCGGGGCGCCGCAGCGTCGTTCGACTGCACGACGTGATCACCGACGAGCGCGAGATCCTGCTGGAGAACAGCGAGCTCGTCCTCGAGTCGCCCGACTTCTCGCCCGACGGACGGCACCTCGTCGTCAACGGCGCGGGCCGGCTGCGGGTGCTGCCGCTCGACGCCGAGCTGCGACCCGCCGGCCCCCTCGCCGAGGTGGACACCGACCCGATCCGCGTCGCCAACAACGACCACCTGGTGACCCCGGACGGGTCCGCGCACCTGCTGACCGCTGACGGTCGGGTCTACCGCGTCCCGTGGACCGGCGGGACACCACGCTGCGTGACCCCAGATCCGGGATCTGCGCCGATCAGGTACTACCTGCACGGGCAGAGCGCGGACGGTGGGACGCTGGCGCTGACCGTCCTCACCGGCCGGCTGCACACCGACGACGTGATCCGCACCAACGTGGGCCTCCTGCGCGACGGCCAGGTCCGGCTGCTCACCGACACGCAGGCCTGCGACGGCCCCGAGCTCGGCCCGGGCGCCCCCGGCGAGCCGCACGACTCCTGGGTGTGGTTCAACAGCGAGCTGGCGGCGGAGCGCCCTGGGCACAGCCAGATCTTCCGGATCCGACCGGACGGCGGCGGCCTGCAGCAGGTCACGTACGACGACCGGGTGAGCTGGTTCCCGCACCCCTCCCCCGACGGCCGGTGGCTGGCCTACCTCGCCTACGAGCCCGGCACGCAGCAGCACCCGGCCGACGTACCCGCGCAGATCAGGCTGATCGACCTCGCCGACCCGGCCCTGGGGACCCCGGACGTCCAGGTGCGGGTGCTGGCAGACGTCTTCGGCGGTCAGGGGGCCACCAACGTCAACGGCTGGGCGCCCGACTCGCGCCGCCTGGCATATGTCGACTACCCGCTGGGTAGGGACCAACCATGAGCGACGACAAGAAGATCAGCGTCCAGCGGACCATCGACGCCTCGGCCCAGGAGATCTTCGACGTGCTGACCCTGCCGTCCCGCCACGCGGAGATCGACGGCTCGGGCACGGTGCGCAGCGACTCCAAGGCCGACCGGATCACCGCCACCGGCCAGACCTTCACGATGAACATGCACGCCGAGCACATGGGCGGCGACTACCAGACCGACAACCACGTCACGGGCTACCTCGACAACAAGATGGTGGCCTGGCAGACGGCCCCTGCAGGCACCGAGCCCAAGGGCTGGGAGTGGCTGTGGGAGCTGGAGTCCCAGGGCGCCGACTTGACCCTGGTCACCCTGACCTACGACTGGAGCAAGGTCACCGACAAGCAGCTCCTGCAGCGCGTGACCTTCCCCGTCATCAGCAAGGACCAGCTCGAGGACTCGCTGGCCCGCCTGGCCGACGCCGTCTCCGGCAGCTGATCCCGACCCCGCCGCGACCCCGGCGCGACGAAGCCCCCGACCGATCGGTCGGGGGCTTCGTCGCGCGGGTCTGCGGGCCCGATGCGCGAGCCCGCAGCCGCGCCGCGTCAGTGCCGCTCGATGACCTTGATGATGCGGAAGGCCTTGCCCTGCATGCAGGTCGTCATGACGCCCTTGACGTCCTGGCCCTCCACGGTGACCTTGTCGCCGGGCTTGAGGTCGCCGCCCATGGGCTGCAGGGTCTCGCCGATGTGGGTCACCAGGACCAGGCAGTTGGCCTCCACGCCCTCGGAGACGGTGCCGGTGACCTTGCGGATCGGGCCGGCCTTGCCGGAGTCGCTGACGTCGGTCGAGGGGACGAGGGGCGAGGTCATGGTGCCTCCTGGGGTCGCGGGGGTGGAGGGCGACGTCGCCGGTGACGTCGTGGTGGAGGTGGCCACGGCGGTGGTCGTCGCCGCGGTGTCGGTGGTGGCGCTGCCGCAGGCGGTCAGCACTCCGACGAGCGCGAGGGCGGCCAGCGCGCCGGCCGAGCGGGCAGGGAGAGGACGGGTGCTGGTGCTCATGTCCGTATGACGGACGAAAGGTCCCGAACGTTCCCTCCCGGGGCCGCTCGCCGCGGAGGAGGGACCGTGGCCGGGGATCACGCCGTCGGCCCGTCGTGGGCGACGTCGCCGGGCTGCTCGCCGCCGACGGGCACGTCCTCCCAGGTCACGCAGGACCATCCGACTCCCGGGCTCCCCTCCACGACGACGAGCCCGGTGTTGCTGATGAGGCGCTCCCCCAGCTGGACCGGCGTGAGATTGCCGCACCGCACCAGGCTCCACAACCGCAGGACCGCGCCGTGGCTGACGACGAGCACGTCCGTGTGCCCCGCGGCGGCCATCTGCGCCACGGCGTCGTCGAACCGCTCGAGGACCTGGTGGCCCGTCTCGGCTCCCGGCATACGCACGTCGAGATCGCCGTCGCCCCAGGCGACCAGGGCACCGACGTAGGCCCGGACCGCCTCGGCGTCGCCGCGCATCTCCAGCTCGCCCGCCTGCACCTCGCGCAGGCCGCCGAGCTCGACGGGGGTCAGGCCGCGGGCCTGCGCGACGGGGGCCGCCGTCTGGTGGGTGCGAGCCAGGTCCGAGACGTAGATCGCGTCGAACGGCACGCCCTCCAGGGCCGCGACGACCGCTCGGGCCTGCTCCTGCCCCCTCTCGGTGAGATCGGCACCGGGCTGGGCAGTGTCGAGCAGGGCGTCGACGTTGGCGGTGGTCTGTCCGTGCCGCAGCAGCAGGAGGCGCATGGTCGCAGGCTACCGACCGGGACGGGCGTCACGACCCGGTGGTGATGGTGTCGTGCAGCGTCCACGCCTCCCGCGAGCCCTCGCCGTCGCCCGCCAGGGTGAGCAACCGTGCCGCGGCGACCGCGTCGGCCTCGGCGCCCGCTCGATCACCCCGCTGCTGCCGCAGCCGGGCCCGCTCCAGGTGCAGCCGGCCGAGGGGTGCCTCAGGGACCTCCGGCAGCGCGAAGGCCGCGTCCAGCGCGGCCGACGCCTCGTCCAGCCGGCCCGCCTGCAGATGCCACCGGACCTCGGTGGTCGCCAGCTCGGCGAGCTCGAAGCTGCTCGCCAGACGACCCAGGTGGTGCCGCGCCTCGGGCAGCAGCTCCGCCAGCCCGTCGTCGATGCCGTGGCGCACCCGCTGCAGGATCGTCGCCGACACGAACCGCGACCACTGGCGGTGGTCCAGCTCGGGGTTGACCTCGGTCGCCGCGACCTCGTGCCAGCGCAGACCCTCCTGGAGGTCGCCGTCGTTGAAGGACTCGTTGCCCAGGGTCCACGCCACCAGCCCGCCGAGGTGGGTGCCCGCCAACCGGTGGTGAAGGGTCTCCAGCTCCAGCACGAGGGGCGCAGCCGGCAGCCGCCGGGTGGCGAGCGCAGCGATGATCGCCTCCGCCCGCAGCGCCGCGTCCACGCCATCGCCGCTGGCGGCGAGGGCGGCGTGGGCGTGGTGGGTCGCCGCCGCGAGGTCCAGCGCGCGTCGATGGGTGCGGCTGGCGACGGTGTGCGCCTCGGCGGCGAGCGCCGGGTGGGACTGGACCCAGGGGTGACGGGACAGCGACTCGGCCGCCGCCGCGGCGTCGGCATACCGCCCGGCCGTCTTCAGTGCCGTGATCTGCAGCAGGGACATGCCCCACCAGACCTCCGGCCGGTCCTGGCGCAGGGCCAGCTCGGCGGTCTCCCGCGCCACCTCGGCCTGGTCCGCGGGGCTCGCGGCGAACCGTGACCGCACGACCCGGGACGCGAGCGCGGCCAGGTCGCTGGTCCCCACGTCGTCGCCGGCGTCCTGCGGCCCCCGCCCCCAGTCGCCGCCCGCGAGGTAGCCGCGGGGCAGCGCCAGGCGCCGCTCGAAGACGCTGATCACCCGAGGGCTGGGGTCCCGCCGCCCGGCCTCCAGGTGGGAGACGTAGGACACCGTGAACTCCTCGCCACCGAGGTCCGCCTGCGACAGGCCGGCCTCCAGCCGAGCGTGTCGCAGCCGTGCGCCGAAGGTCATGGACCCACTGTCGTCCATGTCGTCCCCCTCGTCATCTCTTCGGTGAACATTGCGGATTCGTCCGGTGCGACCATTGTGTCAACCGACTTGACAGTGATATCAACTGGAGCAGTGGCGTCGTCGCGGCGCGTCGTTGAGGGGCGATTCGCGGCGGCGGCGCCCCGCCATGCGGCAGCCATGCGGCCGCCCGAGATCCCTGTGCGCGCCAAGCAGGCTTGCCTCCGAGTCCAGCGGGCGGCCGTCCGTCGCCCCGTCCGGCCCCGACGTGGCAGGGTGCCCGGCATGACGCTGACACCCGCCACCCGGATGGGGCTGTCGATCTCCGTGGCGGTCGGGTTGTACGGCCTGTCCTTCGGCGCTCTCGGGGTCGGGGCAGGCCTGAGCGTGTGGCAGAGCTGCCTGCTGTCCCTGCTGATGTTCACCGGAGGTTCACAGTTCGGGTTCATGGGGGTCGTCGCCGCCGGAGGAGCCCCCACCACCGCGCTGTCGACCGCCGTGCTGCTCGGCGTGCGCAACGCGCTCTACGGCATCCAGATGAACGCCATGCTGAGGCCGCCGTGGCTCCTGCGACCCCTCCAGGCGCACCTGACCATCGACGAGTCCACCGCCACGGCCCTCGCCCAGGAGGACCAGACCGAGCAACGGCGCGGCTTCTGGACCGCCGGGGTCGGGGTCTTCGTCCTGTGGAACCTCTTCACCCTCGTCGGGGCCCTGGCCGGCGACACCATCGGCGACCCCACGGTCTGCGGCCTCGACGGGGCCGCGGTCGCGGGCTTCCTCGGGCTGCTGTGGCCCCGGCTCCAGGACGGCGACGGCCGCGCCATCGCCGTCGTGTGCGCCCTCGCCTGCGTGCTCGCCACGCCCTGGCTGCCCTCTGGCGTCCCGATCATCATGTCCGGGCTCGTCGCCCTGACCATCGGGCTGGCGACCGCGCACCGCCACCCCGCCGGCGGCGTGCATCGCCCGACCACGAAGGACACGGCATGACCGCCGAGGAGAACCCGTGAGCGTGACCGCCGCCCTGCTGCTCGCCTGCCTCGCGTGCTACGTCACCAAGCTGTCGGGCTACCTGGTGCCGAGCCACCACCTCGAGCACCCCGTCGTCGGGCGGCTCGCCGCCACCACGACCGTCGGCCTGCTCGCCGCGCTCGTCGCCGCCAACACCGTCGTCACCGGGCGCCACGTGACGCTGGACGCGCGGCTCGGTGCCTTCGCCGTGGCCTCGCTGGCGCTCCTGCTCCGACTGCCCTTCGTCGTCGTCGTGGTGCTGGGAGCGACCGCGGCAGCGCTGCTGCGGCTCGCCGGGATCGGCTGAGCCTTCCACCGAGGCCCAGGGTCCGGAGCCCAGGGCTCGCGGCTCGGGGCCGACCGCGCGTCAGCCGCCGAGTCGCTCGTCCAGGAACCGCCCCTGGTCCGACAGCGTCTGCGCATCCCCCGCCACGAGCGACCGCCGCACCCCGGCGACCCGCTCGCGCACCGCACCGAGCTGGTGGACCAGCTCCTGGTCGGCGGTGCGCCCCTCGGGGCCGGGCACCGTCAGCCGGTCGGCCGGGAGGTGGAGGTAACCCTCGATCGTCGTCGGGAGGTAGTCGTGGACGGTGCGCTCCACGACGTGCAGGTCGTCGGGGGAGACCGCGAGCCGGGCAGGCCGGGCGAGCACGTCGCGCAGGTCGTCCACGGTGTCGCGGAAGGCCTGGTAGCCCTCCGCGGGCATCCGGTTGGCCGCCCGGTCGGTCGAGTCCACCAGCCGCTGCAGGTCGGTGCGCAGGCCGGCGACCAGCTGCTGGGTGCCCTGCGTGCCGGTGCGCATGCTCCTGGGCTCGGGCATCACCGCGGCGCCGAGGGCATAGACCCCCACCACGGCGGCCGGCCACCAGTCACCTGCCAGATGGGTCGGGACGGTCGCCGCGGCCGTGCCCGCCGCGAGCACGGTGCCCGTGATGTTCTTCCTCGACGCGAGATAGCGCGTCACTGCGTTGCCCGCCACGGCCGTCAGCCGTGCCGGGCGATGTCGCGCTCACCGCGCTGCTGGGCGGCCACGGTGTCGTCCAGCGCGGCATACACCTCGCCGAAGGCCTCCTTGAGCCGACCCACCGCGGCCTCCGGGGCCTCGCCCGACGCCGCCTGACGCACCTGCGCCGCCGAGCCGTCGAGCATCCCCGCAGACGCGCGGTCCGCGCCCGCCACCCGGTCGAGCACCAACCGCTGCCCCTGCAGCGCGTCGGACACCACGACCGCGGTCCGCAGCGCCGCCATCGTGGTCGTCGCGGCCCGGTCGATGCCGCCGACGAGGAGCTCGTTGTTGCTGCGCACCAGGTCCAGCGCCAGATAGCCCTGGACGCACACGGCGAGGTGGGTGAGCAGGTCCTGGCGCTTCTGCCGGACGGCGTGCAGGACCCGGTCGCGCAGCACCGCCGCGCGCCCCGGGTCGGTGGCGTCCAGGCCGGCGAGCGCCGCGGTGAGCTGGTCGTCGATGGCGCCGCACAGGACGACGTACTCCTGCAGCTGGCCCATGAACCGCCACAGGTTGGCCCGCTCGCCCGCGATGGCGGCGTTGTCCTTGCGCAGCTCGTCCTGCTGGGTGCGCAAGGCCAGGATCATCATCGTGATCCGGTCCTGGCTGGCGAGATAGCGCTCGAAGTAGTCCCGGACCCGGTCCCCCATCGGCAGCACCCCGAGCAGCTTGCGCGTCGGCCGGTCGAGCTGGGCAGGGTCGAGCTCCTCGACGACGCGGCGCAGCTGCACCAGCTGGTCGGCGGCGGCGCGCTCGGGGCCGCCCTGGGTGCGCTCGGCGGACGTGGAGCGGGCCTGCCGGTCCAGCATCCGACGGCTCAGCGCCGCCGACTCGGCGACCTCCCGGTCAGCCATCGTGCCGATGTCCCGCACCCGGGCGTCCAGGTCGGGCGAGTGCGGGTCGAGGGCCAGCACCTGCTGCACGAAGCCACCCGCGTTGGCGCGCAGAGCCTCCTGGACCTGCGGTGCCACGGGTATGTCGAGACGTCCCGCGCCGGCCGGCTCGGTCTGTCCGCCCGGCGGCGCGGCGGGACGGGGAGCGGGCCGGGCGTCGGGTCCGGCGGGCGGGGTGAGCGCGGCCGCGGCGGGGCCCTCGCCCTCTGGCGGGGTGAGCGGGGTCAGGTCGAGCGAGGACATCGGCGCCTCCCGAGAGCGTGCGTGGGCCCCCTGATCGTGGCACACGGGCCTGCGAGCACGGGATGCGACCAAGGGATGGGCGGTGGGTGGCGGGGGTGCGCCGTACGGGCTATGAAGGAGCCCCACGACGTCTCGAGGAGGAGCCCCCGTGAGCGACCAGACCTTTGCGCCCGACCCGGAGCTCACCGCGCAGGCCAACGGCCGGGCCGAGCTGTTCGACGCTGCGGCGGCCGACCACGAGGGCTTCTGGGCGGACCAGGCCCGGCGCTACGTCACCTGGAGCAAGGACTTCACCCAGGTCCTGGACTGGAGCGAGGCGCCGTTCGCGCGCTGGTTCGCCGACGGCGAGCTCAACGTGGCGTGGAACTGCGTGGACCGCCACGTCGAGGCGGGCCACGGCGACCGGGTCGCGATCCACGTCGAGGGCGCCGACGGCAGCCACGAGGCGATCACCTACGCCGACCTGCAGCGCCGGGTCTGCCAGGCGGCCAACGCGCTCACCGAGCTGGGCGTCGCCACCGGCGACCGAGTGGCGATCTACCTGCCGATGATCCCGGAGGCGATCGTCGCGATGCTCGCCTGCGCCCGGCTGGGCGCCCCGCACTCGGTGATCTTCGGCGGCTTCAGCGCCGACGCGATCCGCACCCGCGTCGCCGACGCCGAGGCGCGCGTCGTCATCACCGCCGACGGGCAGCTCCGCAAGGGCCGGGCGGTGCCGCTCAAGGCCGCCGTGGACCAGGCGGTCGCGGCCGAGGACTCCCCGGTCGAGCACGTCGTCGTGGTCCGGCGCACCGGCGGCGAGGTCACCTGGGGCGACCGCGACGTGTGGTGGCACGAGCTGGTCGAGCGCCAGGACGAGCAGCACGAGGCGCAGCCGATGCCGGCCGAGCACCCGCTGTTCATCCTCTACACCTCCGGCACCACCGGGAGGCCCAAGGGCATCCTGCACACCTCTGGGGGCTACCTCACGCAGGTGGCCTACACGAATGCCGTGGTCCACGACCTGCACCCGGAGACGGACGTCTACTGGTGCACCGCCGACATCGGCTGGGTGACCGGCCACTCCTACCTCGTCTACGGGCCCCTCGCCAACGGCGCGACCCAGGTCGTCTTCGAGGGCACGCCGGACCACCCGCACCAGGGCCGCTGGTGGGAGCTCGTCGAGAAGCACAAGGTGACGATCCTCTACACCGCCCCCACCGCCATCCGCACCTGCATGAAGTGGGGCGCGGACATCCCGGCGGGGTACGACCTGTCCTCGCTGCGCGTCCTCGGGTCCGTGGGCGAGCCGATCAACCCCGAGGCCTGGCTGTGGTACCGCACGAACATCGGCGGCGACCGCTGCCCGATCGTCGACACCTGGTGGCAGACCGAGACCGGAGCGATCATGATCAGCCCGATGCCGGGCCTGACCACCCTGGAGCCGGGCTCGGCGCAGCGCCCGATCCCCGGCATCAGCGCGGAGATCCTGGACGACCTGGGCGAGCCCTTCACCGACCCGGAGAAGGTCGGCTACCTGGTGCTGACCAAGCCCTGGCCGTCGATGCTGCGCGGCATCTGGGGCGACCCGGAGCGTTACCGCGACACCTACTGGAGCCGGTTCGGGGAGAAGTACTACTTCGCCGGGGACGGCGCGAAGTACGACGCCGACGGCAACATCTGGCTGCTCGGTCGCGTGGACGACGTGATGAACGTGTCCGGCCACCGGCTGTCCACCGCCGAGATCGAGTCGGCCCTGGTCTCCCACCCGTCCGTGGCCGAGGCCGCCGTGGTCGGCGCCGCCGACGAGACCACCGGCCAGGCGGTGTGCGCCTTCGTGATCCTGCGCGAGGGGGCCGAGCAGACCGACGGGACGAGCGAGGAGCTGCGCGCGCACGTGGCCCAGGAGATCAGCCCGATCGCCCGCCCCCGCTCGGTGATGATCGTCGCCGAGCTGCCCAAGACGCGGTCCGGCAAGATCATGCGGCGTCTGCTCAAGGACGTGGCGGAGGGCCGCGAGATCGGCGACGCGACCACCCTCACCGATACGTCGGTCATGGACTTCATCAAGCGGGGTATGGCGCAGCAACCGCGCTGACCCACCCCCACCACCAGGAGCACCTGGCGGTGGCCTGCGGCGCGTCGCGACCCCTGGGGCAGCTCGCGGGGGTCACCGTCGCGGCGGCGTCTGCTCGGGGGGCAGGAGTCGCACGGGGTGGCCGGCGACGCGCTCCATGGCGCCGTCGGCGGCGTCCCAGCGCAGGAGCAGCGCCTGGCTGCCGCGCTCGCCCGAGACCACGTGCAGCAGGAGGGTGTGGTCGTCCTCCCAGCCGACCACCTCGATGCCGCCGCCGGCCTGCATCGGCTGGTCGCCGCTCGCGTACCGGCGGGTCTGCCCGGTGGTGGTGTCCATGACCTGGAGGCCGCCGCCGGGAGTGTCCTGCCACCGGTAGCGCCCGCCCGGTCCCCGCCCGGCCTGCTGGTCCGCCGTGAGGCAGGGCAGGCCCGTGGCGAAGAGGTCGCGGCTGGTCACCTGCCGGGCGCAGTCCTCGTCCTGCCGCACCAGACGTCGGTGGGGGTCGCGCGGGTCCGCCACGAAGGAGCTGCTGGTGACCCCACCCACCGACCGAGCCGCAGGCTGCTGCGGCTGCCACCAGGCCCAGGAGGTGACCGGCTGGATCACGCCGCCGTCGCGCGGGGGCGCGGCAGGGGTGGCCGGCCCCGGCCGCCCGAGCAGCAGGCCCTCGTCGGTCCAGGCCACGAGCGTGGTGCCCTGGGGCACGTCCAGCGACGCCGTCTGCTGCGCGGTCCTGGCGTCCAGGACCCGCACCCGCCAGCGGGCCGGGGCTCCCGGGCGGGGCGCGTCGGCCGCGCTCACCGCGACGGCGGTGCCGTCCGGCCGGGCGACGAGGCCACCCACGTCGCCGAGGGCCAGCTCGTGCGGGGCGTCCTGCCCCAGCCACCACCACACCGAGGCGGTGCCGGGGGTCACGTCCTCGGGCCGGTCCGCAGGCGGGCTCGGCGGCGAGGTGAGGATCATCGAGATCCCCCCGTCGGGGCCCAGCCGGTCCAGCCACGGGGGCGTCCCGGAGCCGTCGGCGGTCGCGCCGAGGCGGTCGACGCGATCCGGCCGCACCAGGCGCACCTGGTCGCCCACCAGCTCCAGGCGCGGCGTCAGCGAGATCGGTCTCCCGAGCGGCAGCCGGAGGGCTGCGTCGTAGGGCGAGGCCGGCGACGGCCCGGGCCGGGGTCGGGCGGACGTGCGGGGCGGCGAGGAGACCGTCGGCCGAGGCGCCGCGTCCTGCCCCTGGATGGCTCGCACGCCACCCCAGACCCCCATGCCGAGCGTCAGCGCGGCCAGTCCACCCACGACCAGGCGACGGGTCCGCCGCTCGGACGCCACCCGGGCCCGCACGGACTGCGCGGTGGTCGCGGCGGCCGAGCTGCCACCCGCCCTGGCCCGGGACCACAGCAGAGCCAGCTCGTCGTCCGTCGGGACCGGCACGTCCTCCTCGCGGCACGCCCGCCGCAGCTCCCGGGCGACCGCCTGGCGCACCAGCTCCTCGTCGTCCCCCGCCCCCCGGCGGGCTCGGGCGACCCGGGCCAGCGACCGCTCGGTGACCGCGGTCCCGGGCGCCCCCGGCAGCACGGACCCCACGACGCGCTCCACGGCGCCGCCGTGCTCACCGACCACGCGGTCGAGGTCGTCCATGGCTGTCCCCTTCGTGCGCCCTGGCTCGGGCGCCCAGGGTCACAGGTTGCCCGAGAGTTCCTGCGGGTGTCCGTCGGACGCGCCGCGGGCCGACCCGGCCATCGGGGTCCAGTCGCCGCGGGCGACGAGGACCTCCCGGAGCAGGTCGGGGCGGTCGGAGATGACGCCGTCGACCCCGAGGGAGTAGAGCCGGTCCATGGCGACCGGGTCGTTGCAGGTCCAGGTGATGACCCGGACGCCGACGGAGTGCGCCAGGTGGACGACCTCCTCGACGAAGACCGGGACCCGCCCGAGCCGGATCGGCACGTGGGCGAAGTCCGCCGACGCGATCCACCGCGGCACCGGGACGCCGGCCCGGGAGCAGGCGATGAGCGTGGTCAGCGAGCGCCAACCCAGGGAGGTCGACACGCCAGGCACCTCGGCCCGCACCTGGCGCAGCCAGCCGTCCCACGCGCCCGCGACGCAGACCCGCTCGCGGTAGCGGCGCTGCCGCAGCACCTGGACCAGCGGCCCGATCGCGGCGGCGTCCTTGAGGTCGATGGAGAAGCACGCCTCGGGGAAGATCTCCAGGGCCTCGACCAGGGTCGGTATGCCGCCCTGCCCGCAGACGCGGAGCCGGCGCGCCTGCGCCAGGGTCAGCCGGTTGACGGGCCCGGTGCCGTCGGTGACCCGGTCCACCGTCTCGTCGTGGAAGCACACGATCTCGCCGTCCGCGGTGAGCCGGATGTCGGACTCCAGATAACGGACGCCGAGCGCCACCGACCTCTCGAAGGCCGCGAGGGTGTTCTCGGGTGCGAGCTGGGCCCCACCCCGGTGGGCCAGCGCGAGGGGGCCAGGACCGTCGCCATACGCCATGACCCCATGCTCCCCGCCGCACCGGGCGGACGGAGGGCGCGTGCCCGAAGCCGCATCGGTGTTCACCCAGGTTTCGCAGCCAGGTCATGCCCGGGCCCTCCGCGCTCGGCGGGCCCTCCACCTGGTACTCCGGTAGAATCAGACCCTGGTGTGCCGGGAAGTCTGGTCGGCGATCCCCTTGTCGACCCCGCTCCCGAGAGTGAGTCCGTATGCCGCTGTCCGACCAGCCCGAGACCCCCACCCCGCACGTCTCCCACCCCGACTCGTCCTCCCGGCCCCGACGCGCCCCGCAGGTCCCGGCCCAGCGCCCCGCCCTGCGGCACGAGCACCCGCGACTGTTCTCCCGGGGCAGCTGGCGCGAGGCCCAACGGATCGCCGCTGCCCTGCGCACCGAGACCGTCGGCGGCGCCCTGCTGCTCACCGCCGCGCTGGCCGCGCTGGTCTGGGCCAACTCGCCCTGGCGCGAGGCCTATGCCAGCCTGCGGGACCGGCACCTGGCCGTGCCGGGTATCGGGCTGGACCTGTCCCTCGGCCACTGGGCCGCCGACGGGCTGCTCGCGATCTTCTTCTTCGTCGCGGGGGTCGAGCTCAAGCACGAGTTCACCGAGGGCGACCTGTCCGACCGCCGACGGGCCGCCGTCCCCGTGGCTGCCGCGTGCGCCGGGGTGGCGCTGCCCGCACTGATCTTCACCGGGACCGCGCTCCTGCACGGCGGCGACGCCGCGGTGCTGCGCGGGTGGGCGATCCCCACCGCGACCGACATCGCCTTCGCGCTCGCGGTGCTGGCCGTGATCGGCACCCACCTGCCGTCGGCCCTGCGGTCCTTCCTGCTGACCCTGGCGGTCGTGGACGACCTGATCGCCATCACCATCATCGCGGTCGCCTATACCTCCTCCCTGCAGATGGTCCCCCTGGCCCTCGCCCTCGTGCCGCTGGGCGCCTTCGCCCTCGCGACCCGCCGCGGCTGGACCTCCCCCTGGATCCTCATCCCGCTCGCGGTCCTCACCTGGGGCCTGGTGCACGGCTCCGGCATCCACGCCACCGTGGCCGGCGTCCTGCTCGGCCTGGTCACCCCGGTCGACGTGGGCGGGCGGCTGGAGCACGTGGTCCGGCCGGTCTCGGCGGGCTTCGCCGTGCCGCTGTTCGCGTTCTTCGCGGCCGGGGTGACCGTCGGCGGCGGAGGTCTCGGCGAGGCCGTGCGCGACCCGGCCGCCCAGGGCGTGGTGCTGGCCCTCGTCCTCGGCAAGCTGCTCGGCATCTTCGGCGCGACCTGGCTGCTGGCCCGCTTCACCAGGGCCGAGCTCGACAGCGACATCACCTGGTCCGACCTGCTCGGCCTGTCCCTGCTCGCCGGGATCGGCTTCACCGTGTCCCTGCTGGTCGGCGAGCTGGCCTATGGCACGGGCTCCCCGCGCGACGACCACGTCAAGCTCGCCGTGCTCCTCGGGTCCCTGCTCTCGGCCCTCCTCGCCGGGGTCGTGCTGCGCCGCCGCAACCGGCACTACCGCGAGGTCGAGGCCCGGGAGAGCTCCGACGAGGACCAGGACGGCGTCCCGGACGTCTACCAGACCGACGGGTCGCACCTGGTGACCCCGCGGCCGACCGGACCCGCCGCGTGAGTCCCCGCGGCGGCCGGCGGCGCTCCCCCGGCTGGGTGCCGCAGCAGCACGGCGCCTGGGCGATGCTCCTGGTCCCCGCCGCCACGGGCAGCACCGTGCTCGTCCGCGACCACGGCTGGCGGTGGGCGGCGCTGCCCGTCCTCGCCATCACGCTGGTCGGCTACCTGCTGCTCAACGCCACGACCTTGTGGCTCAAGTCCCGACGCAAGGCCCGTTATCTGCCGCCCGTGCGCGCTTATGCCGCCGCCACGGCGGTCCTCGGCCTGGTCACGCTGCTGCTCGCCCCCGCCCTGGCCGGGTGGCTCGCCCTCGCGGCGCCCCTCGTCGGGGTCGCCCTGCTCCTCGCCGCACGACGCCAGGACCGGGCCCTGGCCAGCGGCCTGGTCACCGTGACCACGGCCTGCCTGGTCACCCCGGTCCTGTGGAGCGCCGGCCTGGCCGGCCGTGCTCCGCTGGGCGCCCTCACGGCCGTCGGCGACGCGGTGCGGGATCCGGGCCTGCGGCGCGCCACCGGTGTGCTCGCCCTCACGACCGTGGCCCAGCTGGCGTACTTCGTCGGGACCGTGGCCTACGTCAAGACGATGATCCGCGAGCGCGGCGACCGGGGCTGGCTCGTCGGGTCGGTGGCCTACCACGCGGTGTGCACGGTCGCGCTGCTGGCGGCGGCGCTCCTCGGCCTGCCCTCGCTGGTGCACCCGCTCGCCCGCTGGGGCCTGGTCGCGCTGCTGGGGCTCGCCACGGCGCGGGCGGCCCTGATGCCGCTGCTGGGCGCGCGTCCGGGACGCACGATCACCCCGATGCAGGTGGGTCTGCTGGAGCTCGGGTTCAGCGCGACGCTGCTGGCCTGCTGCCTGGCCCTGTGACCTCATGTGTCCCCCGCGATCCGTGAGATCACGATGCAGACACCCGCGGCGGGTATCACGGCTGGTGGACCAGCCCGTGGGTATGGTTTCCGGTGAATGTGTGCATGACAGGGTCAGAGCCTGACCTGACGGCGAGTGGCGAACCGGGTATCGGTCGCACCGGCGTCACCGAGCCCACCAGAGGAGCTATCTCCATGTCGACGTCCTACAACGAGCAGGAGCACGAGGCCCGCCGCGCCGTCCGCGACCAGGAGGCCCGGTCCTACGCCGATACCCACCCGACCACCGCGCGCACCATCGGTCAGCTCGTCGCCGATGCCACGCAGGACGTCTCGAGCATCATCCGCAACGAGATCCAGCTGGCCAAGTCGGAGATGAAGACCGACGTCACCAAGGCCGGCAAGGGCATCGCGATGTTCGCCGTCGCCGGCGTCATGGCCTTCCTGGGCCTGATCTTCCTGCTCCACACCCTCGCCTGGGCGCTCATCGGGCTGGGTCTGGCCGCGTGGCTGGCCTACCTCGTCGTGACGCTCATCCTGTTCGCCGTCGCCGGCGCGCTCGCCATGGTGGGCAAGAAGTCGCTGACCAAGCTCAACGTCAAGCCCGAGCGCACCATCCGCAACGCGCAGGAGACGGTGCAGGCGCTCAAGCCCGCCAAGCCCGCCCCGACCGGTGCGGGCACCAACCCGGCGGCCTACACCGGCACCACGCACGCCACGGCTGCGAGCTCGACGACCTACGGCACCGACGGCGGCAGCGTCACCGCCTACGGCGCCCACGCCGACGACACCCAGGTCTACGACTCCCGCTCCCACGAGACGGTGACCTACGACGCCACCGGCCAGGACGGCGGCGCCCACCGCACCGACGTCTGATCCTGACCTCTGCCGAAGGGCCGACCCCAGCACGGGGCCGGCCCTTCGCCGTCGCCGGGGCTCCGCGGACCGCGACCCGGATCCCCGGCCGTCCTGACAGGATGATCCCGATGACCGACGGCACCATGCGCGACGCCGCCAGCACCCTCGTGGAGGGTCCCTGGCGGCATCGTTTCGTGTCGGCCAACGGCGCCCGCTTCCACGTGGCGGAGCTCGGGGCCGGTCCCCTCGTGGTGCTGCTCCACGACTTCCCGGAGTTCTGGTGGGCCTGGCGGCACCAGGTCGTCCCCCTCGCCGAGGCCGGGTGGCGGGTCGCGGTGCTGGACCTGCGCGGCTTCGGCGCCAGCGACAAGCCACCCGTGGGCTACGACACCTTCACCTCCGCCTCCGACGTGGCCTGCGTGGTCCGCTCGTTGGGCGAGGACTCGGCCGCCGTCGTCGGCCAGGGGCTCGGCGCCTGGATCGCCTGGGCCATGCCCTCCCTGGAGCCGGAGGTCACGCGCGCAGTCGTCGCCCTCGGCTGCCCCCACCCGCTGGCGTTGCGGGCCGCGTCGCTGACCCTGCCCACCCAGATCCAGGCCGGGCGGACCTTCGCGGGCCTGCAGCGGCCCTTCGTCCCGGAGCGTCAGATGAGCGACCCCGCGTCCGGCTACGTCGCCCGGGTGCTGTCCGAGTGGTCCGCGCCGGGCGCGACCTGGCTGTCCCCCGACATCAGCCGGCGGTATGCCGACCAGATGGCCCTGCCCTTCGTGGCCCACTCGGCCGCCGAGTACTACCGCTGGATGGCGCGCTCGCAGCTGTGGATCTCCGGGCAGCGGTGGGCCCGGGCCCTGCGCCGCCCGATCCAGGTGCCGGTGCTGCACCTGCACGGCGCCGAGGACCGCGCGGTGCTCCCGGCGACGATCGGGGGTTCGGCCCGGCACACGGCTGCCGGGCTGGACGCGCACGTCCTGCCGGGAGCGGGTCACTTCCTGGCCGAGGAGGCCCCCGAGCAGGTCACCGCCCACCTGGTGAGCTGGCTGGCGGGGCACGCCCGCTGATCCCTCGGCGGTGCCTCGTCAGCGGGTGGTGCAGACGCCGGTGTCGACCGGCCGGTGCGCCGTGACCGCGGCCGCCACGACCGCACGGGTGGCCGAGGAGGTCAGCGCGTAGCCGGTGCTCGGGTCGTCCACCGAGGTGGCGAAGACCGTTCCCGCGACCGCGCCGTCGGTGGTCAGCAGCGGGCCGCCGGAGTTGCCGGGGCGCACCGCGGCATACACCGAGTAGACCTGGCGGACCACCCCGGACCGGCCGTAGATGTCCGACCCGCTGGCCGCCATCACCGAGCGGACGCGCCCCGCCCCGAGGCGGTAAGGGCCGCCGCCGGGGAATCCCGCCACCACGACCGAGCGCCGGGCCGGCAGGGCGGGCGCGGTCGACAACGGCGGGGCGGGCAGGCCCGGCACGGCCAGGACGGCGAGGTCCAGCTTGGGGTCGAAGGCCACGACGGTGGCGAGGTAGCGCCGACCGGTGCCGCCGATCCGCACCCGCACCCGGTCGGTGCCGGCGACGACGTGGGCGTTGGTGACGACCCGCTCGGGGGCCGACACCCACCCGCTGCCGTCCTGCTCCCGGCGGCAGTCGACGGCGTCGCCGACCACCTGGACGACCGATCGGGCGGCGGCGATCACCCCCGGGGTCCGGACGACGCGGGGGTCGGGCGGCTCGGCCGACACGATGGGCTCCGCCGCGATCCCGTCGAAGACGCGCGGGAACTCCGTCGCCTCCAGCTGCTGCCGGAAGCCCGTGAAGGCCCGGCTGGCCGCCGGGGGCATGACCTCGTCGATCGTGCGCAGCACCCGTGAGGCCGCGACCGTGCGGGCGATCTCGCCGGGGGCGGCCACGCGCAGGGCGTCACCCGCGAACCACACGAGGCCGGCCACGACGACGAGGGCCGCCACCGCCCCGGCCAGGGCGTCCACGAGCTGCGCGGGGCGCAGCCGCACCCGGTCCCGGACCATCGAGCCGAGCACGGACATGGCGACCTGGCCCACCGAGCCGAGCAGGAGCACCCCCAGCGACAGCGTGCCGATGCGCAGCGGGACGCTGTCGTGCAGCGCACCGACATGACCGAGCAGCGGGGGCAGGGCCCACATCCCCACCACCGCGCCGAGGAGGAAGCCGAAGGTCGCGCTGGCGGACAGCACCAGACCGCTGCGCCACCCGGCGACGGCGGTGAGCACGAGGAGCAGGACGACGAGCGCGTCCAGGACGAGCGGGTCCACCGGTCAGCCCCACATCCGCTCGGGCAGCGGCTCGTGGCGGGTCCGGTCCCAGGGCCGGTCCAGCCCGGCCAGCGACAGCAGCTGGGTGAGCACCCCTGCGGTGAAGCCCCAGACGAGGAGCCCGTCGACCGCGAAGGCCGGGCCCCGGTAGCCGCTGGGGTGGGTGACGGTGAACCGGTTGGCAGGGTCGACCAGCTCGTCGAGGGGTGCGCGCAGCACCGCGGCCACCTCGCCGGGGTCGACCGCCGCGACCGGGTGCGGGTCGCGCCACCAGGCCACGACCGGGGTGACGCCGAAGTCGCGGTGCGGCATGTAGAGCTCGGGGACGCTGGCGAGCACCTCCACCGTCTCCGGGCGGAGGCCGACCTCCTCGTGGGACTCGCGCAGCGCGGCCGCGACCACGTCCTCGCCGGGCTCCAGCGAGCCGCCCGGGAAGGACACCTGCCCGGCATAGGAGCGCATCGTGTGGGCGCGCTCGGTGAGCAGCACGTCCTGGCGCGCGGGGTCGTCGGCGCGGGGCCCGACGAGCACGAGCACGCCGGCCCGGCGTCCGGCACCGGCCTCGGGCGGCAGGAAGCGGGAGTAGTAGGACGGCGGCGTCGCACCCATCCGGTCCACCAGGTGGTCGAGCCAGGGCGGTCGCGGCGCCGAGGGCTCTGCGCTCACCCGGTCACCTCGGCCCAGCGGGCGGCGAGCCCGGAGGGGGTGGCACCGAGCCGCTCGGGCCACGGGGCCCCCTCGGCCAGCTCGTACTTCGCGAGCCGGCGAGCCTTGGCCGGGTCGGTCTCGCCCTCGCCGTATGCCGGGCACAGCGCGGCGATCGGGCACACCCCGCACGCGGGCTTGCGGGCGTGGCACAGCCGCCTGCCGTGGTAGATGAGGACGTGCGAGAGCATCGTCCACTCCTTGCGCGGGATGAGTGCGGCGACCTCGTGCTCGACCTTGACCGGGTCGTCCTCCCCGGTCCACCCCAGGCGTCGCGCGAGTCGCCCGAAGTGGGTGTCGACCGTGATCCCGGGGACCCCGAAGGCGTTGCCCAGCACGACGTTCGCGGTCTTGCGCCCGACGCCCGGCAGGGTCACGAGGTCCTTGAGCCGCTCGGGGACCTGACCGTCGTACCGCTCGACCAGGGCCTGCCCGAGCTTGATCAGGGAGTCGGTCTTGGCGCGGTAGAAGCCGGTCGGGCGGATCAGCTCCTCCAGCTCGGCCCGGTCGGCCTCGGCGTAGGCCCGGGCCGTCGGGTAGCGGCGGAAGACCTCCGGGGTGACCTTGTTGACGCCCACGTCGGTGGTCTGGGCGGAGAGCACGGTCGCCACCAGCAGCTCAAGCGGCGTGGTGAAGTCCAGCTCGCAGATCGCGTAGGGATAGGTCTCGACCAGCTCGCGGTAGGTCCGGCGGGCACGACGGGTCAGTGCCAGCGGCGTCTCCCCGGTCGGGGTCGGACTCGGGGCGGTCTCCTGGGTGGGCACCGGGTCAGGCTACTCGTCCCGTCCGGGAGACTTCTGTGCGTGCAGCAGTCCGATCCGTCCGCGCCCCAGGCTGATCCGCGCAGGGCATCAGGCCCGTCCGTCGGGGTCAACGGGCACCGGACGTGACAGATGGCACAATGGCGGCCGTGGACAACGACGTGGTGAGAAGGTCTCCGCTGTTCGCGGCCCTCGATGACGAGGCCGCCGGCGCCCTTCAGGCTCAGATGACCCCCGTGCACCTCGACCGAGGGGAGGTCCTGTTCCACGAGGGAGCGCAGGGCGATGCCCTCTACATCATCCGTGACGGCAAGGTGAAGCTCGGTCGCACCTCCGGCGACGGACGCGAGAACCTCTTCGCCGTCCTCGGGCCTGGTGAGATGTTCGGCGAGCTGTCGCTGTTCGACCCGGGCCCGCGCACCCTGACCGCCACCGCGGTCGCCGAGACCGAGCTCGTCGGTCTGCGCCACGACAGCCTGCGCGGCTGGCTGCAGGGCCGCCCCGAGGTCTCGATGACCTTGCTCGCCGCCCTGGCCCGGCGCCTGCGCCGCACCAACGAGTCGCTGGCCGACATGGTCTTCACCGACGTCCCGGGCCGCGTGGCCAAGGCACTGGTCGACCTCTCCCGACGCTTCGGGCGCCCTTGCGAGGACGGGGTGCTCGTCGCCCACGACCTCACCCAGGAGGAGCTGGCCCAGCTGGTCGGTGCCTCCCGCGAGACCGTCAACAAGTCCCTCGCCGACTTCGCGAGCCGGGGCTGGATCCGGCTCGAGGCGCGCGCCGTCGTGCTGATCGACATGGAGCGGCTCTACCGTCGCGCCCGCTGACGGGACCGCCGGCTGCCCCGAGTCACGCCTGAGGGCCCCGCCGGAGCAGGTCGGGCCGGGCAGCCCGGCTCGAGGTCAGGTCCCGGCCGCCAGGTGGTGCAGCTGGGCCAGGACGCTGAGGCGGGCCGCCGGCCACAGCTCGCGCGGCACCTCGGCATAGACCCGCTCGACCACCTCGTCGGCCGTGGTGTCCCCGGCGGCCAGCGCCGCCCGCACCTGGTCGAGCCGCTCGCGCCGATGGTGCAGGTAGTACGCGACTGCCTGCTCGGCCGCCGTCACGGTCGGTCCGTGCCCGGGAAGGATCCGGGTGACCTCTCCCGAGCCGGTGAGCCGGTGCAGCCGCTCCAGCGAGGTGAGGTAGTCCCCGAGCACGCCGTCGGGGTGGGCGACCACGGTGGTCCCGCGGCCCAGGAGGGTGTCGCCCGTCAGGACCGCGGCGTCGGCCGGCAGGACGAAGGAGATCGAGTCCGCGGTGTGTCCCGGCGTGGCGAGGACCACCACCTCCAGGGCACCGACCCGCAGGTGGTCCCCCTCGTGCAGGTCCTCGCGCCCGTCGCCGATCGCCAGCACGCGGGTGCCGGCGAGCTCGGCGAACCGCCCTGCCCCCTCGGCGTGGTCGGGGTGGCCGTGGGTGAGCAGGGTGTGGGTGACCCGCCGTCCGGCCGCGGTCGCGGCGGCGAGCACCGCCCGCAGGTGGGCCTCGTCCAGGGGCCCCGGGTCGACGACCGCGACGGCGTCGTCCTCGGGCTCGGCGAGCAGCCAGGTGTTGGTGCCGTCCAGGGTCATCGGGCTCGGGTTGGGGGCGAGCACGCACGTCGCGCGTGGCGTCACGGCTCCCCCGTGCCACTCCCCCAGGGCCGCGGTGGGCTCGGGGGGCCGGCCGGGGGCCGTCATACCTGCTCCGGCCGTATGCCGGCTGCCCGGAGCGGCACGGGCTCGGTGGTCGCGTCGCCTCGGGCGGTGGCCGGGACCGGGGCGCGGAGCACCACGACGCCGGGCTCGACCTCGACCAGCTCGGGCGAGATCGCCCAGACCTCGGGCTGCTCGGCCACCAGGGCGGCGGCGCCGGTGGCCTCGGCGAGCTGCTCGACGGCGACGATGGTGGGGGGCAGCATCAGGACGCGGCCCCGCTCGAGGCGGGCGAGCAGGTCGGCGGGTCGGCACCAGCCGGCGCTGTCGGCCTCGGTGGTGCGGTCGTCGGGGTGCTGCCCGGTGGGCAGGAGCGCGGCGAAGAAGGCCGTGTCGTAGCGCCGCGGCTCGAAGGCCGGGGTGATCCAGTGGGCGCGGTAGGCGAGCAGGTCCGAGCGCAGCACGAGCCCGCGGCGCAGCAGCAGGTCGGTGAGGCTGAGCTCGCGGGCCTCGAGGGCGACCCGGTCGGCGTGCCAGTCGGGGGTGGCGAGGTCGCGGACGACGTCGTCGGGGCCGGCGCCGGCGAGCAGCACCCCGCACTCCTCGAAGACCTCGCGCACGGCGGCGACGACGAGCTGCTGGGCGACGGCGGCGGGCCGGCCCATGCGCTCGGCCCACTGCTGCGGGGTGGGTCCGGCCCAGTGGTCGCGGGCGAGGGCCTCGTCGGCGTCGCGAGGGTCGACCCCGCCGCCGGGGAAGACCATCGTCCGGGGCGCGAACTCCATCGTCGCGACGCGGCGCAGCATGAAGACCTCGACGCCGGCGCCGTCCTCGGCGTCGCGGACGAGCTGGACGGTGGCGGCGTGCCGCACCGGGCGCTCGGCGCGGACCTCGGGGTCGCCGTCGAGCCACCGTCGGGCGCGCTCACCGAGCCCGCCCGACGGGAAGTCCCGCTCGACGCGGGTCATCGGGTCAGTCGTCCTCGCGCAGCGCGACGGTGATCTCGACCTCGACGGGGGCGTCGAGCGGCAGGACCGCGACGCCGACGGCGGAGCGGGCGTGGATCCCGGCGTCGCCGAAGGCCTTGCCGAGCAGCTCGCTGGCGCCGTTGATCACGCCGGGCTGGCCGGTGAAGGAGGGGTCGCTCGCCACGAAGCCGACGACCTTGACGACCTGGCCGACCTGGTCCAGGTCGCCGACGACGGACTTGACGGCGGCGATGGCGTTGAGCGCGCAGGTCTGGGCGAGCTCCTTGGCGCGGTCGGGGCTGACCAGGCCCTCGCCCTCGCCGACCTTGCCGGTCGCGGCGAGGGAGCCGGACACCATCGGCAGCTGGCCGGAGGTGTAGATGCGGCGTCCGTCCCGCTGGGCGGGGACGTAGGCGGCCACGGGGGCGGCCACCTCGGGGACGGTGAGGCCGAGCTCGGCGAGACGGTCTTCGACAGCACTCATGATGGGACTCCTGGTTGCGAGAGGTGGTGCGGCTCAGGCCTGGCGGGGCCGCTTGAGGTAGGCCACGAGGTTGCCCTCGGGAGACTGCAGGACCTCCACGAGCTCCCAACCGTCCTCGCCCCACTGGTCGAGGATCTGCTTGGTGGCGTGGACGATCAGCGGCACGGTGGCGTACTCCCAGGTGGTCATGGCGGCACTCTATCCACGTGTGTGCGAGCCCACCCGGCCGGATCCGCGCTCCGCGCCCCTCGGCGGGGTCTCCGCACTAGCATCGAGATCATGGCTGCCCCCACGGACTCCCAGGCCTGGCGCTCGGCCCGCCTGCACGTGGTGACCGGCAAGGGGGGCACGGGCAAGTCCACGGTGGCGGCGGCGCTGGCGCTGGCCTTGGCCGACGCGGGCCGCCGGGTCCTGCTGGCCGAGGTGGAGCAGCGCCAGGCCCTGGCCCCGATCCTGGGCTGCGCACCGCTGGACGACCGGGAGCGGCTGGTCCGGGCGGGAGCGGCCGGCGGGGAGCTGCACGCCGTCGCGGTCGACGCGCACGGGTCGCTGCGGGAGTACCTCACCACCCACTACCGGCTGGGCGCCGCGGGCGCCGTGCTCGACCAGGTGGGGGCGGTGGAGCTCGCGACGAGCATCGCCCCCGGGCTGGGCGACGTGCTGCTCATGGGCAAGGTCTACGACGTCACCCGGCGCACCCCCGCCCACCAGCGCCCCCGGGGGGCGCCGGACCGCTACGACGCCGTCGTGCTGGATGCACCGCCGACGGGCCGGGTGGTGCGCTTCCTGGACGCGAGCGAGCAGGTCGCGGACCTGGCCCGGGTCGGTCCGATCCGACAGCAGGCCGACGCCGTCAGCGCCCTGGTGCACTCCGCGCAGACGACGGTGCACCTGGTGACCCTGCTCGAGGAGATGCCCGTGACGGAGACCGTGGAGGCGGTGGCCGAGCTGCGCCGCGAGGGCCTCGGTCCCGGGCTGCTCGTCGTCGACCAGGTCCGCGACGACGGTATGACGGAGGGCGATCTTGCCGGGTTCGACGCCGCCGTGGCCGGGAAGGTCACCGAGGCCGAGGTGGCCGCGGAGCTGGCGGCGGCGGGCCTCCCGGACGCCGCCCTGCTGGCCGGAGGACTCGTCGAGCGGGCCCGGGCGCACGCGGCCCGTCTGCAGGTGGAGGGCGAGCAGCAGGAGGTCCTCGACGGTCTGGGCCTGCCCACCGTGCTGCTCCCCCAGCTCGTGGCCGGGGTGACGCCGCAGACCCTGCCGGAGCTGGCGGCCCTGCTCGCCGACCAGGTGGGGGGCCTGGTGTGAGCACCACCGGCGCGCCCCGCCCGCTCCCCCGGCCTACCGCCGCGAGCCTGTCCGAGCTCGCCCGCGACCCGGGCACCCGGGTGGTGCTGTCCTGCGGCGCGGGGGGCGTCGGCAAGACGACGACCTCCGCCGCCCTGGCGCTGGCGGCGGCCGAGTCGGGGCGCCGCGTCGTGGTCCTCACCATCGACCCGGCCCGCCGCCTGGCCCAGTCCCTCGGCCTGGTCGAGCTGGACGACGTGCCGCGGGAGGTGGCGGGCGTCGACCGGACGGCGGGCGGCCGCCTCGACGCGATGATGCTGGACATGAAGCGCACCTTCGACGAGGTGGTGCTCACCCATGCCTCGCCGCAGGCGGCGGAGCAGATCCTGGCCAATCCCTTCTACCAGGCGGTCTCCAGCTCCTTCGCAGGCACGCAGGAGTACATGGCGATGGAGAAGCTCGGGCAGCTGCGGCAGCAGGCCGACCGCGAAGGCACCTGGGACCTCGTCGTCGTGGACACCCCGCCGAGCCGGTCCGCGCTGGACTTCCTGGACGCGCCCGCCCGGCTCGGGTCCTTCCTGGACGGGCGGCTGGTACGGCTGCTGACGGCCCCGGCGCGGGTGGGCGGACGGCTCGGCGCCCGCTCCCTCGTCAGCGGTATGGCGGTCGCGACGTCGGTGCTGAGCCGGCTGCTCGGCGGCGAGCTGCTGCGGGACGTGCAGACCTTCGTGCTGGCGCTGAACTCGGTGTTCGGCGGCTTCCGGGAGCGGGCCGACCGGACCTACGCGATGCTCTCCGAGCCGGGCACGGCCTTCGTGGTCGTCACCACGCCGGAGCCCGCGGCGGTGCGCGAGGCGGAGTTCTTCATGAGCCGGCTGCGCGCGGAGGCGATGCCGCTCGCCGGTCTGGTCGTCAACAGGGTCGTGCGCCCGGTGACGGGGTCACCGGGCGCACGGGAGGCGATGTCGGTCGCGGAGCGGCTCCTGGGAGGCGGGGCCGCGGGGGCGACGCGGGCGCTGCTGCGGCTCGCGTCGGCCGACGAGGAGGTCGCCGAGCGCCAGGCCGCGGTGGTGGCGGGTCTGCGTCAGCAGGCGGGAGGACTGCCGCTGAGCGAGGTGCCGGCCGCGGGGACGGACGTGCACGACCTGGCCGGTCTGCGGACGGTGGCCGCCTCGCTGTGAGCCGTCGGCGGCGGTGCGCAGGAGGGCGGACCGTGAGGTCAGGCGACCTTGCCGTCCTTGCCGCCGCCGCGCTTCATCATGGCCTCGAGCACCGGGCGCCAGGAGCGCACCTCGGGGCGACGCTTGAGCAGCGCCCGCCGCTCACGCTCGGTCATGCCACCCCACACACCGAACTCGGTGCGGTTGTCCAGGGCGTCGGCGAGGCACTCGGCGATCACCGGGCAACCCACGCAGATCTGCTTGGCCTGCTGCTGCGCGGCCCCCTGCACGAACAGGGCGTCGGGGTCCTGCGTCACGCAGTTGCCGAGCGGTGCCCACTCCTGGACCCACTGCCCGGCCCGCTCGACCGCCTGCGTCGTCGGAACAGTCATGTCAGTTGCCTCCCAGTCTTCACCCAACAGGGTACGTGCCTCGCAGTTCGTCTCCCATGGCCCGGCCGAGGGATCTACCCTCGACCTGTCGGACTAGTCCGTGGGAGCTTCTCTCGCCGTTCTCGTGCTGTAAACGCGCGCACGACCCCTGGGTTACGGGTCTCAGGAAAAAAAGTAGGCTGGCGCCATGAAGCAGGGACGACTACGAGCCATACCCACGGTGATGAGCCTGTTGACGGCGTTCCTCGCCGTCGCCGTCGTGGGGGGTGTGCTCGGCGCGGGGCTGCTGATCCCCGCCACCGCGCTCGTGGGCACCGTCGTCAAGTCGGGCACGGCGGTCTACGACTCGTTGCCGACCGAGTTCGCCCCCGTGGTGCCGCAGCAGCAGACCGAGATCCTCGCCTCCGACGGCCGCACCGTGATCGCGACGTTGTACGACCAGCGCCGGATCATCGTGCCGCTGAAGGCGATCTCGCCGTGGATGCAGAAGGCCCAGATCGCCATCGAGGACCACCGTTTCTACGAGCACGCGGGCGTCGACCTGCAGGGCATCGGGTCCGCCCTCGGCGGTGCGCTGGTCGGCGGCACCGCCCGCGGCGCCTCCACCCTGACCCAGCAGTACGTCAAGGTGACGCTGGAGACGGCCGCGCTCTACCGCGACGACTACGAGGCCGCCAAGGCGGCCAAGGCCGTCACCCCGGCGCGCAAGCTCCAGGAGCTGAAGTACGCCGTCCAGGTCGAGAAGCAGATGACCAAGGAGCAGATCCTCACCAACTACCTCAACCTGGTCTACTACGGCGACAAGCAGTACGGCGTGGAGGCTGCGGCCCGTCACTACTTCGGCACCACCGCGGCCAAGCTGACGATCCCGCAGGCCGCGACCCTCGCAGGCATCGTGCAGTCGCCGGGTGCCAACGACCCGGTGCACAACCCCAAGGCCGCGCTGGCGCGTCGTCAGCAGGTGCTGGCGGCCATGCACAAGTACGGCGCCATCGACGCCAAGCAGTACGCCGCGGCCAGGAAGACCCCGCTCGGCCTGGTCAAGACCGACCCGGCCAAGCGCAACTGCGACGGGTCCAGCGAGCCCTTCTGGTGCAACTACGTGCTGACCTGGCTCAAGATGCAGCCGGCCTTCGGCTCCCAGCCGGGCGAGCGGGAGGGCCGGATCGAGCGCGGCGGCTACCGCATCATCACCACCCTCGACCCGTCGCTGCAGGCCGCGGCCCGGGCCTCGATGGGCCGGATCATCTCCCCGCAGGACTACGACGCGAACGGCAAGCGGTACGGCGCCGCCGCCACCACCGTGGAGACCGGGACCGGCAAGATCCGGTCGATGGTCCAGTCGACGGCCTACACGGCGACGGGCCGGCGGGAGACCGGCAAGACGCAGGTCAACTGGGCCGCCGACTTCAAGTTCGGTGCCTCGGGCGGGTTCAGCTCTGGCTCGACGATGAAGCTCTTCCCGGTGGTCGAGGCGCTCAAGCAGGGCAAGGACGCCAACTACGTCATCAAGGGCATCCGGCCCGCCGGAGCGCCGTGGCGTGGCGGTGAGTTCCAGGACCCCTGCAGCTTCGTCGGCAAGCCCTGGGCGCCGCGCAACGCCGAGGGCGACGACCCCAGCCCGACCGAGACCCTCGCGCACGCCACCCAGAACTCCATCAACACCGCCTTCGTCGCGCTCGCGCACGAGATCGGCACCTGCAACATCCGCAACACCGCGCTGCAGATGGGCATGCACACCTCCACCCGCAAGGCGCCCGAGGGCAAGGTCGACGGCAAGCCGCTGTCGCTGATCCCCAACCAGCTGCTCCTGAGCACGGACACCAGCCCCGAGACGATGGCGCAGATGTATGCCGTGATCGCCAACGGCGGCAAGCTGTGCCCCAACCTGCCGGTCGAGTCGGTGGTGGACGCCAACGGCAAGAAGGTCAACCTCAAGCTGCCCGGGTGCCGCCAGGTCCTGCCCAAGCACGTCGCCGACCGGGCCGCCGCGATCTTCCAGAGCGTGATGACGACCGGAACCGGTCGCGAGATGCAGTTCGGGCGGCCCTCGCTGGGCAAGACGGGCACCGACTCGGACAACGAGACCTGGTTCGTCGGCGCCTCCCCGCAGTACGCCACCGCGGTGTGGGCCGGCACCCCGGACACCAACGACAACTCCTGGCAGCGGGTCACCCTGCACGACGTCCGGGGCAACAAGCGTTACTTCGCCAAGACCCAGGGCCGTCTGATCCCCGGGCCGATCTGGCGAGGGATCATGCAGGCTGCCCACGAGGACGAGCCGGTCCGGCACTTCGCGCTCGGCCCGGTGGTCAACCCGGCGCCGGCACCGGCCAAGCCGGGAGACCCGGCCCAGCCCGCGGACCCGGCCCAGCCGACCACCCCCGCCCCACGCCGTGGCTGACGGTGAGGCACCCACGCGGTGACCGCCGGGCCCCGGACCACACGGTCCGGGGCCCGGCGGCGTCATACCGCGGACCTGCGCCGGTGGACCGCCGCCCGGGCGCCGCATCTGCGAGCATGGAGGCGATGAACACTCTCGCGCGCACCCTCACCGGACTGACGGCGGCCGGGGCCGCCACCGTGGCCTACGCCTCGCTGATCGAGCGGCAGGCGTTCACGCTGCGCCGGGCGACGGCGCCCGTGCTGCCCACCGGGCAGGCCCCGATGACGGTCCTGCACCTGTCGGACATGCACCTGGTGCCCGGGCAGGAGCGCAAGATCGGGTGGATCCGTGACCTGGCCCGGCTCGAGCCGGACCTGGTGGTCAACACGGGCGACAACCTGGCCCACCCGCAGGCGGTGCCGCTCGCGATGCGGGCGCTGGAGCCCTTCCTCGGGCTGCCGGGGGCCTTCGTCATGGGCAGCAACGACTACCTCGCCCCCCGGCCCAAGAATCCCCTCCGCTACCTCACCGCCGACTACGCCCGGTCCACCGGCGAGCGACGGGCGTTGCCGACCGGCGACTTGGTCGCCGGCTTCGAGACCGCGGGGTGGGTCAACCTCAACAACCGTCGCAGCGCGCTCACCGTCGCCGGGCGCGAGCTGGAGCTCGTCGGCGTGGACGACCCGCACATCGGCCGGGACGCGTATGCCGAGGTGGCGGGCGCCGCGGACCCGGCGGCCGACCTCACCGTCGCGGTGGCGCACGCGCCCTACCTGCGGGTGCTGGACGCCTTCACCCGGGACGGGGCCTCGCTGGTCATCGCCGGGCACACCCACGGCGGCCAGGTGTGCGTCCCGTTCTACGGCGCGCTGGCGACCAACTGCGACCTCGGGCGCCAGCGGGTCAAGGGCCTCTCGCGCTGGTGGGAGGGCTGCGACAACGCCCCCGACAGCCAGGCCCCGGACCAGGCGGCATGGCTGCACGTGTCGGCCGGTCTGGGCACCTCGCCATACGCCCCGGTGCGTCTGGCCTGCCGCCCGGAGGCGACCCTGTTGACGCTGGTCGCGCGCTCCTGACCGGCGGATTGGTGGCCGAGGGCTCTTGTCGGCTATTCTCTGTCAGTCATCACGGGGTGTGGCGCAGCTTGGTAGCGCGCGTCGTTCGGGACGACGAGGCCGCAGGTTCAAATCCTGTCACCCCGACCAGATGAAGCAGACCGGCTCGGACCTGAGGGTCCGGGCCGGGTCTGCTGCTGTCCCCCGACCCGGTCAGCCGGCCAGACCTCCGATCGCCCGGGCGAAGGTCACGCCGGTGGCGACGGAGCCGACCACCAGGCCCACGAGCACCTGCAGGAGGGTATGTCGCCCTGCCCGCACGCGCGCCCACCCGCAGAGGGCGAGCAGGGGCACGAGCGCCAGGAGGGCCGGTCGCCCGAAGGTCTGCGACAGCACCGAGGTCATGCCCGCGAGGGCCCCGACGTGGAAGGACGCCTTGTGCCAGCAGGACACGAGGCTCATGGCGGAGAGTCCGGCCAGGATGGCGAGGACGAGAGCCACCACGGCGGCGGGCGCCCCCAGCAGCCACAGCAGGGTGAGCCCGCCGACGACGAAGGCCGCGGCCACCAGCAGCGGCCCGCTCCGCTGCTCGCGGACGACGAGCTGGTGGTCCAGGACCGCGCCGGTCCGCACCTGCGCGCGCAGCCACAGCAGCGGCAGCGCCACGCAGACCACGACGGCCAGGGTCGCCCACAGCAGCCCCTGCCACCAGGACCGGCAGGAGGGGACCGAGACGATCAGGAGCGTCACGGTCACGCACCAGCCGGGGTGGCAGACGGCGGCGATCCGGTCGGCGGTGCGGGAGGGACGGGCCGCCCGCAGGCGCGCCACGTCCGGATGGTCGTCCCAGCTGGTCACCCGCTCAGTCTGCCCGGACCACAAGCGCTTTCGCGCGACGAGGGGCGGTGGGCCGCGGACACGGCCGCGGCGAGCAGCCCGCCGCACCGCAGGCTGGCCACGGCGCCCCGGCCCGGCGACGAGGTCACCACCGGACCCACCTGGGCAGCGTCGCCCGGTCTGCGGTGGGCATGTCCAGCCACCCGCGCTATCGTGACCGAGGATCCACTAAATCCTCTTAATAGCACCCTGCGAAGGAGTCCCCGTGCTGTCACCCGAGTCCACCGAGGTCGTCAAGGCCACCGCCGGCGTCGTCGCCGCCCACGCCGAGACCATCACCAGCCGCTTCTACCCCCACATGTTCGCGGCGCACCCCGAGCTGATGCGGGTCTTCAACAAGGCCAACCAGGCCGTCGGCGAGCAGCCCAAGGCGCTGGCCGCCTCGGTCGTGGCCTATGCCGTCAACCTGATCGACCCGGACGCACCCGACTTCACGCCGATCATGCAGCGCATCGCCCACAAGCACGTGTCGTTGGGCATCAAGGCGACGGAGTACACGATCGTCGGGCACCACCTGATGTGGGCCATCGGCGACGTCCTCGGCGACGCCGTCACCCCCGAGATCGCCGGCGCCTGGGACGAGGTCTACTGGCTCTTCGCCTGCCAGCTGATCGCGGAGGAGGCCAAGCTCTACGCCCTCGGCGGGGTCGACCCCGAGCAGCCCTGGCGCAGGTACGTCGTCCAGGAGCGCACCGAGGAGGGCCAGGACGCGTTCTCGCTGGTCATCCGCCCGCAGGAGGGCGAGCTGCCGGCCCACCGCACCGGTCAGTACGTCGCCCTCGGCATCGACCTGCCCGGCGGCGAGCGCCAGCCGCGGCAGTACACCATCTCCGGCGTCCCCGGCGGCACGGCCTTCCGCCTGACCATCAAGCGGGTCACCGGCGCCGAGGGCGTCCCGGACGGCCAGGTCTCCACCTGGCTGGCCGAGCACGCGCAGGTGGGCACCGTCCTGGACGTCTCCCTGCCCTCGGGCGACGTCGTGCTGGACGACACCGACGCGCCGCTGGTGCTGGTCTCGGCGGGCATCGGCATCACCCCGATGGCGGCGATCATGGAGGACCTGTCGCAGCGCCAGCCGGGCCGCACCGTCCGCGCCTTCCACGCGGACAAGGGCCAGGACACGCACGCGCTCTTCACGACGCTGCAGGAGTATGCCGAGAAGATGTCCGACGTCCGGACGCAGATCTGGTACGAGACCGGCGCGCAGGCTCCCGCCCGCGAGGGCCGCATGGACCTCACCGATGTCGAGATCCCCTCGGGCGCCAAGGTGTTCATGTGCGGACCGCTGCCCTTCATGCAGGCCATGCGCCGTCAGCTGATCGCGAAGGGGGTGCCCGCGTCGGACATCGGCTACGAGGTCTTCGGTCCCGACCTGTGGGCGCAGAACCCGGACGCCGCCGACGCCGCCTGAGCGGGTCGCGCCGGACCGGGGGTCCGCTTCGCGTCCATGGTCTGCGCTCCCGTCCGGCGGCTGCCGGGCGGGAGCGCAGCGGTGCCCCTAGGGTGATCGGCGTCACGTCATACGACCCGAAGGCAGGCCGCTCATGACCACCAACCGTCTCTCCCCCTACGTCGCGTTCGACGGCAACGCCGCCGAGGCCCTGGAGTTCTGGCACTCCGTCCTCGGCGGGGACCTGCGCATCACCCGCTTCGGCGACCTGCAGGTGCCGGGGATGCCGGCCGAGGGGGTCATGCACGGGCAGCTCGACACCGAGGCCGGCTGGACGATCATGGCGGCCGACTCCACCCGTCCCGGCGACGAGGTCGTCCGTGGCGGCACCAGCCTGTGTCTGTGGGGCCGGGACGAGGCGACGCTGCGCAGCTGGTTCGACGGCCTGGCGGAGGGCGGCACCGTGCACCAGCCGCTCGAGAAGCAGGTCTGGGGCGACGTCTACGGCGACCTCACCGACCGGTTCGGAGTCACCTGGAGCGTCAACATCGGGTCCGAGCAGGACTGACCCCCCTCCTGGGCCGGGCGCCGGGGAGTCGCCTCCCCGGCGCCCGGCCCGTCCGCGGGCCGCGATGATGGCCCCATGACGAGGCCGACGAGCGCTTCCGCACCGAGGGGGCCGAGGCCCTGGCCACCCTCGCCCCCGAACGGCTCGGGTGGGATCCGTCCTCCCGTGCGGGCGCCCGCTGCTGCACCTGCCGGCAGCCCCCGCTGGCTCACCCAGGGCGACGAGTCGGCCCTCACCTGGCAGAACTACTGACGAGGAGCACCTGATGACTCTCGACGAACGCGTGGCCGCGGCCCGCGCCGCCTGCACCGACGCACTCCCCCGCCCACGCACGACGATGGCCGAGGAGCTGCGCGCGCTCGCCGCGCTGCCCGAGGCCGACTCCGGCGACCAGGACGTGTATGGCGACGGCGGCCCGGTCGCCGAGCTGGAGCGGCGGGTCGCGCAGCTGCTGGGCACCGACACGGCGGTGTTCTTCCTCTCCGGGATCATGGCGCAGCAGGCCGCCCTGCGGACCTGGTGCGACCGCACCGGCAGTCGCCGGGTGGCGCTGCCGGACCTGTCCCACCTGCTCGTCCACGAGGAGGACGGGCCGCGGCTGCTGCACGACCTGGAGGTGGTGCACCTGACGACCGGCGCGCGGACGCCCACGGCCGACGACGTCCGGGCAGTGCCCGGGCACGTGGCCGCCGTGCTCGTCGAGGTGCCGCTGCGCGACGGCGGTTACCTGGTCCCGGATCTCGACGAGCTGCGGATGCTCTCCGCCGCCTGCCGCGAGCGCTCGATCGCCCTGCACCTGGACGGGGCCCGGCTGTGGGAGGCCGCGGCAGGTCTGGGCTGCGAGCCGAGCGACCTGGCCCGGACGGCGCACTCCACCTATGTCTCGTTCTACAAGGGCCTCGGGGGTATGGCGGGCGCGGCGGTCGGCTGCGACGAGGACGCCGCCGACGAGCTGCGGCTGTGGCGCCGGCGGCTGGGCGGGACGATCTTCACGGCATACCCCCTGGCGCTCGCCGCGCTGCACGGGCTGGACACGCTGCTGCCGCGGATGGGTGAGCTGCACGCGTACGCCAAGGATCTCGCGGTCGCGCTGGACGAGCGGGGGCTGCTCACCCGCCCGCAGGACGTGCGCTCGCTGGCCTTCCGAGCCTGGGTCCCGGGCTCGCCGGACGAGGTGCGGGAGCGTGCGGCCGCGGTGATGGAGGAGACCAAGGTCGTGGTGCCCGACCGGTGGCGCGCCGCCGACGTGCCCGGCTGGTCGTGGACCGAGATCACGGTGACCGCCCACCTGGCGACCCACCCGGTGGCGCAGGCGGCGGACCTGCTGGCGCGGCTGCTCCCCTGAGGCCCGAGGGCGGGCTGCGGTCCCCGCTCGCCGGCGAAGGTCACTGGCAGCCACGACGATACGGATCGCGGCTTCCACCGGTGGACACCTCCCCATGGCGTCGTCGCCGCCCGGAGTTCAGTGCCGGACCCCACGGTGGGGGACGAGCGGGCCACCGCCCGCTCGTCCCCCACGCACAGGAGAAGGTCATGCGTCACGCACCCGTCCGGATCGCTGCAGCGCTGCTCCCCCTCGTCGGCCTCGCGGCGGCCCCCGCCCTGCCGGTCCAGGCCGCGGCCACCACCACACCTCCCGTCAACCCCGAGAAGAAGGCCCAGACCGTCCGGGACGACTACCGCGGCCACGTCGACGTCGTCCGGGGCAAGGCCGCCGACCCCACGGTCCTGCGCGGCACGGTCTTCGTCGACCGTGACAGGGACAGCGTCAAGGACAAGGGCGAGCGGGGCATCTCCGGCGTGAGGGTCTCCAACGGCCGCGACGTCGTCACGACCGACGCCCGTGGCGCCTACGCGCTGCCCGCCTTCGACCGGATGACCGCCTTCGTCACCCAGCCCGCGGGCTACGCCGTGCCGGTCGACGAGGACAACATCGCCCAGTTCTCCTACAACCACTTCCCCGCCGGGTCGCCCACCCTGAAGTTCGGCGGCGTGCGGCCGACCGGTGCGCTGCCCAAGGCCGTGAACTTCCCCATGGTCACGTCCACGGCGACCGCCAAGGTCTCCCAGAACTGCGCCATCGCCTCCGACACGCAGCCCCGCAACCTCAAGGAGGTGCACTACGCCAAGGAGGGCCCGGTGCGTGAGCTGGTGGCCCGCAAGGACCTCGGCGGCTGTGGCGTCATGCTGCTCGGCGACAACGTGTGGGACGACCTGGCGCTGAACGCCCCGGTCAAGGACATCTACCGCGACGTCCAGGGCCCCATCCGCGCCATCGCCGGCAACCACGACATGGACTTCGATGCCAAGGACGACGAGGGCAGCCTCGACACCTTCCGCGAGCAGTTCGGCCCGGCGTACTTCTCGTACGACGTGGGTCAGGCCCACCTGATCGGGCTGGACGACGTGCTCTACAACGGTGCGGTCCCGAACGCCAGGAGCGGCGGGTACACGACCGGTCTGGACGCGCAGCAGCTCGAGTGGCTCAAGAAGGACCTGGCCACGGTCCCGGCGACCACGCTGGTCGTGATCAACGCCCACGCGCCCTTCGTGCACTACACGAACACGGGCACGCAGGACGCGAAGGAGGTCTTCGAGGTCCTGAAGGCCGCCGGACGCACCGCCGAGAACACCCTGCTCATCGGCGGCCACACCCACACCATGGAGAACCTGCTCCCCGGCGACCGGCGTGCGGAGTGGGCGGCCGAGGGAATCGAGTCGCTGCCCTTCCACCAGATCGTGACCGGCACCATCTCCGGTGACTGGCACTCCGGCAACCTGGACCAGCACGGCCTGCCCTACGCCATCGGCAAGGGCGGCGTCCGCCCCGGCAGCCTGACCATCAGCCTCGCCGGCAAGGAGTACGTCGAGAGCTACAAGGTGCGCAACGAGCCGTGGTCCCATCGCTTCTCGCTGGGCATCAACTCCCCCTCCTGGCGCGGCTGGGCCGCCAGGCGTCTCGCCTGGCGCGGTGACAAGAACCCGGCCAAGGGCGCTGGCCCCGAGCTCGGCAACCTCGGCGTCGTCACCGATGCGGTCCTCGCGGACAAGACCTACGTCTCCGCGAACTTCATGGCGGCCAGCACCGCCGCCACGGTCGAGATCGCCCTCGACGGCGGCGCCCCTCGCCTGGCCCGGCCGACGCAGCCCGCCAAGGGCGAGAAGCTCCGGACCGGGTGGGAGTTCGCCGACGTGGCGGGTGCCAACGCCAACCTTCTGTCCGCGACCGGCAACGTGCCGCAGGACGGCACCTCGATCTGGCGCCTGGAGCTGCCTCGCTCCCTCGCCCACGGCACGCACACGGCCACGGTCAAGGGCACGGACCGTCACGGCCGCACCTACACCGACACCGTCCGCTTCACCGTCGTGGGTGAGCGTCCCCCGGCCACCACGACGTTCGTCGAGTGATCTGACCGTCGCACGCCGACGCCCCGCCGCAGACCGGGAACGGTCCGCGGCGGGGGATCGGCACACGGCTCGGGCCGGGGCCGCACCGTCGCCTGCGACCACGAGGACGTCCATGACGGGCGTCCGGCGAGCAGGCGCCGTCATACCGGGACTCCCGTGGACCCGCAGGCACCGCCTCCCACGGACCGGGCACCGTGGCTCCCGTGCCGCCGCCCGGGGTCTGTCGGTGCGGGTCGCTAGGGTGCGGACCACGGACCTGGGAGGGCTCATGCACCGGATCGACGACCGCTTCGTGATCAGCGCCAGCGACCTGACGCGGGCCTCGGCCTGCGAGCTGGCGCTGCTGCGGGACCTGGACGTGCGGCTCGGCCGGCTGCCCGCCCCCGAGGCCGTCCCCGACCCGATGATGGCCCAGCTCGCGCAGCTCGGAGACGCCCACGAGCAGCTGGAGCTGGAGCGCTGGCTGCGGGTGCACGGCGAGGCGGGGGTGCGCGAGATCCCTCGCCCCCGGCCGACGCACGAGGAGCTGGTGCAGGCGCGGGAGGCGACCTTCGCGGCGATGCGCGAGGGCGTGCCCGTGGTCTACCAGGGCTGCTTCTACGACGGCGAGCTGATGGGCTTCGCCGACTTCCTGGTCCGGGCCGACGGGTGGCAGCCGGACCGTCCGGCCTACGAGGTGCACGACACCAAGCTCGCCCGGCACGCCAAGGTGACGGCCCTGCTGCAGCTCGCTGCCTACGCCGACCAGCTCCGGCGCGGCGGCGTCGACCCGACGGACCGGGTGACCCTGGTGCTGGGGGACCGCTCCCGGCCCACCTATCCCGTGGCCGAGCTGCTGGCGGTGTATGCCGAGCGGCGGCGCCACCTGCTCGGGCTCGTGGCCGACCGCGTCGCCGCCGTCGCCCCGCTGGCCTGGGGCGAGCCGGGCGTGAGCGCCTGCGGCAGCTGTGACGTCTGCTCGACCGAGGTCGCGGCGCACCGGGACGTGCTGCTGGTGGCGGGGGTGCGGGCGACGCAGCGCAAGCGGCTGCTGGCGGCCGGCGTGCGGACCATCGACGACCTGGCCCGCCACGAGGGGCCGGTCGAGGGGTTGGGCCGGGCGACGCTCGACAAGCTCCAGGCCCAGGCCCGCCTCCAGGTGCTGCAGTCGCCCCCCGACGGGTCGGCGGGACAGATCTCGGTCGAGGTGCACACGCCGGAGGCGATCAGCGCGATCCCAGCCCCGGACGAGGGCGACATCTTCTTCGACTTCGAGGGCGACCCGCTGTGGGCCGGGGACGAGACCGACGCCCAGGGCCTGGAGTACCTCTTCGGCGTGGTCGAGACGGACGGCACCTTCCGGCCCTTCTGGGCGCACGACCGCGCGCAGGAGAAGGCCGCCCTCCTCGACTTCCTGGCGTACGTCGAGGAGCGCCGCGCCCACCACCCGGGCCTGCACATCTACCACTACGCGCCCTACGAGCGGACCGCCTTGCTCAAGCTCGCCGGTCGGCACGGGGCGGGCGAGGAGGCGGTGGACCGGCTGCTGCGCGAGGGCATCCTCGTCGATCTCTACCAGGTGGTCAAGCGCTCGATCCGGGTCTCCCAGCCGTCCTACTCGATCAAGAAGCTCGAGCCGCTCTACATGGGTGACCAGCTGCGCGGCGGTGACGTGACGACGGCGGGTGACTCGATCGTCGAGTATCACCGGTGGTGCGAGGCGCGGGCCCGCGGCGACCGGGCCGAGGCCGACCGGCTGCTGCAGGCGATCGCGGACTACAACGAGTACGACTGCGTGTCGACGCTGCGGCTGCGGGACTGGCTGCTCGAGCTGATGCGGGACGCGGGGGTCGCCGCGCGGGAGCCCCGCCGGCTGGAGGAACTGCCCGAGGACGAGGAGGACGCGCTCGTCGACCCGCGCGCCGAGGTCGCGGAGGCGCTGGCCGCCCTCGCAGGGCCGGCCGAGGACCGCTGCGACGACGACCACGCGATCGCGCTCGTGGGGGCGGCGGTCGGCTATCACCAGCGCGAGAGCAAGCCCTTCTGGTGGGCGCACTTCGACCGGCTCCAGTCGGCGCTGGACGACTGGCCGGTCTCCCGGGATGCCTTCGTGGTCGACCGGGTCGAGGTGGTCGAGGACTGGGGCAAGCCCCCGGGCAGGCGTTCGCTGCGCCGCGTCCTCTCCGCGGTCGGCCGCCACGAGCCGGGGATGCCCTTCACGGAGGGTGCGAGCGGCTACCTGCTCTATCCCCCGCCCGTCCCCGACGGGCTGCAGCAGCCGAGCCCCGAGGCCATGGGCACGACCTCCTCGCTGACCGTCACCGAGGCCGAGCCGGTGGCGGGCGGGCGGGTGCGGCTGACCCTGGAGGAGCGGCTGGCCAAGGGCTGCGAGGCGTACGTCGATCTCCCGGTCGCTCTCACCGTGGGTCCCCCGCCCCCGGTCAAGGCCGTGCAGGAGGCCCTGCTCGACCTCGCCCAGCAGGTGCGGCGCGAGGGATTGCCCGAGCACCCCGGCATCGAGATCCTGCGCCGTCGCCCGCCGCGTCTGAGCGGGCTCGACGCCCTGCCGCCGGTGGTCGACGGTGACGCGGTCGCCGCGATCACCGCCGCCGTGCAGGCGCTCGACCACAGCTATCTCGCCGTGCAGGGGCCGCCCGGCACCGGCAAGACCTATGTCGCGTCGCGGGTGATCGCCGCGCTCGTCCGGCTCGGCTGGCGGATCGGTGTCGTCGCCCAGTCCCACGCCGTGGTCGAGAACGTCCTGGACCGGGTGGTCGCCGTCGGCGTCGACGCGCGCCAGGTCGGCAAGACCAAGACCCGGCAGGAGGACGCCCCCTGGACACCGCTGAAGGACACGCGCGCCCTGCGCACCTTCCTCGACGAGCACCGGGACGCCGCGGCGGGCTGCGTCATCGGCGGGACCATGTGGGACTACTGCAACCTCAACGCCGTCGACGAGGGCGAGCTCGACCTGCTGGTGGTGGACGAGGCGGGGCAGTACTCCCTCGCCAACACCCTCGCCGTCGCCCGGGCCACCCGGCGGCTGCTGCTCCTGGGCGATCCGCGGCAGCTGCCCCAGGTCTCCCAGGGCATCCACCCCGAGCCGATCGACGAGTCGGCCCTCGGCTGGCTGTCGGCAGGGCACGACACGCTCCCGCCCGAGCTGGGCTACTTCCTGGAGCGGACCTGGCGGATGCACCCCGCCGTCTGCGAGCCCGTCTCCCACCTGTCGTATGCCGGGCGGCTGCGCTCGCAGGAGGTGGCCACGCTGGGCCGCTCGCTGGAGGGCGTCGACCCCGGTCTGCAGGTCGTGACCGTCGACCACCACGACAACGCCGTGTCCTCGGTCGAGGAGGCCGACGAGGTCGTGCGGGTGGTGCAGTCCCTGCTGGGCCGGTCCTGGCGGCCTGCGGCGGATGCCCCGGCGACCCCGCTGGCGGAGGACGGCTTCGTGGTCGTGGCGCCCTACAACGCGCAGGTGGGGACGATCCGTGCCGCCCTCGACCGGGCCGGGCTGCGCGACGTGCGCGTCGGCACGGTGGATCTCTTCCAGGGGCAGGAAGCCCCGGTCGCGATCATGTCCATGACCGCGTCGGCGCTGGCCGACCTGCCGCGCGGGGCGGACTTCCTGCTCAACCGCAACCGTCTCAACGTCGCCATCAGCCGGGCCCAGTGGCTCGCGGTGGTGGTCCGCTCGGCCAACCTCACGTCGCTCACCCCCACGACGCCCGAGCAGCTGCTGCAGCTGGGCGGATTCATCCGACTGTGCGAGTCCAGGAGCAGGCCTCGGGTCTGAGGGCCGGCCGGCCGCAGCGGGCGCCGGCGAGGCTCAACCCCGGGGCGCCGTGGCCTGCGCCCCCGGGCCGCGCCGCAGCAGTCGCATCCCCAGGGGCAGGCAGGGCAGCACCAGGAGCAGGGTGATCACGGCGCCTCCCCAGGACAGGTCGCCCGCGGCGGGAGTCCCACCCCCGCCGGTCAGGGCGTCCCCGATGTCGCTGATCAGGTCGAAGACCGCGTGCAGCACCGCGACCCCGAGCAGGCTGCCCGTCCGCACGAGGACCGCCCCCAGCAGGACTCCGACCAGGGCGGTGTAGCCGACCTGGGTGAGCACGGCCACCGGCCGGTCCGGGGTGCCGGTGAGGTTGACCAGGTGGAACACGCCGAAGATCGCGGCCGACTGCAGCACCGCGGTCGTGGTGCGCGACACGTCGGCACGCCCCCGACCCAGGACGCCTGCCCGCTCCAGCAGGGCGACGAGCACCACCCCGCGGAAGAGCGTCTCCTCGGCGACCCCGGTGGCGGCCGCGTCGAGGAGCACGGCGAGCCACCGGTGCGGCGCCGGCATGGTGAGCCCCGAGGTCACGGCGCTCAGGGTGAAGGCCGTGCCGACGAGGGCGACCGCCAGCAGGCCCCAGCCGACCCGGAGCGCATGGCCGATCCCCGCAGCGCGGGTCAGCCACGAGCCCTGGCCTAGCCACGTCAGGAGACCGGCGCCCAGCATCGCGGCCACCAGGTGCTGCACCGCCGAGGCCCAGGACTCGTCACCGATCCCCCGAGAGACCAGCGCTCCCGCGACCAGCCCCAGGACTGCCAGGGCGAAGCCCACGGCCACCCGGGCCCCGGGGGAACGCATCGCGCGCGGCGGGTCGGCCGGCGGCATGAGGGGCAGGGTGTCGGTCATCAGGTCTCCCTTCTCGATCATCACTCATGACCTTACTTTGAGTGACTCTCAAGAGGGTGCCCCGCCCACCCCACGAGATCGTGGGCGTCTGCAGCCGGAGGACGGCTGCAGACGCCCACGACCCTGCGCGGCATGCCGACGGGGTCGGCCTCAGACCTGGACGGCGGCCAGGACCTGCTCGACCTCGTCCGGCGTGCGGGCTGCCTCCAGACGGGCGACCTGCGCGTCGTCGAGGAAGACGCCGGCGAGTCGGGAGAGCAGCGAGAGGTGGTCGTCCCCGGCACCGGCGATCCCGACGACGAAGCGGACGTCCGAGCCGTTCCAGCTGATCGGTTGGTCGTAGCGCACGAAGGACATCGCGGTGCGCCGGATCGAGCCCTTCGCCTCGTTCGTGCCGTGCGGGATCGCGAGCAGGTTGCCCATGTATGTCGAGACGGACTCCTCGCGCTCGTGCATCGACGCGACGTACGCGTCGTCCACGCTGCCCTGGACCACGAGCAGCCGCCCCGCCTCGTCGATGGCCTGGTCCCGGGTGCGGGCCTGGCCGTGCAGCTCGATGCCCTCCCGGCCGAGCACGCCGGACCCGGCCACGACGGGTGCCGCGGCGGTGTCCGCAGCCGAGGCACCGGCACCCGGCGACGGGTCGACCACGGTGGCGGGCGCCGGCGCCCTGGTGCCGCCGGACCGGTTGGTGCGGTCGATCAGGTCGACGATCTCGTCGTACCGGGGCGAGCTCAGGAAGTCGTCCACGCTGACGTGGGTGGCCGATGCGGTGCGCTGCTGGGCACGGGCGGTCAGGTCCTGGTGGGTGACCACGAGGTCCCACTCGTCCTGCAGGGTGGAGATGGCCTTGTTGACCACGGTGACGTCCCGGTGGCCGGCGGCCTGGACCTTGCGGCGCAGCACCGAGGAGCCCATGGCCGAGGAGCCCATGCCGGCGTCGCAGGCGAAGACGATCGCGTGGATGGGTCGGTCCGCGGCGAGGGCGGTCCCGGCAGCCGCGCCGCCGGCGAGGTGGCCCGCGACCGAGGACTTCCTCCCCTTGCGGGCCTCCATGTCCGCGGTCGCGGCCGCCAGGTCGATGTCGTCCGAGCGGTCGGTCCGGAGCAGCACCGCGGCCACGGCGAAGGTCACCAGGGCGGCCAGCAGCACCGACAGGACGACACCGACATAGCTGTGGCGCTCCGTGTTGGCGAGGATCGCGATGATGGATCCGGGAGCCGCCGGGGCGATGAGCCCGGAGCCGAGCAGGACGTTGGTGAAGACCCCCGTCATACCACCGAGGACGAGCGCGGCGACGAGCCGCGGCTTGGCGAGCACGTAGGGGAAGTAGATCTCGTGGATGCCGCCGAGGAAGTGGATGATCGCCGCGCCCGGCGCGGAGGCGCGCGAGACGCCCTTGCCGAAGGCCATGTAGGCCAGGAGCAGGCCGAGACCGGGGCCGGGGTTGGCCTCCAGCAGGAAGAGCACCGACTTGCCGGCGGAGCCCGAGGCCTGCTGGATGCCCAGGGGCGTGAGGACGCCGTGGTTGATGGCGTTGTTCAGGAAGAAGACCTTGGCCGGCTCGATGACGATCGAGGTCAACGGCAGGATGTCGTGTCCGACGAGGAACTGCACGGCGTCGCCCAGCCCGGCGATGAGGGCGAGGACCACGGGGGCGAGGAGGAACATCCCCGCGACGGCCATGACCATGGCCCAGATGCCGGCCGAGAAGTTGTTGACCAGCATCTCGAAGCCGGGCCGGATCTTGCCCTCCCACAGGGAGTCGAGCTTCTTCATGGTCCAGGCGGTCAGCGGACCCATGATCATGGCGCCGAGGAACATCGGGGACGCGTGCCCGTCCTTGCCGATGAACAGCGGGTCGCTCGTGGCCATGATGATGCCCATCACGCCGAAGGCGCCGACGACGCCGCCGCGGGTGCCGTAGACGTTGGCGCCGCCGGTGTAGGCGATGAGGACGGGCAGCAGATAGGTGATCGCCGGGCCGACGACGGTCGCGATGTGCTCGTCGGGCCACCAGCCCTGGGGGATGAAGAGGGCGGTGACCAGGCCCCAGGCGATGATGGCGCCGATGTTGGGCATGATCATGGCGGACAGGAAGGTGCCGAACTTCTGCACGCGCACCCGGGCCGAGACGCGCTCCGCTCCGGCTGGGCTAGCCGTGGTCGTGGCCACAGGCATGTCCTTTCGCAGGTGACCCTCGTCGTCGAGGATCTGTACTCACCTTTGTACGTGCCCGCTTTTGTCCAGTCAATAGCAGAAGTGTCCCGAATCGTTGCATTTCAGTGACTGGTCAGTTACCTCAAGCAATCACTCCGGACGTCCACAGATGTGGAATCAGTTCCGAACGGGGGGTGCGAGGTGGCGTGGGGCGCCGGAGACGGGCATCCCCGCCGGTCACCGGGCGTGCACTCGCCGATCACCAGGCGTGAACCGGACACACCCCTGTGCGACGAGGCGCCCTGGATCGCGCCAAGATCGCCGCACACTCTTGTCGCTGCTCCATTCGGGGGATAGCGTCTGGCTTCTTCCTGCACCGCGTCGAAGGACCTGCCATGACCCACCCCCGCCCCACCCTGCTCGCCCTGGCCCTGGCCGGCAGCGCCGGCCTGCTCGCGTCCGGCAGCGCCGCCGCACTGCCGATCGCCCAGGAGTCGGGCTCCCCCCGCCCGGCCGCCAGGTCGCAGGCCCCCGCCACCTACGTCGTCAGCGGCGACCGCACCGTGCTGCGTGCGGGTCTGTCCCGCTCGGGCGTGGACGTCCAGGGCCCCGTGGGCGACACGGCGACGGTGGCCGGCTCCCCGGCCGAGCTCGCCGTGCTGCGCAGCATGGGCCTGACACTCACCCCCACCGCCTCGTCGGCGGACCGGGCCAACGAGCGGGTCGCCGCGATCGCCGCGCAGCGCCGGGCCAAGGGCGTCGCGGTCCGGGTGGCGGATGACTTCCCCGCGGGCGACGAGGCCTACCACACCTACGCCGAGACGCTCTCGGCCATGGACAAGACCGTCTCCAGCCATCCCGACCTGGCGAGCATCAGGTCCATCGGGAGCAGCACCGAGAACCGCGACCTGCGGATGCTCAAGCTCGGCAAGGGCGGTGCCGGTGCCCCCGAGGTCGTCATCACCTGCAACCAGCACGCCCGCGAGCACCTCACCACCGAGCAGTGCCTCTACCTGATCGACGAGCTCACCCAGAAGTACGCGACGGACGACCGGATCAAGAAGATCATGGACACCCGCGTGATCTGGGTGCTGCCGATGATGAACCCCGACGGCTCGACCTACGACATCTCCGGCGGCAAGTACCAGTCCTGGCGCAAGAACCGCACCAAGAACTCCGACGGCACGATCGGCATCGACCCCAACCGCAACTGGGGCTACAAGTGGGGCTGCTGCAACGGCGCCTCGGGCACCCCCTCGTCGGGGACCTACCGCGGGCCCTCGGCCTTCGCCGCGCCGGAGACCAAGGCCGTCGCCGACTTCATCAAGAGCCGCCGCGTCGGTGGCGTGCAGCAGGTCAAGGCCTACATGGACATCCACACCTTCAGCGAGCTGATCATGTGGCCCTTCGGGCACACCACGGACGCCGTCACGACCAACATGACGCAGGACCAGTACGACATGCACGTCGCGCTGGGCAAGAAGCTCGCCGAGTCCAACACCTACACGCCGGGTCAGAGCTCCGAGCTCTACATCACCGACGGCGACTCGATGGACTGGGTCTGGGGCGACCAGCAGATCCCGACCATCGGCATGGAGATGTACCCCAAGAGCTCCTCCGGCGGAGGTTTCTACCCGCCGGCGAGCGTGATCGGCCGTGAGACCAGCCGCAACCGTGAGGCGCTGCTGACCTTCCTCGAGCTGGCCGACTGCCAGTACAAGCTGACCGGCAAGGAGGCGACGTACTGCAAGCAGACGCCGACGCCCACGCCGACCAGCACCCCGACGGGCACCCCCACCGCCACGGCGACCCCCACGGCCACCCCGACCAGCACGCCTACGGCCACCCCGACCCCCACGGCCACGCCAACCAGCACGCCCACGGGCACCCCGACCTCGACCCCGCAGCCCGGCGGCAACGCCGTGACCAACGGTGGCTTCGAGGCCGGCCAGTCCGGCTGGACCGGCTCCAACGGTGTGGTCACCGACAACACCGGCCGCAAGGCCCACTCCGGCACCTGGAAGCTGTGGCTCGGCGGCAACGGCAAGACCACCAGCGAGTACGCCCAGCAGACCATCACCGTTCCCGCAGGCTCCCCGAAGCTGACCTACTGGGTCGCCATCGACACCGCCGAGACCTCCGCCTACTCCAAGTACGACAAGGCCACCGTGTCCATCGACGGCACCGCGGTCGCGTCCTACTCCAACCTGGACAAGACCAACGGCTACGTCCAGAAGACCATCGACCTGACCAAGCACGCCGGCAAGACCGTCACCCTCAAGCTCGCCGCCACCGAGGACTCCGTCCACCAGACCTCCTTCGTCTTCGACGACATCACGGTCCAGTGACCCGCTGACCGACCCACCCGGACGGCCCGGTCCCGCACGTCGAGCTGCTCGACGTGCGGGACCGGGCCGTCCGACATCCTGACCGGAGGGGAACACCGGCGACCGGGGCACGGTTGTCGCCGGGGAGCACCGCTTCCGCCATACGACCTCCGGAGACCTGATGAGCATCCCCCTGTCGATCCTCGACCTCGCCCACGTGGCCCCCGGCCAGAGCACCCGGGAGGCGCTGCAGGAGTCGATCGCCCTGGCGCGCAAGGCGGATCAGCTGGGCGGCTTCGAGCGACTCTGGTATGCCGAGCACCACAACATGCGCACCATCGCCTCGGCCGCGACGAGCGTGCTGGTCGGGCAGGTGCTCGCAGCCACGCAGACCATCCGGGTCGGGGCGGGCGGGGTGATGCTCCCCAACCACTCCCCGCTCGTGATCGCCGAGCAGTTCGGCACGCTCGCCGAGCTCTACCCCGACCGGGTCGACCTCGGGCTCGGACGCGCCCCCGGCACCGACCAGCAGACCTGGCAGGCGCTGCGCCGCGACCCGCGTGCCTCCGACCGCTTCCCGCAGGACGTGCAGGAGCTGCAGGGCTACCTGGGCGAGCGCACGGCGGTGCCGGGGATCCACGCCTACCCCGGGTGGGGGACGCGGGTGCCGCTCTACGTCCTCGGGTCGTCGATGTTCGGCGCCCAGCTGGCCGCGACGCTCGGGCTGCCGTATGCCTTCGCCAGCCACTTCGCCCCGGACCAGCTGCGGCCGGCGATGCAGGCCTACCGCGACCGTTTCCGGCCGAGCGAGCAGCTCACCGCGCCGCGCGCCATCGCCGCGCTCAACGTGATCGTCACCGACGACCTGGAGTCCGCCCAGGAGGCGCACGGCCAGGTGGTCCGGCAGCGGGTGCGGGCGATGGCCGGGCGGCGCGGCGCCGACCTGACCGAGGCCGAGGTGGACCTGGCCCTGAGCTCGCCCTTCGGCGCGCAGGTGCAGCACATGATGCAGCACACGGCGGTGGGTACCCGGACCGAGGTCGCGGCCTACCTCGAGCAGTTCCAGGAGCTCTCGGGCGCCGACGAGCTGATGGTCACCAACGTGGTGCCCGGGCTCGAGCAGCGCGAGCGAGCGCTGGAGATCCTCGCCACCCTGTGATCCCGGCCCCGCGCGGGAGATGACGTCCCGGACCGTCTCGGACCCGGTCCGCAGGCCGGTGCGTCGCCGTCAGGTCGGGGCACCTCGTCGGACCCGGTCGGACGAGCCGCCCTGGTCGAGCCACTGCCGACGACGGGCTCGACCGGGTTGAGGCCCTAGTCATTTGGAGCTATGGGCCAGCGTGTCGCGGACCCCTAGGGTACTGGCCGGTAGGTGTTGTTCGCCCTACCGACCACCTCGACGAATAGGTTCATCAACCATGTCTGCTCACCGCGTCCACGGGGTCCTGTCCGCGACCCTGGCCATTGCCTGCCTGGCCCTTCCCCAGGCGCCCTCGGCGTCTGCGACGACCGCTCAGCCTGTCCGTGGGATCACCGCGGTCACGTCGCCCGTCTCGGGCACCGACGCGGGCAAGCCGCTCGTCCAGCTCCCCCACGAGCTCGTCGTCAAGCCCGGCGGCTGCCACAAGGTCCTGGTCACCAACCCCTTCGGCAACCCCACCGTCCAGCTCTCCTTCGGCACCCCCGACGGCACCACCACCGACCGCACCATCTCCATGCCCGCCGGCGCCACCGCCACCATCACCACCAGCCGCCCCACCATCTCCGTCAAGGCCACCGTCCCCCAGGGCATCGGCTACCTCGACACCCACACCGTCGACCAGACCTGCGACACCAAGCCCGCACCCAAGCCCGCACCCAAGCCGGCCCCCAAGCCCGCACCCAAGCCCGCACCCAAGCCGGCCCCCAAGCCCGCGCCCGCGCCCGCGCCGGCCCCCAAGCCGGGCAAGCCGCTCGTCCAGCTCCCCCACGAGCTCGTCGTCAAGCCCGGCGGCTGCCACAAGGTCCTGGTCACCAACCCCTTCGGCAACCCCACCGTCCAGCTCTCCTTCGGCACCCCCGACGGCACCACCACCGACCGCACCATCTCCATGCCCGCCGGCGCCACCGCCACCATCACCACCAGCCGCCCCACCATCTCCGTCAAGGCCACCGTCCCCCAGGGCATCGGCTACCTCGACACCCACACCGTCGACCAGACCTGCGACACCAAGCCCGCACCCAAGCCGGCCCCCAAGCCCGCGCCCAAGCCGACCCCCAAGCCGGGCAAGCCGCTCGTCCAGCTCCCCCACGAGCTCGTCGTCAAGCCCGGCGGCTGCCACAAGGTCCTGGTCACCAACCCCTTCGGCAACCCCACCGTCCAGCTCTCCTTCGGCACCCCCGACGGCACCACCACCGACCGCACCATCTCCATGCCCGCCGGCGCCACCGCCACCATCACCACCAGCCGCCCCACCATCTCCGTCAAGGCCACCGTCCCCCAGGGCATCGGCTACCTCGACACCCACACCGTCGACCAGACCTGCGACACCACCGCTCGTTGATCCTCGGCAGCACCAGACAGGACCCCGGGGTCGCGCATCCCAGCTGCGGATGCGCGACCCCGGGGTCGGGGCTGCCGGCCGTCGGGTGCGCGACGGCTCAGGACCGGCCGAGCTCCTCGGCGACGAGCTCGGCGATCTGCACGGCGTTGAGCGCGGCGCCCTTGCGCAGGTTGTCGTTACTGATGAAGAGCACCAGTCCGCGGTCCCCGTCGACGGACCGGTCCTGGCGGATCCGCCCGACGTATGACGGGTCGGCTCCTGCGGCCATCAGCGGGGTCGGCACGTCGACGACCTCGACGCCGGGCGCCGACGACAGCAGCTCGGTCGCCCGGGCCGCGGTGATCGGCCGAGCGAACTCGGCATTGATCGACAGCGAGTGGCCGCTGAAGACGGGAACCCGCACGCAGGTGCCCGAGACGCGCAGCTCGGGCAGCTCGAGGATCTTGCGGGACTCGTGGCGGAGCTTCTGCTCCTCGTCGGTCTCGGCGGACCCGTCGTCGACGATCGACCCGGCGAGCGCGACGACGTTGTAGGCGATCGGCGCGACGTACTTCACCGGCTCGCCCAGGTCGACGGCGCTCCCGTCGTGGGTGAGCCCCTCGATGCCGCCCTCGCTGGCGTCGGTGCCGCGACGGACCTGACCGGCGAGCTCGTCGACGCCTGCGAGCCCGGACCCGGAGACGGCCTGGTAGCTGGACACGACCAGCCGCTCCAGCCCGGCTTCGTCGGACAGCGGCTTGAGGACGGGCATCGCCGCCATGGTGGTGCAGTTGGGGTTGGCGATGATGCCCTTGGGGCGGTCGGCGACGGCGTGCGGGTTGACCTCGGAGACGACCAGCGGCACCTGCGGGTCCTTGCGCCAGCCGGAGGAGTTGTCGACCACCACGACGCCCGCCTCGGCGAACCGCGGCGCCTGGGCCTTGGAGGTCGTCGCTCCCGCGGAGAAGATCGCGATGTCCAGCCCGGTCGGGTCGGCGGTGGCGGCGTCCTCGACGGTGATCTCCTGGCCCTTGAAGGTCAAGGTCTTGCCCGCCGACCGCGCCGAGGCGAAGAGCCGCAGCGAGGCGACCGGGAAGTCCCGCTCCTCCAGGATGCGCAGGACGACGGTGCCCACCTGGCCGGTGGCTCCGACGACGCCGAGGTTGACGCCAGTGCTCATGTCAGTCTCCTTGTGCTGCAAGCTTCTTCAGGTATGGCGGCAGGGTCCGAGGTCAGCGGCCGGTGCCGCCGTACACGACGGCCTCGCCGGAGGAGGAGTCGAGCCCGAAGGCTGTGTGGACCGACCGGACCGCGTCGTCGAGCTGGTCGTCGCGGGTGATGACCGAGATGCGGATCTCGGAGGTGGAGATCATCTCGATGTTGATCCCGGCGTCGGCGAGCGCCTTGAAGAAGGTGGCGGACACCCCGGGGTTGGACTTCATCCCGGCGCCGATCAGCGAGAGCTTGCCGATCTGGTCGTCGTACTGCAGGGAGGCGAAGCCGACCCGGTCCTGGACCCGGCCGAGGAACTGCGCGGCGGTGGGGCCGTCGGTCTTGGGCAGGGTGAAGGAGATGTCGGTCAGCCCTGTCTGCACGGTGGAGACGTTCTGGACGATCATGTCGATGTTGACCCCGGCCTGGGAGAGCGCCTCGAAGATCTCGGCGGCCTTGCCCGGGTGGTCGGGGACACCGACGACGGTGATCTTGGCCTCGCTGCGGTCGTGCGCGACGCCGGAGATGAGGGACGCTTCCACGGCTTCTCCTTCGGGTGTGTCGATGACGAGGGTGCCCTCCTTGGGGGAGAACGACGACCGCACGTGGATGGGCAGGTCGTAGCGGCGGGCGTACTCCACGCACCGCAGCATGAGGATCTTGGCGCCGTTGGCGGCCATCTCGAGCATCTCCTCGCTGGAGATGCGGTCGATCTTGCGGGCCGTGGGGACGATCCGCGGGTCGGCGGTGAAGACGCCGTCGACGTCGGAGTAGATCTCGCACACGTCGGCGTGCAGCGCCGCGGCCAGGGCGACGGCGGTGGTGTCGGAGCCGCCGCGGCCGAGGGTGGTGATGTTCTTGCTCGCGTGCGAGACGCCCTGGAAACCGGCGACGATCGCGATGTGACCGCCGTCCATGGCGGCGCGGACCCGGCCGGGGGTCACGTCGAGGATGCGGGCCTTGCCGTGCTGCTCGTCGGTGATGATGCCGGCCTGGCTGCCGGTGAACGACTGCGCGGTGAAGCCGAGGTTGGCGATCGCCATGGCCATCACCGCCATCGAGATCCGTTCCCCGGCCGTGAGCAGCATGTCCATCTCGCGCAGGGGCGGGAGCGGGGAGATCTGCTGGGCGAGGTCGATCAGGTCGTCCGTCGTGTCGCCCATGGCCGAGACGACCACGCACACGTCGTTGCCGGCCTTCTTGGTCTCGACGATGCGTCGCGCGACGCGCTTGACGCTGTCCGCGTCGGCCACGGAGGAGCCGCCGAACTTCATGACCACGAGGCTCACGGGTGGGATCGCCTTCCGTCGGGGATGAGGGGTGCACCACCTCTCAGAGGCGGGGTGCCGGGCCAAGGTTACCGACCGGTGCCGGGCGGTCCCACCACCGCCGCTCCGCGAGACGTCCCCGGACGTGCCGGGGACGCCCGCGCGGCGCACGGCGCGCGGCCGGGCGAGCCGCGCCTGAACACCGTTCAGGGGCTGTCGCTAGGCTCGCGGCATGAGCCGTCCTGTCGTCACCTGGCCCGCCCCCGGAGCCACCGCCCACGAGGTGGTCGCCGACCTGTCCGTGCTCGAGGCTGCGATGGCCGGGACCGGCCCGGCCGTGGCGGTGCCCGGGGTGCTCGACCGCCCCGAGCAGGTGCGGGTGCCCGAGGAGACCGCGGTGGTGATCGCCACCTCGGGGACCACCGGCCGCCCCAAGCCGGCGCTGCTCACTGCCGACGCCCTGCGACACGCGGTCCACGGGCTCGCCGACGTGCTCGGCACCGGCCAGTCGATGCTCGCGGTTCCCCCCACCCACATCACCGGGATCGCGGTGATCCTGCGCAACCTCGCGGCAGGGCGCCTTCCCCTCGCCGTGGCCCCGGGACACTTCGGCCCACAGTCCTTCGTCGATGCGTGGGCGCGCCGGGACCGCTCGGCGTCGCGGCACTTCTGCACGCTCGTGCCGACCCAGCTGCGGCGGCTGCTGGCGTCACCCGACGCGCTCGCGGCCGCGCGGGAGCTGGACGCGATCATCGTGGGCGCGGCACCGCTGCCGGCGGCGGACGCGGCGCTGGCGCGACGGCTGGGCCTGCGGATCGTGGTCGGTTATGGCTGCAGCGAGACGGCCGGCGGCTGCCTGTACGACGGTCGCCTGCTGCCCGGCCTGTCCGCCTCCCTCGACCCCGACGGCAGGCTCCGGATCGGGGTCCCCAGGTGGCGCTGGGCTACCTCGGTCGCCCGGGCGGCGATGCCTTCGCGCAGGACGCGGCCGGGGTGCGGTGGTATCGCACGGACGACCTCGCCCGCCGCGGCCCGGACGGGGCGATCGAGATCCTCGGCCGCGTCGACGACGTGATCAACACGGGCGGTCTCAAGGTCGCCCCGGTCGTCGTCGAGGACGCGCTCGGGCTGGCTCGGGTGCCGGGGCTGGGCGCGGCGATGGTCGTGGGGGTGCCCGACCCGGAGTGGGGCGAGACCGTGGCGGTGCTGGCGGTCCCGGCGGGGGCCGCGACGGGACCGACGGCGCCGGGGGACCAGCCGGCCGGCACGTCTCCCACCCTGGCGGACGTGCGCGCCGCCCTGGCCGACCACCTGCCCTCCCACGCCCTTCCCCGGGCCCTGCACCTGGTGGGTGAGCTGCCTCTCGTGGGACCGGGCAAGCCGGACCGGCGACGGGCGCGTGAGCTGGTCAGCGCCCGCTGACCTGCCGCACCACCTCGATCGCCCGCAGGACCTGCACGTCGGTGAGGTCGGCATGGCCGGTGAGCCGCAGCCGGGACTCGCCGTCCGGGCTCGACGGCGGCCGGAAGCACCCGATCCGCACCCCGGCGCAGCGGGCCGCCTCGACGGCTTCCACCGCCTCCCGTGGGCCCGGCATGGGGATGCTCAGCACCGCCCCGGCCGGCCGCGGCACCGACACCGCGTCCGCGACGGTGGTCATGACCTCCCGCAACCGCCCCGGGCGCCAGGGCTCCTCGCGCAGCGCGTCGAGCGCCCCGACGGCCGCACCGGCCGCCGCGGGGGCCAGGCCGGTGTCATAGACGAATGGCCGGGCGGCGTTGACCAGGTGATGGCGGACCATCTCGGGCCCGAGCACCGCGCCGCCCTGCGCGGCCAGCGACTTCGACAGGGTGGCGGTGACCACGACGTCGTCCCGACCCGCCAGCCCCATGGAGGCCACCAGCCCCTCTCCCCGCTCCCCCACGACGCCCAGCCCGTGAGCCTCGTCGACGAGGAGCGTGGCCCCGGATCCCGCGACGGCGGCGAGGATCTCGGCGAGCGGGGCGGCGTCGCCCAGCACCGAGTAGACCGACTCCAGCAGCACCAGCACCCGCTCGGTGCGGGCGGATCCGACGAACTCGGCGAGGTGGGCGACGTCGTTGTGGCGGGCGACCACGACGGCGGCGCGCGACAGCCGGGCGGCGTCGATGAGCGAGGCGTGCACGTGGGCGTCCGAGACGATCGTGGTGCCCGGGTCGGCGAGCGCCGTCACGGCGGACAGGTTGGCGTGATAGCCGGTCGAGAGCGCGAGCCCGGTCACGGCCCCGGTCAGCTCGGCGAGGCGGCGCTCCAGCTCGGCGTGGACCGCGAGGGTGCCGGACACGAGCCGGGAGGCACCCGCGCCCCCGCCATACGTCTCGAGGGCCTCGATCGCACCCCGCACCACGAGCGGGTGGCGCAGCAGCCCGAGGTAGTCGTTGCCCGCGAGGTCCACGAGGTCGTCGGCGTCGCGGTCGCGCAGCCGGCGGGTCAGGCCCAGCGACTCGCGCCGGGCGTCCTCGACGGCCAGGTGCCGCAGCAGTGGGGTGCTCATCCCTCGAACCTACCGCCGGTAGGTCTGCACGGGCCGCGGGAGCGGGTCGCCTGCCTAGGCCGACGACCTGCGCATCCTCCTCGTCGCCTGGGGCTCGCGCGGCGACGTCCAGCCCTTCGCGGCCCTGGGTCTGGGGCTGTGCGCCGCCGGCCGCGAGGTGACCGTCGCCGCCACCCAGGACTTCGCCGGGTAAATCCGCGGGCTGGGGCTCGGCCACGCGGAGTTCCCCGTCTCATCCAGCACCCTGAGCTTCGACGCGTGCTGGGCGCTCGCGTGCCACCGGCATCCGGCACGCCATCGCGCTGTTCGCCCCGGTCCTGCAGAGCCGGCTCGGCTCGTCCGACGTGCATGCCGTCCGGCCGAGGAGCGGACCCCGGACCCCGCGCCGGCAGACTTCGTCGCGGCCGGCCCGCCACCCGTCTACGTCGGCTTGGAGTCGATGAGTGCCGCTGCGCCCGAGCAGGACTCGCGGCTCGTCGCCGAGGCGATCACCCGTGCCGGGGTGCACGCGGGGGTGCCGCAGCTCGTCGTCCCGCACATGGTCGACCAGCCCTACTGGGGTCGCCGCGTCCCTGAGCTCGGGGTCGGCCCCCGGCCGGTGCCGCGCCGCGCGCTCACGGCCGAGCGTATGGCGAGAGGCCTCCTCGCCGCCCGGTCACCGCACCACCGCCGCGCGGCCGCCGCGCTCGCCGAGGCCCTGCGCCTGGAGGACGGGGTGACGACCGCCGTACGACACCTGGAGACCGGCCTCGGCCGAGGGACGCGCCTCCGGCCGGATGGCGGCAACCCACCGACGAGCGGACACCGTCAGGTGTGCAGCGCGTCGAACTCCGCCTCGGCCACGGTCTCCTCGTCGGCGTCCAGGCGGATGTGCGCCAGGATCGACTGCAGCACCCGCAGCGCCGCCGCGGCCCGGTCGCCCCAGGACGAGAGGTAGGAGAACTGCCACCACCACAGCGCCTCGGTCAGCCGACCGGCGTCGTGGTGGCGCAGGCCGTGGACCAGGTCCACGCAGATCGTGGCGAGGTCGTTGGACAGCGACCCGGAGGCCAGCTCGCCGGAGGTGACCGGGTCGACCACGTCGGCATAGTCGTCCAGGCCGTCGAAGAGCGTGGCCAGCCCGGCGCGGATGGGGTCCAGGTCGGCGTCCTCGCCCGGGTCGGCCTCGAACTTCTCCGCCGGGAGCACGTCCTGGATCGCGCCGAGACGGGCACCGGTCATCAGGATCTGCGAGAGCCCCAGCAGCAGGAAGGGGATCGCCGAGTCGGGGGCATCGCCTCGGGCGACGTCGGTCACCATGTCGCAGAAGGCGCGGACGTCCGCCGCCGTCTGTCGCTCCACCCCGGCGAGGTCGTCGGTCATGGTCGGGTCAGACATTGAGCATCCTCCTGCCCTCGAACGCCCTCCCGAGCGTCACTTCGTCGGCGTACTCCAAGTCTCCCCCGACCGGCAGGCCGCTCGCGAGGCGAGAGACCTTGAGCCCCAAGGGGCCCAGCAGTCGGGCGAGATAGCTGGCGGTGGCCTCGCCCTCGAGGTTGGGGTCGGTGGCGATGATGATCTCGGTGATCTCGGTGTTCCCCAGCCGCGCCATCAGCTCGGTGATCCGCAGGTCGTCCGGGCCCACCCCGTCGATGGGGCTGATCGCGCCACCGAGCACGTGGTAGCGCCCGCGGAACTCGCGCGTGCGCTCGATGGCGACGACGTCCTTGGGCTCCTCGACCACGCAGATGAGCCCCGGGTCACGGCGCGGGTCGAGGCAGATCCGGCACTGCTCGGCCTCGGCGACGTTGCCGCACACCGCGCAGAAGCGCACCTTGGCCTTGACCTGCTCCAGCGCCTGGACGAGCCGCTGCACGTCGGCCTGCTCGGACTGCAGGATGTGGAAGGCGATGCGTTGGGCAGACTTCGGCCCGACCCCGGGGAGTCGTCCGAGCTCGTCGATGAGGTCCTGCACCGCGCCTTCGTACACACCCTGCACCCTAGGGCCTCCCACCGACATACCCCCTCGCCGACAGGCGACCACCGCTCACCTGCGTCAGGCTGGCGGTATGACGACCCCCACGCGCCCCGTCACCATCGGCGTCCAGCTCCAGCCCCAGCACGCGACCTACGCCCAGATCCGGGACGCCGCGCGTCGCGCAGAGGACCTGGGCGTGGACGTGATCTACAACTGGGACCACTTCTACCCGTTGTACGGCGACCCCGACGGCGCCCACCTCGAGTGCTGGACCATGCTCGCGGCCTGGGCCGAGCAGACCTCGCGCGTGCGTCTCGGCGCCCTCGTGACCTGCAACTCCTACCGCAACCCCGAGCTGCTCGCGGACATGGCCCGCACCGTCGACCACATCAGCGACGGCCGCCTGGTCCTGGGCATCGGGTCGGGCTGGTTCGAGCGCGACTACGACGAGTACGGCTACGAGTTCGGCACCGCCGGCTCCCGACTCGACGACCTCGCCGCGGCCATGCCGCGCATCAAGGACCGGTGGCGCAAGCTCAACCCGCGGCCCGTCCAGGACCCGATCCCGGTGCTCGTCGGCGGGGGCGGCGAGCGCAAGACCCTGCGCATCGTGGCCGAGCACGCCCAGGTCTGGCACTCGTTCACGGCCGGCGAGGAGCTCGCCCACAAGATCGAGGTGCTGCACCAGCACTGCACGACCGTCGGCCGCGACCCGCAGGAGATCGAGATCTCCTGCGGGGTGGGTGGTCGCGGCCGCGACGGACGTGAGCCGCTGGCCCCGGAGGAGGAGGGGCGCCCGCTGCTGGACCTCGGCGCGACGGCCTTCACGATGGGCGTCAGCGGCCCCGACCACGACCTGAGTCACGTCGAGGCATGGGTGCGCTGGCGCGACGAGGTCAACGCCGACCGCTGACCCCGGGGCCGGCAGCCTGGCTCCGCACGACCGGGGTCCAGGCACGCGCGGCGTGCGCGGCGGGCCTGGGCTCCGACAGGCCGGGCAGGAGCGTGAGCGGTCAGGCGGATGCCGAGCGGTCGTTGACCACCCCGGCGAGCTCCTGGCCGGTCAGCGCACGGATCGCCGCCATCACCTCGTCGGTGATCTGGCGGCGGGCCTTGGCCGCGGGCACCCCGTCGAAGCGGCCGGCCACCTGGACGGGCTCGCCGAACCGCACGGTCACGTCGGCCAGACGGGGGAAGCGCGCACCGACGGGCTGGATGTCCTGGGTGCCGAGCAGCCCGACCGGCATGATCGGGCACTGCGCCTCCAGGGCCAGCCAGGCGACCCCGGTGCGCCCGGCATACAGCCGCCCGTCGCGCGAGCGGGTGCCCTCGGGATAGATGCCGGTGGCCCCGCCCGCGCGCAGGACGGCGAGCTGCGCGGCCAGCGAGTCCTGCGCCGCGCGCGGCGAGTCCCGGTCGACGGGGATCGCGCCGACGGCCTCGAAGAACTCCTTGCGCAGCCGGCCGCTCAGGCTCGTGCCGGTGAAGTACTCCGCCTTGGCGAGGAAGCCCACCTGCCGCGGCGACGCCAGCGGGATCACCACGCTGTCGATGAACGACAGGTGGTTGCTCGCGATGATCACCGGACCGGCCGTGGGGACGTGCTCGATGCCCTCGACGGTCGGGCGGTAGATCGCGAACGACAGGGGCTTCAGGACGGAGTGGACGATCCGGTAGAGCATGGCGACCTCGTGGCGTCGGTGGGGCGAGGCAGGGCGAAGGGGTGGGCAGGCGGCGGGCGCGTCAGCGCCGGGTGTCGGAGATGATCGTCCCCCCGAGGACACTAGCGATCACGGCCGGTCCTGCCGAGCCGCCCTCGTCGATCGACTCGTCGTCCTGCGACACGTCGTCGTCGGACACCACGTGCCGGACCTGCACCCGCGGGGACTCCGCCTGGGCGCGGCGCATCGCCCGCTGGAAGGGCGACAGGCCGTCGTCCTCCGGCGGCACCGTCTCCTCGTCGACGGGCTCGTCCTCGTCGCGCGGCCAGGGCGCGTCCCCGGTCGGGGGCTGCGGGGTGCGGCTTCCTCCAGGTATGCCGGTGGGTGCCGCGGGGTCACCCGCGCGCCCGGACGGCGCAAGACCGGAGGCCGAGTCTGCGCCGGCAGCAGCAGCGGTGCTGCTCGCGACCGGAGCCCGCTCGGCAGGCGCCGCCCCCCTAGGGCCGGACGCCCACTCGGGACCTGGTGCGCTCTCGGGGCCGCCCGCTCCCTCGGGACCGGCCGGAGCCGGGGCCGCCCAGTCGGGCACGGGAGCCCCCGCTGCCCAGCCGCTCCCGGAGCTGCCGCCCCCGACGTCGGTCACCCCGAGGGCGTCGCGCATCGCCTGGGAGGGCACGGCCCGACCCGACCCGCCCGCAGGCCCTGCCTGCGGAGCCTGCGCCCGGGTCGGCGCACCGCCGCGCGGGACCGCGCCGCCCGCTGCCGAGGCCTCGACCGACGGGGCGGGGGGCCCGGACGGTCCGTCGCCATGGGGCGCGTGGCCCGCGCTCTCGCCGCCGACCGGCGCCGGTCCACCAGGCCCGGGACCGTCGGCCCCCGGGCCGGTCCTGACGGGGCCCGGCGCGGCGGGGCGGGACGCCCCGCCGTCGGTGGCCCCGGAGCCGGAAGCCCCAGGGCCGGAGGATTCAGGGGTGGCGGCCCCGGAGGACTGCTGGGAGCCGTCGCCGCCACCGCGGGGCCCGCCCGGCCGGGGCGGGACCGCGGGGTGGGCCGACTGCCGGGGCGCCTCGGCGGCGTGGGAGGCGAGCGGGACGCCCTCGATCCTGGCGTCCACCCCGAGCACGTCGATGAGGGCCTGGCGGACCACCTCGGGGTGGACCTTGCTGGTCGAGAAGTTGCGGGCTACGCCGGGGTTGTTGATCCCGAGCCGGACGGTGCGCCCGTCGAAGTCCATGACCTGGGCGTGCTCGGAGAGCATCGTCCAGGTCACACGCTTCTCCTTGAACACCCTGGCCAGGACGTCGGGCCAGGCCCGCCGGAGCATGTCCGCGTCCACGCCGCCCGGGGCAGGCCCGCCTGCCGGGGCCGGTGCTGCTCCGCCCGGGGCCGACCCCGCAGGTCCGGCCGGGGGTTGCCGCCTCGGGGCCCGAGCGGGCGCGCCTGCACCCGAGGCACCTGCACCCGGCGCCGGACCGCCGGCAGCTCCGCCCTGGGGCGAACCGCCGTGCGGGACACCGCCGGCGGCGCCGTGGGGGACGGCACCGACGTCGGGTCGTGCGGCCCGCTGGTCGATGCCGCGCTGCTGCACCGCCTCCCGCTCCACCGGACCGGGACCACCCGCCGCCGGCACCGAACCCTCCTGGGGGTCGAGGACCCCGCCGGTGGGCCGGACCGCTTCCTGGGCCGCCCGCTCGTGGGTGCCGTCCACCTGTCCTTCGCGCAGGGGCGCCGCGTCGGCGGGCGCGAGGTCCGGGGCCGCGGGCGACGCCGCGGACCTCGGCGAGCCCGGGCCACCGGCACCACCTGCCGGGGCCCCCGGACCCACCGCGGCACCCCCGGGCGGGGCACCCGGGGACGGCGGCGCGGAGGTGGCCTGGCTTCCGGCATACGCCGGACCGCTGCTCGCAGCACCCAGCTCCATCCGCCGCTCGAGCCGGTCGAGACGGGCGGCGTAGCCCTGCTCCCCCACCGCGCCGGGCAGCAGCAGCCGGGCGCAGATCAGCTCGAGCTGCAGGCGGGGGAGGTGGTGCCGGTCATCTCGGTCAGGCCGGTGTTGACCACGTCGGCGGCTCGCGCCAGACCCCCGGCGCCGAACGCCCCGGCCTGCCCGCGCATCCGCTCCAGCTGGTCCTCGGGCACCCCGCGCAGCACCGCGGCGGCGCCGTCCTCGGTGGCGAGCACCACGATCAGGTCGCGCAGCCGCTCGAGCAGGTCCTCCAGGAAGCGACGCGGGTCCTGGCCGGACTCGATGACCCGGTCGACCTGGCGGAAGACCGCAGCCCCGTCCACGGCGGCGAGGGCGTCCACGGTCGCGTCGAGGAGCTCGACCTCGGTGAAGCCCAGCAGGGCCGCGGCCCGCTCGTAGGTCAGCCCCTCCTCGCCCGCGCCGGCCATGAGCTGGTCGAGCACCGACAGCGAGTCACGCACCGAGCCGCCCCCCGCGCGCACCACGAAGGACAGGACACCGGGCGCCACCTGCACGCCCTCGGCGTCGCACAGCTGCTGGAGGTAGTCGGTCAGGCGAGCGGGCGGCACCAGCCGGAAGGGATAGTGGTGGGTGCGCGAGCGGATCGTGCCGATGACCTTGTCCGGCTCGGTGGTCGCGAAGACGAACTTCACGTGCTCGGGCGGCTCCTCGACGATCTTGAGCAGCGCGTTGAAGCCCTGCGGCGTCACCATGTGCGCCTCGTCGATGATGTAGATCTTGTAGCGCGAGCGGGCCGGCCCGTAGGCGGCCTTCTCCCGCAGGTCGCGGGCGTCGTCCACGCCGCCGTGGGAGGCCGCGTCGATCTCGATGACGTCGACCGAGCCCGCACCCCCGCGAGCCAGGGCCACGCAGGACTCGCACTCGCCGCACGGGGTGTCCGTGGGCCCCTGCTCGCAGTTGAGGCAGCGCGCCAGGATCCGCGCCGAGGTGGTCTTGCCGCACCCTCGCGGGCCGCTGAACAGGTAGGCGTGGTTGACGCGGCCGTTGCGCAGGGCCTGCCTCAACGGCTCGGTCACGTGCTCCTGCCCGATGACATCGGCATATGTCTCGGGACGGTAGCGGCGGTAGAGGGCTGTGCTCACGGGACCGACCCTAGTCGCCAGGTCCGACAAGGGGTACGGCGTCCCGGCGCGCCGCGCCAGGTGGTCCCGGCGCGCCGCGCGAAGCGTCCTGCGCGGCATCGGATCCGCGACTCGCTCCGAGCCGTGCGTCCCTGCCCGGGCATGAGAGGACCCCCCACGCACCTGGAAGAGCTCTCTTACCCTTGCTGCATTCCTGCCCTGGGGGAGTTGGGAGAGGTACCACCACGCGGGGGGCCGACCCTCATCGTATGACAGCGGGGCCGTCCGGTCCCAATCACCGATCCGTCCGTGATCGGTCCGAGGGGTATGTCGGCGATCAGGCATAGCCTGCGCCCCATGACGGAGCACGCGATGCGACGAGCCCTCGCCCGGGCCCGCGACGGCAAGGCCCTGGACGCCGCCGAGGCGGAGGTGCTGCTCGGCGCACGCGGGGCAGACCTGGAGACCCTGTGCGCCGCGGCGACCCGGGTGCGCGACGCGGCCATGGAGCAGGCCGGGCGCCCGCGCACCGTCACCTGGTCCCGCAAGGTCTTTGTCCCGCTCACCCGGCTGTGCCGCGACCGGTGCCACTACTGCACCTTCGCGACGACCCCGGGGCGGGTCGAGGCCCCCTACCTGTCCCCCGACGAGGTCCTCGTCATCGCCCGCACGGGGGCCGAGCAGGGCTGCAAGGAGGCGTTGTTCACCCTCGGAGACCGGCCCGAGGAACGCTGGCCCACGGCCCGGGAGTGGCTGGACAGCAAGGGCTACGACGACACCCTCGCCTACGTGCGGGCCATGGCGATCCTGGTGCTCGAGGAGACCGGCCTGCTCCCCCACCTCAACCCCGGCGTCCTGTCCTGGTCGGAGCTGCAGCGCCTGCGTCCGGTCGCCCCGTCGATGGGGCTGATGCTCGAGTCCACCGCCACGGCCCTGACCGAGCCGGGCGGCCCCCACTTCGGCTCCCCGGACAAGGACCCGGCCGTGCGCCTGCGGGTGATCGAGGACGCGGGCCGCATCGGCATCCCCTTCACCACCGGCATCCTCGTCGGCATCGGCGAGACGCCCGCCGACCGGGTCGAGTCGATCCTGGCGATCCGGCGCCTGGCCCGCGAGCACCACCACGTGCAGGAGGTGATCGTCCAGAACTTCCGGGCCAAGGAGGATACCGCCATGAGGGCGGCGCCGGACGCCGACCTGGAGGACCATCTCGCCACCATCGCGGTCACCCGACTGCTGCTCGGCCCCTCGACCACCGTGCAGGCACCGCCCAACCTCAGCGAGATCGCCGACTGCGAGCGGCTGCTCGCCGCCGGGGTGGACGACTGGGGCGGGGTCTCCCCCGTCACCCCCGACCACGTCAACCCCGAGCGCCCCTGGCCCGAGGTCGAGGTGCTCCGCGCCGCCACCGCGCGGGCCGGGCTGCACCTGCGCGAGCGCCTCACCGCGCACCCCCGCTATGTCCGCGGGGCGCTGCAGCAGGACCGGCCGTGGCTCGACCCGCGGCTGCACCCTCACGTGCGGGCGCTCGCCGACGAGACGACCGGCCTGGCCCGGGAGGACGCCCGACCCCGGGGTCTGACCTGGCAGGAGCCCGACGGCGGTCTCACGAGCGGGGGTCGGACCGACCTGCACCGGTCCATCGACACCACCGGCCGCACCGGGGATCGCCGCAGCGACTTCGACGAGGTGTACGGCGACTGGGCAGCCGTCGGCGAGCGGGCGGCAGCGGCCGGGCGCTCCGCGACGGCCGCAGGTGACCACGAGGGAGCTCGCGACGCGGGTGATGAGGCTGCTTCCCCGGCATACGGCCCGCAGGTCGTCCGCCCCACCGAGGCCCGGGCCGCGCTCGCCCGCGCCGAGGCGGACCCGGCCGGCCTGTCCGACGAGGACTACCTCGCGCTGCTGACCTGCGACGGGGACGACCTCGAGCAGGTCACCCGCCTCGCCGACGCCCTGCGGCGACAGGTCGTGGGCGACCCGGTGACCTATGTCGTCAACCGCAACATCAACTTCACCAACGTCTGCTACGTCGGGTGCCGGTTCTGCGCCTTCGCCCAGCGCAAGACCGACGCCGACGCGTTCACGCTCAGCCTCGACGACATCGCGCAGCGGGTGACCGAGGCCGCGGCGCTGGGCGCCACCGAGGTCTGCCTGCAGGGCGGGATCAGCCCCGACCTGCGCCCCGGCGACTACGCCGCGATCGTGCGCACCATCAAGGCCGCCGCCCCCGACATCCACGTGCACGCCTTCTCCCCCATGGAGATCGCCACCGCCGCCGCCAAGGCCGGGCAGTCGCCACGCGCCTGGCTGCAGGAGGTCAAGGACGCCGGGCTCGACTCGATCCCCGGCACCGCGGCCGAGATCCTCGACGACGAGGTCCGCTGGGTGCTCACCAAGGGCAAGCTGCCCACCGCCCAGTGGCTCGAGATCGTCCAGACCGCCCACGAGCTCGGGATCCCCAGCTCCTCGACGATGATGTACGGCCACGTCGACCACCCCCGGCACTGGGTCGGGCACCTGCGCACCCTCGCCGCCCTGCAGGACCGCACCGGCGGGTTCACGGAGTTCGTGCCGCTGCCGTTCGTGCACACCAACGCGCCGGTCTACCTCGCCGGGATCGCCCGCCCCGGGCCGACCCTGCGGGACAACCGGGCCGTGCACGCCGTCGCGCGGATCCTGCTGCACGGGCGCATCGACCACGTGCAGACCTCGTGGGTCAAGCTCGGCGTCGACGGCACCCGCCTCATGCTCACCGGCGGCGCCGACGACCTCGGCGGCACCCTGATGGAGGAGACCATCAGCCGCATGGCCGGCTCCGAGCACGGGTCGGCCAAGACGGTCGCAGAGCTCCGGGAGATCACCGACGGCATCGGACGACCGCTGCGCGCGCGCACCACGACGTATGCCTAGCCGATGACCACGTCCGCCTGACGCCTCCACGACATGGTGGTCTGGTCGCACCCGCGTGCCCCTGCGCGACGGACCCGCCGATCCGTCCACGAGGAAGGGCAGGACGACCGAGGCCAGCACCAGCAGCACCGCGGCGACGGGAGCACCGCGCCGAGGGGGGTGGTGAGGTTGACCGTCGAGCCGGGCCCGCCCGCTTCGGACATGCAGCAAGGCCCCGCACCGTGGTGCGGGGCCTTGCTCGTGGCGGAGGATGGGGGATTTGAACCCCCGAGGGTTTTATCCCAACACGATTTCCAATCGTGCGCACTAGGCCACTATGCGAATCCTCCGCAGGAGACCTTACCGGATCTGGGCCCTGGGTCCCAATCCGTCGGTCACCTGCCCGTCAGCGGGCGTTCACCCGCCTCAGCGCCGACGGGCGGTCCCGAAGATCGACCGGGTGATCTCGCGGCCGATCTGGGTGCCGGCGGAGCGCATCATCGACCTGAACGCCGAGGACTGCACCACCTGCTGGAACAGGCCCGGGTCCTCCTTCGCGCTCTCCTGCCTGGTCTTGGCATGGCGCTCCGGAGCCTTGGTCTCGGGCGCCGGGGCGGCGGCCTCCTGGGCCGTGAGCTTCTCGTACGCCGACTCGCGGTCCTGGGCCTGGGCGTACTTCGCCGCCAGGGGCGAGGTCGCGATGAGCTGGTCCAGCGTCGCCGGGTCGCTCGGGCCCATGAGCGACTGGGGCGCCCGCATCCGGGTCCATGCCACCGGGGTCGGCGCACCGGTCTCGGACAGCACCGTGACGATCGCCTCGCCGGTGCCGAGCTGGGTGAGCAGCTGCTCCAGGTCGTAGCCGGACCTCGGATAGGTCTTGACCGCGGCCCTGAGCGCCTTCGCGTCGTCGGGGGTGAAGGCACGCAGCGCATGCTGCACGTGGTTGCCGAGCTGGCCGAGGACGCCCGAGGGCACGTCCTGGGGCGACTGGGTGACGAAGAAGACGCCGACACCCTTGGAGCGGATGAGCCGGACGGTCTGCTCGATGGAGCCGAGGAAGGCCTTGGACGCGCCGTCGAACAACAGGTGCGCCTCGTCGAAGAAGAACACCAGCTTGGGCTTGTCGACGTCGCCGACCTCCGGCAGGTCGTGGAAGAGGTCGGCCAGCAGCCACATCAGGAAGGTCGAGAACAGCTGCGGCCGGTCCTGCACCGCCGGCAGCTCCAGGCAGGAGATCGTCCCGCGCCCGTCCGCGGCGACCTGCAGGAAGTCGCTGGTGTCGCACTCGGGCAGCCCGAAGAACGCGTCGGCGCCCTGGTTCTGGAAGGTCACCAGCTCGCGCAGGATCACCCCGGCCGTCGCCGTGGACAGCCCGCCCACGGCCTTGAGCTCGGCCTTGCCCTCGTCGCTCGTGAGATGGGTGATGACCTCGCGCAGGTCCTTGAGGTCGTCGAGGAGCAGACCCTTGGAGTCGGCGTAGTGGAAGATCAGCCCCAGGCTGGACTCCTGGGTGGCGTTCAGGCCCAGCACCTTGGCGAGCAGCGTCGGGCCGAAGGACGTGACCGACGCGCGCAGCGGGATGCCCTTGCCCTGCCCGCCCAGGGAGAACAGCTGCGTCGGGAAGCCCGCCCCCTCCCAGGTCTGGCCGACGTCGGTCGCCCGGGCCTGCACCTTGTCGCTGCCCTGACCGGCCGTGGCCAGCCCGGACAGGTCGCCCTTGATGTCGGCGACGAAGACCGGCACCCCGCCGTGCGAGAGCTGCTCGGCCATGAGCTGCAGGGTCTTGGTCTTGCCGGTGCCGGTCGCGCCGGCGACGAGACCGTGCCGGTTCATCACCGACAGGGGGATCCGGACGGGGGCCTCGGGGTGGGCCTGGCCGTCGGCCACGGCGGCGCCGAGCTCGAGGGCGGCCCCGTCGAAGGCATAACCCTGGCGGATGGCGTCGATCTGAGCGGTGCTGTCGGTCACGGTGGTGACTCTAGACGCGCGGATCCCTCACGTCAGCACGCTCGCCGGGGCTTGTCGGCATGCTCCCGGTGCAGCCGCAGGCGGGGGGCCTAGAGTGCACGCGTGATCTTCAGGCGAGTGGGCGAGGACCGGCCGTATCCCGAGCACGGTGTCACCGCGCCGCGCGACTGGGCGCAGATCCCCCCGACCCTCGTGCGTCTCGACCAGCTCGTGACCACGCGCACCACCCTGGACCTGCACCAGCTGCTGTCGCAGGACTCGACGTTCTACGGCGACCTGTTCGCCCACGTCGTGCACTGGCACGGCGAGAGCTATCTGGAGGACGGGCTGCACCGCGCGCTGCGGGCCGCCCTCCAGCAGCGGCCCCACCTGCACGCCCGGGTGCTCAACCTGGACTCCCCCGGCACGCCGATCGGCGAGCCCCTGCCGCCGCTGCGCCGCCCCTGATCACGCCAGGGGTATGACGAAGCGGGCCGCCCCGTCTGCCCCGGGGCGACCCGCTCGCGGTGCCGTCGGCCCGGGAGCTCGCCCCCGGACCCACCTGTCGACCCTCAGCGCACCACCAGGGAACCCGTGGAGGTGGCGACGAGGATCGCGGAACCGGGCGTGGTGACCCGGTAGGTGCCGGGGGCCACGCCGGTGAAGGTCGCGGAGCCGGAGGACGTGGTGGTCAGGCGGCGCGACAGCGACCACACGCGGCGGGTGGCGTCGTAGCGCACCAGGTCCACGGTGGTCTGGCGGGGCCAGACGATCGTCGAGACCGAGCGGGTGCCCGTCCAGGCCTTGAGGTTGTAGGCCGTCCGGGAGGTCACGGTGGAGCTCGCGGCCTTGGCGGCGGCGTTGCCCGTGAACCGCGCCGTCACGGCCGTGATCCGCCGGGCGGCGAAGGTCGCGTCGACCCGGCCGGCCGCGTCCGAGGTCTTGGCGTAGCAGGAGGGGGTGGCCACGTCGACGTACTTGTAGCAGAGGGAGACCGGGGCGTTGACGATGGCGCCGCCGTTGGCGGTGCGCAGGGTGACGGTGGCCAGGGCGGCGGTGCCGGCGACCGGGGTCCACGAGGGGGTGGACCAGGCGAAGACCGCCGGGCAGGCACCGAGGTAGCACAGGGCGCGGTTGGGGTTGACCAGGCCGGCGCCGTAGACGTTGTCGCGGCCGGCGACACCGAGGTCCGTGGCGGTGGCGGCGAGGACGCTCTGCACGCCCGCGGAGGTCAGCGTGGGACGGACGGCCTTGAGACCGGCCGCGACCGCGGCGACCTGGGGGTTGCCATCGAGGTGCCGCTCATGGCGACGTAGGAGCCGTACGACGTGCCGGTCCGGTAGGTCGACATGATGCCGACGCCGGGCGCGGCGATGTCGACGTAACGACCGGTGTTGGAGAAGCTCGCGGCGTTGCGGTAACGGTCGGTCGCGGCCACGCCGATGACGCCGGCGTAGTTGGCGGGGTAGGTGACCGGGTTGCCCTCCTGGCGCTCGTTGCCGCCGGCGGCGACGACGACCACGGACTTGCCGACGGCATACTGCACGGCCTTCTCGACGTTCGCGTCGTAGGCCCCGCCGAGGGACATGTTGATGACCTTGGCGCCGTGGTCGGTGGCCCAGACGATGCCGCGGGCCACGTCCGAGGACCAGCCCACGCCCTCGGCGCCGAGCACGCGGACCGGCAGGATGCGCGCACCCGGGGCCAGACCCGCGACGCCGGTGGCGTTGTTGGCCGTCGCCGCGACGATGCCGGCGACGTGGGTGCCGTGGCCCTGCAGGTCCACCTGGCCGTTGCCGGTCATCTGGCTGGTGCCGGAGACGTACTCCGCACCGGACAGCACCGTGCCCTTGAGGTCCGGGTGCGAGGCCTGCACGCCGGTGTCGATGACGGCGACGGTCACGCCCGTGGTGCTGACGCGGGAGTGGAAGGTCTCGCCGCCGAGCATGGTCAGGTCCCACTTCTGGGGCCGCAGCGGGTCGTTGTAGGCCGCGACCTTGACCGGGGTGTCGACCGAGACGGCCACCGCGCCAGGCGTGTCCTGCGCCCGGTCGACGGCGGCCACCGCCTGCGCGGCGGGGACGGTCGTGGTGCTGAGCCGGGGCTTGCCGGCCACCACGGTGGTGGTGACCACGTCGACGGTGGGGGCACCCGTCGACAGGGCGGGTGCGGCGACCGCGGCGGCGGGGGCGGTGACGGAGGGGGCAGGCACCGTGAGCGCGGCACCCGCGGCCGGGGCCACGGCGGGGCTGGAGGGCACCTGGACGGCGGGGGCGGGGTCGACCGGGGCGGGGACGGCGGGGGCCGGCCCGGTGGTCGTCAGAGGGACGGCAACCGCTGTCGCCGTCGGCACGAGACCGGTCGCGGCCGCGACCGCGGCGGCGAGGCCGGTGGCCACGAGGGCAGAGCGGGGCGAGCGCATGGAGAGGGGTCCTCACTGGGAAGGGGGTCCGACCCTGAGCAGGGGTCGCCGCCGCTTGCGCAACGTGACAATTACGCTACCGAACGTGATTGTCGGCTTCCTAGTGAATGCTGATCACCGACCCCCACCAGTCACCTGAATAGGGGAGACGATCCTCGCCAAAGGGGCGCACTACCCGGGAGTAGACCCGGATGACTAGTCCTTCTCCCCCCGGGAGTAACTATTCCTGCCGGTAGATCCTCATGCGCATCCTGCACCGGGGACCGACCGTCACCACCTCACCGGCACCAGGCCCTGATCGGGCCACGCCGCTCAGCCGGGGTGCCGCCACGGGAACTGGGGCTGGCGCCGCTCCTGGAAGGCCCGCACACCCTCCTGCAGCTCGCCGCAGGCGATGGTCTCGAGGTAGCGCGCTCGGGCCGCAGGCTCGGGGTCCTCGCCCTGCAGCAGCAGCCGCACGGTCTCCTTGACGGCCACCGCGGTGAGGGCCGAGCGGGCTCGCAGGTCGGCCAGCAGCGCCCCGACGACGCCGTCGAGCTCCTCCTCGGTCGCGAGGTGCTCGACCAGGCCCAGGCGCAGAGCCTCCTCGGCCCCGACCAGCGCACCGGTCATCAGCAGGCGGCGCGTGGCGCCGGGCCCCACCAGGTCGAGCAGGGTGCGCACCCCCATGGGTGCATAGGCCACGCCGAGGCGGGCCGGGGTGATCCCGAGCCGGGCCGAGCTCGTCGCGACCCGCAGGTCGCAGGACACCGCGATCTCCAGGCCACCGCCGATGCAGCTGCCTCGGATGACGGCGACCGTGGGCTTGGGACAGTCCAGCAGGGCCCGCTGCGCCGCCAGGTCTGCCTCGCGCACCGGCCGCATCGGGTCCTGCGGGTCCGGCCCGGCGAGCAGGTCGTCGATGTCGGCCCCGGCGCAGAAGTGACCGCCGACCCCCGCCACCACGACCACGCGCACGGAGGGGTCGTCGACGAGCGACCGCAGGGCCGCCGGGAGCTCCTGCCACATCGCCAGGCTCATCGCGTTGCACTTGTCCGGGCGGTCGAGCAGCAGCCGACCCACCCCCGCCTCGATCTCCGTACGCACCGTCATGACCCCAGACCCTCACAGACCGGTCCCGCCCGTGCACGCTGGGACGCGCCGCCACCTGCCAACGCGGCTCGGCCGCTCCACCCGGGTGCGGGTGGAGCGGCCGAGGTATGTCGACCGAGCGGGTCAGCGCCCGACGTAGAGGAGACGGTTCGGCGTGTCGTCCTTGATGCCCGAGAGGGCGTCCTTGGTCGCGGAGCTCACGATCCAGTCGAGCACCTCGGCAGGCTTCGCCTGGGGGTGCAGACCCAGGTAGACGGCTGCCGCGCCCGAGACCATGGGCGTCGCCATGGACGTGCCCGACTTCTTCATCGTCTCGTTCTTGGTGCCGTTCTTGGCAGCCACGATGTCGACGCCCGGGGCCAGGAGGTCGATGCACTTGCCGTGACCGGTGAATCCGGAGATCTTGTCCCCGGGGGACGACGCCGCCACCGTGATGACGCCCTCCGCGTTGGCGGGGAAGAAGTCGCAGGCGTCGTTGCCGGCGTTGCCCGCAGCGGCGGCCCAGGTGATGCCCATGCCCTGGGTCTTCTTGATCGCCGCGTCGATCGCGGACATGCGGGAGCCACCCCAGCTGGCGTTGACGACAGCCGGGAGCTCCGCGTTGGTGGCCACCCAGTTGATGGCGTCGACCATCCCCGAGGTGCTCGACTCGCCCTTGCAGTTGTAGATGCGGACCGAGTGGAGGGTCGCCTCCTTGGCGACGCCGTACTTCGCCCCGGCTGCGGTGCTTGCCACGTGCGTCCCGTGGGAGTAGCAGTCGCCGGTACCCAGGCCGTCGTCGATCGCGGTGAAGCCCTTGTCCGAGACGCGACCGCCGAAGTCCTCGTGGTCGGCGGTGATGCCGGAGTCGATGACGTAGATGTGGACCCCCTTGCCGGTGCCCAGCGGGGCATAGCTGCCGTCCAGGGGCAGGGCCCGCTGGTCGACGCGGTCGAGGTGCCACTGCGGGGAGCCCTGGCCGGGCGGCACGGGAGCCGGCGGCGTGGTGGTCGGGGCACCGGTGGGCTGCTGCGTCGGCGTAGTGGTCGGGGCGCCGGTGGGCTGCTGCGTCGGCGTCGGCGTCGGCGTCGCCGTGGGCCGCTGCGTCGGCGTCGCCGTCGGCGTCGGGGTCGCCGTCGGCGATCCGGTGGGCAGCGAGGTCGGCGTCACGGTCGGGACCGGGGTGGGCTGCTGCGTCGGCAGCGGCACCGGGCTCTCCGTGGGCCGGGGCGTCGGAGCGCCTCCGCCGGTCACCTGGGTGACCCAGGCGCGCAGGGCGCGGCTGCTCGCGCGGGACATGTCGAAGGTCCCGGCGACCTTGCCGTCGCGATAGGCCACGAGCTTGTCGCCGGTGACCCCGGAGTCCTGCCGGACCTTGGCCGCTGCCTGAGGCGCGGTGCGGTCGTAGAGGCGGGCGAGGGTCCAGCTGCCGTTGTCCTGGACGTTGACGTTGCGCAGCTCCATGTCGGCGCGCTGCCACTGCGGCGACATGAGGTTCCCGACGTTGACGATCACCGTGCGTCCGGCGCTGCCGGAGATGACGGTGCTCTCGAAGGTGGCATCCGTGACCGTGACGACGGAAGCGGTCAGGGCCGCCACGTCGGGGGCGAGCACGACCTGGTCCGGCACGACGCCGGCCACCCCGGGCTGGCGCGCGAGGGTTCGCGCCTGATCGGCGGTCATGGTGGCGGCGAAGGCCCCGACCGCGGGCATGACGCGATCCGGGGTGATACCCGAGCGCTGCGCGACGGCGGTGACCGAACGCGTGGCGGTCATCGTGGCTGCCACCGTGGCTGAGGGCTTGACCATGACGACATAACGGTCAGGGATGACGTCGCCGTTGCGGATGGCCCGGATGGGAGCGGGGTTCGGCGCACCGGGACCGGCGGGCTGGAGAGCGAGGGCCGGGGTGGCCGAGCCGGCCACCGCGAGAGCTGCCGCGGTCGCGGCCGCGAGCCTGAAGGACGTGGACATGAATGCCTCTCGGGGGAGTGTGGGTCACACCTGGCGCAAGGGATGGCGCACCAGCTAGATCGTGACCGTTTCGCCCCCAATAGTCCACCCATGTGCACTATCGATCTTGGCCCTGAGTGGCGATCAGCGGAACGGCGTTGCCCCTAGCAGTCGCACCGTCGCAGAGGACGTCACGGCGCGCGACGGAACGGGAGCACATCCTGGTCCCCGGCTGGCAGGCCCGCGCCCTCCCCGCGGTGAGGCGCCGGCCGAGAGGCGAGCCGCCCTGCGCACCAGAAGACCCCCGACCGAGATACCGGTCGGGGGTCGTGGCTGGCGGTGGCGGTGGGATTTGAACCCACGGAGGGCGTCAACCCTCATACGCTTTCGAGGCGTACTCCTTCGGCCGCTCGGACACGCCACCGCCGGACACTTTACACGGCGCGCCGGGACCCGAAGAAATCCGAGAGCAGACGCGAGCACTCGGCCTCGCGCACCCCGCCCACGGCCACGACCTGGTGCAGCGCCCGCCGGTCGCGCACCACGTCCCACACCGAGCCGACGGCCCCGGCCTTCGCGTCGTAGGCCCCCCAGACGACGCGGGCGACGCGGGCAGCCACGAGGGCCCCGGCACACATGACGCACGGCTCGAGGGTGACCACGAGGGTGCAGCCGGCCAACCGCCAGGTCCCGACCGCCGCTGCGGCCGCCCGCAGGGCCTCCACCTCCGCGTGCGCCGTCGGGTCGCCCCGGCGCTCGCGCTCGTTCAGACCCGTGCCGAGCAAGGATCCGGTCTCGGCATACACGCAGGCGCCGACGGGGACGTCGGCCCCGCAGGACCGGGCCAGCTCCAGCGCGTGGCCCATCCACGCCTCCCACCGCTCGTCGACGGGGAAGCCGTCCTGCGGCAGGCCGGTCGACGGAGGAGGGCTGGTCACGGGATAACTTTGCCTCATGCAGGTTCACGTGGCAGACCACCCGCTCATCAAGCACAAGCTGACCTACCTGCGTGACGAGCGCACGGACAGCCCGACCTTCCGGCGGCTGGCCGAGGAGCTCGTGACGCTGCTGGCCTACGAGGCGACGCGAGAGGTGCGCACCGAGCCCTTCCCGATCCGCACGCCGGTCGCCGAGACCACCGGCGTCAAGCTCGCCAACCCCAAGCCGGTGATCGTGCCGATCCTGCGCGCCGGGCTCGGGATGCTCGAGGGCATGGTCCGGTTGCTGCCGTCCGCCGAGGTGGGCTTCCTCGGCATGGTGCGCGACGAGGAAACCCTCGAGGTCAGCGCCTACGCCAACCGCCTGCCCGAGACGCTGCGGGGCCGACAGGTCTTCGTCGTCGACCCGATGCTCGCCACCGGTCACACGCTGGTGATGGCCTTCGAGTTCCTGCGCGACCTGGGCGCGGACGACATCACCGCCGTGTGCCTGCTCGCGGCCCCCGAGGGCATCCAGAACGTCCAGGAAGCGGTCAAGGACATCGGCATCCCGGTGACCCTCGTGGTGGGCAGCGTCGACGAGCGCCTGGACGAGCGCGGCTACATCGTGCCGGGCCTGGGCGACGCGGGCGACCGCCTCTACGGCGTGGTCTGAGCCCGGCGTGTCGGAGTCGGCGACAGCCGGGTCCGACCCGGCCGACACGGTCCGGCGCCGCCGGGTCCGGGCGTGACGTGGCCGGCCTGACGCGAAGACCCTGGACCCGTGACCCCCGCGTGGCCTGGCGTTACCCAAACTCGACCCGGACTCGCGGCGAGCCGACACGCCGCACAGCACAACTCGCTGATTGACTGACGCCGAGCCATGCCTCAGGCGACCCCTCCAGCAAGGAGCCCTGCACGTGAACCCGAAGGCCAAGAAGGTCCTGATGTGGATCCTGGTGGCGTTCCTCGTCTACGCGATCATCGTCTCGCCCGACCGGGCCGCGGAGATCGTCAAGACGGTCTGGGACATCCTGGTCCAGGCGGTCGAGTCCCTCGGTCGCTTCTTCGACGCGCTGCTGCGGCACTGACCCGGGGGCGGAAGTGGTGACCGTCACCGACGATCCGTCCCTGCCGGCGTCCGTCCAGAAGAAGTACGTCCTGGAGGGCGAGAAGCTGGTGATGGCGATCCACCAGCACCCGGTCGTCGTCTCCGAGCCGGTGGCCACGGCGCTGGCGATCCTCGCCGCCGTGGTGGCGGTGGACGTCAACGTCACGGGGTCGGCCTCGGCCCTGGTCGACATCCTGTGGTGGGTGTGGTTCGCGGCGGTCGCCCGGGCCGCGGTGCTCGTCTTCGACTACCGCCAGCAGTGGATCATCGCCACGGACAAGCGGATCATGCGCACGCACGGCTTCTTCGTCCGCAAGGTCGCGATGATGCCGCTGAGCAAGGTCACCGACATGTCCTACCACCGGTCGATACCCGGGCGGATCCTCGGCTGGGGCACCTTCGTCATGGAGTCCGCGGGCACCCAGCAGGCGCTGTCGACGATCCCCTTCGTCCCCAACCCCGACGACAACTACCGCGCGCTGTGCGCCCAGATCTTCGGGGTGGACGACGCGCGCGTGGCCGTGGCCGACCCGCAGGGCCGCCAGGAATGGGTGGACGAGGACGGGGACGGCGTCGACGACCGGCAGAGTGCCTACCTCGTCGAGCCGGGCCCGATGAGCGGTCGCTTCGTGTCGGTCCCCCGCCGCCCGCGCGCTCCCCGCAACGGGCACGACACGGCCGACCTGCCGGTCGTCGACCCCGTGGTGGCGGCCCGCGACGCGGAGGCGCGGGACCTGCTGTCCGGCTGGGAGCGGTTCGCCCAGCGGTACGACGAGGTGCGGGCCACCCCCGTCGACTCCCTGGAGGCGCGCACCGCCGAGCACCCGGTCCCCGTGGAGCTTCCGCCGACCCCGGGCGTCGAGCAGGTCCCGCACGACCGCGACACCGGTACGACGATCTATCGCAGCGGCGACGACCCGCTCACCTGACGCGAGCGCCCGGCACCGACAGCGGGTCGAAGCCGTACGGCAGCTCGAGCCGGTGGGCGTGGAGCAGCTCCTCGTCGGCGAGGACCTCGCGGGTAGGCCCGTCGGCGACGATCCGGCCCTCGTCGAGCAGCACCGAGCGGGGGCACAGCTGCAGGGCATAGGGCAGGTCGTGGGTGACCATCAGCAGCGCGACGTCCAGCCCGGTGAGGATCTCCGCCAGCTCGCGTCGACTGGCCGGGTCCAGGTTGGAGCTCGGCTCGTCGAGGACGAGGACGTCGGGCTCCGTGGCAAGGACGGTGGCGACGGCCACACGGCGGCGCTGGCCGAAGGACAGGTGGTGCGGGGGGCGGTCGACGACGTCCGTCATACCGACCTGTCGCAGCGCCCGCTGCACCCGCTCGTCGAGCTCCGCCCCGCGCAGCCCCAGCTGGTGCGGGCCGAAGGCCACGTCGTCGCCGACCGTCGGCATGAAGAGCTGGTCGTCCGGGTCCTGGAAGACCACACCCACCCGTCGGCGAACCTCGACGAGGGTGCCGCGCTCCAGGAGGGTGCCCGCGACGTGGATCGTGCCGGTGCCGACGCCACCGCTCACCGAGCCGAGGGTGCCGTTGAGGTGCAGCAGCAAGGTGGTCTTGCCCGCGCCGTTGGGGCCGAGCAGGGCGACGCGCTCGCCTGCGCCGACGGTGAGGTCGACGCCGTACAGCACCTGCCGTCCGTCGGGATAGGCGAACGCGAGGCGGGAGACCGCCAGGGCGGGTGGGGTCATCGGAGCACCGTCCAGGTCAGCAGGGGTATGGCGGCGGCTGCGGGGAGGGCCAGCCCGTGGAGCCACTCTCCCGCGGTGGCGACGCGGGCGGAGGAGGCGGAGGGCAGCCGTCCGGTGTAGCCGCGGGCGAGCATGGCCTGGTGGACCCGCTCGCCGCGCTCGTAGGACCGCACGAACAGCGCTCCCGCTCCCCCGGCCACGGCGACGAGGTGCCCGGCCCGGCCGCCCACGTAGCCCCGGGACTCGCGGGCCACCCGCATCCGGTGCAGGTCGCCGGTGACCACCGCGAGGTAGCGCACCATGAACGACAGGATCGCCACGAAGGTCGCGGGCAGCCGCAGCCGGTCCAGCCCTGCGACGATCTCGCGGGGCGAGGTGGTGGAGGCGAGGACCACGGCGGCGAGGACCCCCAGGGTGGCCTTGGCCAGCAGGGTGCCGCCTGCCAGCAGGCCGGCGCGGGACAGCGACAGGCCCAGCACGTCCACGCGGGGACCGGTCGCCACGAGGGGCGTCACGAGGGCGAACGCCACGAAGGGCGCCTCGACGAGGAGCCTGCGCAGGACGTGCCCCCACGGCAACCGGGCCAGGGCGACGACGCCGGCGAGCAGCAGCGCGTCGGCCGCGAGGACCGGCCAGCCGCCCGCAGGCGTGGCGACCACGACCATGGCGAGCGCCACCAGGGCGACGACCTTGACCTGCGCGGGGAGCCGGTGCACGACGGAGTCGCCGGGGATGACGAGCCCCTCCTCCGGCGCACCCCCGCCGTGGGCGTGGCCGTGCCCGCTCAGGTCCAGGTGGACGGGCTCCGGGTCGAGACGACGCAGACCGGACGGCAGCCCCGCGGCGGTCAGCCCGCCGGACGCCGGAGCGCCGGGAGACGCCGCGAGCGAGGTCGCCGTCGCGTCGGCGTCCTCACGCATCGGCACCGGTCCGCCCGGCGAGCCGGGCGAGCCGGGCGAGACCCAGGCCGACGACGAGGGTGAGCAGCACCCCGATCACGCCGGCCAGGACCGTGGCCCAGACGCTGCCGGGGAGCCAGGCGAGGGCATAGTCCGCGAGCGGGGAGGAGGCCACGGCCGACTCGTGCGCCCGGGCCCCGAAGCCCAGCCGCTCGCCGACGTACTCCAGCCCGTCGGGGTGGCTGCTGGCCAGCAGGCTGAGCCCGCCGCCGACGACCAGGCTGGCACCGAGCAGCGCGGCGGCGGTCCGGGCGCCGAGCCGGGGTCGGGCCGCGGTGGCCCCGGCGTGGCCGTCTGCGCCGACGACGTGGCGGGTGCCGTCGGCGTCCACGAGCACGAGCTCGGGGGCCAGGTGCCGGGCCGCGTGGATCAGGTCCGGGCGAGACGCCACCACGGCCCCGACGACGGCGGCGGTGATCACGGCCTCCCCGATGCCGATGACGACGTGCCAGCCGAGCATGGCCGTGGCGAGCGCGTCGAGCGGGACGGGCGCCGTCCCCCCGACGGCGTACAGGAGGGTGAAGGCGAGGGCCGCCGCCGGGACGGACAGGAATCCCCCGACGGCTGCGGCCGGCACCACGCAGGAGGGGCGGCGCGGCAGCACGGCGAGGGCGCCCCGGACCGCGAGGTAGCCGACGAGGACGCCGACGACCCCCATGTCGGTGATGTTGGCGCCCAGAGCGGTCAGCCCGCCGTCGGCGAAGACGAGCCCCTGCACGAGCAGCACGGCGGTCATGACGAGGGTGGCGGTCCAGGGACCGACGAGGGTGGCAGCCAGCGCGCCGCCGAGCAGGTGACCGCTGGTGCCGGCCCCGACCGGGAAGTTCACCATCTGCACCGCGAAGACGAAGCACGCCACCAGGCCGGCCAGAGCAGGCCCGGTCTCCCCGAGCTCGGTGCGGGCCCGGCGCAGGGACACCCCGACGGCGCCGGCTGCGACCACCGCGGCGCCTGCGCTCGTGGTCAGGTCCAGGAAACCGTCGGGGATGTGCATGACCTCATCATGACGGCTGGACCGGACCGTCCGAAAGTCGCGCGGGGACCGGCGGCCTGCGCGGCCGCGATGACGGACAGAGCACGCAGTCCCGGCATACGGACACTCTCCGCACGATCTGGTCACGGTGCGGCTTCATCGGGGGGAAGGGGGTTCCCAGCAAACCCCTGGTAGGGCACGCTGTCGGCCGCATGTCCATGCGTTCGGACATGGTCTGCGACTCGATGCCGCGCCGCACACCCCACAAGGAGACCGGATGAGCCTGTTCCGCACCAAGTCGATCGAGGCGTCCATCGCCGAGACGACCGAGGAGGAGTACCTCCTCAAGAAGAACCTCACGGCCCTGGACCTCACGGTCTTCGGCATCGGCGTGATCATCGGCGCCGGCATCTTCACCCTCACCGGCCGCGCCGCGGCGAACTATGCCGGGCCGGCCATCGTGATCTCCTTCGCGGTCGCTGCCCTCGCCTGCGGCCTCGCGGCCCTGTGCTACGCCGAGTTCGCCTCCACCGTTCCGGTGTCCGGCTCGGCCTACACCTTCTCCTACGCCACGCTCGGCGAGATCGTCGCGTGGATCATCGGCTGGGACCTGCTCCTGGAGATGATGCTGGGCGCCTCCGTCGTCGCCCAGGGGTGGTCGCAGTACTTCGTGACCTTCCTCAAGCACATCGGCATCACCTTCCCCGAGTCCGTGGCCCCCGGGGCGACCTTCGACCTGGCGGCCTTCCTGCTGATCATGGTGATCACCGCGCTGATCGCCTACGGCATCAAGGAGTCCATGCGGGTCAACCTGGTCTTCGTGGCGATCAAGCTGTTCATCGTCATGTTCGTGATCGTGATGGGCCTGCGCTTCATCAACACCGCCAACTACTCCCCCTTCATCCCGCCGGCCCACGCCACCGAGGCCACGTCCGGCACCCTGAAGGCCCCGCTCGTGCAGCTGCTCTTCGGTCTCAACCCGACGACCTACGGCTGGGGCGGCATCCTGGCCGGCGCCTCGCTGGTGTTCTTCGCCTACATCGGCTTCGACGTGGTCGCGACCACCGCGGAGGAGGCCCGCAACCCGCAGCGCGACCTGCCCATCGGCATCATCGGCTCGCTGATCATCTGCACCATCCTCTACATCGCCGTCTCCCTGGTCATCACCGGCATGGTCCACTACGACCAGATCAACCCCAAGGCCGCGCTCGCCTCGGCCTTCGAGTCCGTCGGGCAGTCCTGGGCCGCCACGCTCATCTCCGCCGGCGCCGTCGCCGGTCTGTTCACCGTGGTCATGACGCTGATGATCGGCAGCACCCGCGTGATCTTCGCGATGTGCCGCGACTGGCTGCTCCCCGCCTCGTGGGGCAAGACCAGCCCCAGGACCGGCACCCCGGTGCGGATCACCCTGGCGCTCGGCCTGATCGTGGCCCTCGTCGCCTCCCTCACCCCCATCGGCGAGCTGGAGGAGATGGTCAACATCGGCACCCTGTCGGCCTTCGTCCTGGTCTGCTGCGCGGTCCCGGTGCTGCGCAAGCGTCGCCCCGACCTGGAGCGGTCCTTCAAGGTCCCCGGCAGCCCGGTGCTGCCCTACCTCGCGGCCATCACGTCGTTCTACCTCATGCTCAACCTGCCCCTCGAGACCTGGATCCGGTTCCTGGTCTGGATGGCCATCGGGTTCGTCATCTACTTCGCCTACTCGCGCAAGCACTCCCGCCTGCACGTGATGGGCGAGGCGGCCACCCCGTCCGAGCACATCGGCAACCCCGCCGTCGGCGGTCGCTACGACGCCCACGGGTCCACCCGGCAGGACTGATCGCTGCGGTCCGCAGTCCGTCCGCACGCACGAGGAGCCTCGCACCCGATCTCGGGTGCGAGGCTCCTCGCCGTCCGTGGCTCCGGGGACCGATGGCTCAGCTGCCGTGGCTGTGGCCGGCGGCAGGACCCTGGCCGGGCAGCAGCTGCCCCTGTCGGCCCTGGCTCTGCTGACTCTGGCCCTGCCGGGTCTGGGACCAGCCGTCCTGAGCCGGTATGCCGGGGAGGTGGTCGGTCCCGTCCTGCTGCTGCCCCCGCCCGGCCTGGTCCAGGGGCAGGTCCCGGGTCGCGGGCGTGGTCGCCGGGGTCGCGGCGCCGCCCTGGGCGACGGCGATGCCGCCGACGGCCGCGGCGACGCCGAGTCCCGTGCCGGCCAGGACCGCGGTGGCGGTGCGGATCGAGGACCCGCCGCGGGTGGTCGCGCTCATGGTGTCGTCTCCTTGTCGTGCGATCGGGGTGATGGTGCGCATGAGCTCTCCTGAGGTAGGTCGGGATGCGGGTGGGTCGCGGGGTGCTCGTCGGAGGGCCTCTCGGCTCTGGTCGAGGGCGGGGGCGCTGCCGACGTACGGTCGGTCGTCCCCGGGTGGTGGCACCATGTCACCGCCGCGCACTGTGCCGCTGCCCAGGTGTCGCTGTCCCGCTCCCGTGAGGGCAGCTGTGGGAGATTGGGGCATGAGCTCCTGCCCGCGCGTCTTCGCCACCGACTTCGACGGGACCCTGCTGCGCAGCGACCACACCCTGTCCGCGCGGTCGGTCGCCGCCATCTCGGCCGCGGAGTCCGCGGGCTGCCTCGTCGTGGTGGTCACCGCGCGACCGCCCCGCTGGATGGACGAGTTCCGGGCGCAGGTGGGCGCGCACGGGCTGGTGATCTGCGGCAACGGCTCGTTCGTGTACGACGCGCACGGGGGCACCGTGGTCGAGGAGCACCCGATCGACCGGGCGACCGTGTTGGAGGTCGTCGGGCTGCTGCGGGCGGCGCTGCCGGGCACGGCCTTCGCGCTGGAGGGACGCTCGGGCATGGCCGCGGAGGACGCCTTCGTCGCCATACCGGGACCGTCCGGGGAGCCGGTGCGCGACACCCGCCGCGTGGGGCCGCTGGAGACGCTCCTCGACGAGGAGCTGCCCGGCAAGCTGCTGGCGCGGCACCCGGCGACGGCGCTGGACGAGTTCCTGGTGCGCGCGGCCGAGGTCGTCGGGGACCGGGTGCAGCTGGCCTACTCCGGGGCGCCCGGCCTCGCCGAGATGACCGCCCGCGGGGTCACCAAGGCCGTTGCGCTGCAGCGCTGGTGCGCCGAGCACGGGATCCAGGCCGGGGACGTGTGGGCCTTCGGCGACATGCCCAACGACATCCCCATGCTCGCCTGGGCAGGGCGCGGCTATGCCGTCGGCAACGCCCACCCGCAGGCCGTCGCCGCGGCGTCGCACCGGTGCGGGCGCAACGACGAGGACGGCGTCGCGCAGGTCATCGAGGAGGCGCTGCGGCAGCGGACCGCACCCACCCGCTGAGCCGGTCCAGCACGGGCGAGTCGATCCGCCAGCGCTGCCAGTGCAGGGGCACGCGCACGTCGTGCCCGGGGGCGACGGCGACGAGACCCTGGTCCGCCAGGGCGTCCGGGCCGCGGCCCAGCTGCTGCACCGGGAGGGCGCCCCACCCGAGGCCGAGCCGCACCGCCTGGGCGAAGTCCTCGGTCGACGGGACCTGGTGGACCAGCGGCGGGTCCGCGAGCCCGAGCCGTCGCAGCACGTCGTGCTGCAGCCGGTCCTTGTCGTTGAAGGTGACCATCGGCAGCCCCGACAGGCTGCGGCCGTGGCGCTCCCACAGGCCGATGGCCGCCACGGGGACATAGCGCGCAGCGGGCAGCGGCTCCACCGAGCAGCCCTGCACGGCCACCGGATCCGCGGTCACCGCCGCGAGCACCCGCCCGGCGCGCAACAGCTCGGCGCTGTGCCCCTGGTCCTCGACGCGCAGCTCCAGGGCCACGTCGCCCGCCTCCGCCACCAGCCGCAGCAGGTCACGCCCCCAGGTGGCGAGGGAGTCGGCGTTGATCGCGACCGGCAGGGTGGGCGTCCGGCCGTGGGGCTCCAGGGCGGCGCGGGTCTCGGCCTCGAGCAGCTCCAGCTGTCGGGCGTGCCGCAGCAGGACCTCCCCGGTGGGGGTGGCCCGGCAGGGGCGGGTGCGCTGCACGACCACCTGCCCGATCCGGGACTCCAGCGCCTTGATGCGCTGGCTCACCGCGGACGGCGACACGCCGAGCACGTCCGCGGCGCCCTCGAAGGAGCCCTCGGTCACCACCGCGAGCAGTGCTGACAGCTGGGCCGGATCGCCATACATGAAGGACCCCTTGGTCAACCGAAGAAATCATCGTTGGACTTCATCATGGTGCCTCCCTAGCGTTCTCGTCATGCTCAGCCCCGCGCTCACCGGCCTGCTCACGGGTCTCGGCCTCATCGTCGCCATCGGCGCGCAGAACGCCTTCGTGCTGCGCCAGGGGATCGTCCGGCGGTATGTCGGCGTCGTCGTCACGATCTGCGCGCTGTCCGACGCGGTGCTCATCCTGGCCGGCGTGGCGGGGGTGGGCGCCCTGATCACGGCGCACCCCACATCGTCACGGTGGCGCGATGGGCGGGCGCGATCTACCTGGTGCAGTTCGGGATCCGCACCGCGCTGGCCGCCCGGCACCCGCAGGCGCTGACCGCGGACGAGCGCGGGGTGGGGTCGCTGCGCGCGGCGGTGCTCACGACGCTGGCCTTCACCTGGCTCAACCCGCACGTCTACCTGGACACGGTGGTCATGCTCGGGTCGCTGTCGGCGACGCACGGGGCGCAGGGCCGGTGGTGGTTCGGGCTGGGCGCGACGTGCGCGTCGATCCTGTGGTTCACCGGGCTGGGCCACGGCGCGCGGTGGCTGCGGCCCGTCTTCGCCCGCCCGCGGTCCTGGCAGGTGCTGGACCTGGTCATCGCCGCGGTCATGATCACCCTCGGCCTGTCCCTCCTGCTGTGACCTGCCGCCGGTCGTCGGACCAGCCTGCCCGACCAGGCCCGGCGAGACCGACCGCCGCCGGTAGGTTGGCGGCATGGACAGGCTGCACGACACCGGACGGCGCGGGTTCGCGAGCGACAACTACGCGGGGGTCCACCCCGAGGTGCTCGACGCGCTGGCCACGGTCAACGGCGGGCACGTCGGGGCCTACGGCGCCGACCCCTACACCGCGCACCTGCAGACCGTCGTGCAGCGCCACTTCGGCGAGCAGGCCTCGTGCTGGCCGGTGTTCAACGGCACCGGCGCCAACGTCGTCGCCCTCTCGGCGATGACCGACCGCTGGGACGCGGTCATCGCCACCGGGCACGCCCACATCCACACCGACGAGTGCGGCGCCCCCGAGAAGGTCGCGGGCATCAAGGTCGTCACCGTCCCCACCGCCGACGCGATCATGACGCCGGCGCTGCTGGACCGCGAGGCCTACGGCTTCGGCTTCGAGCACCACGCCCAGCCCCGCGTGGTCAGCCTCACCCAGTCCACCGAGGTCGGCACGGTCCACTCCCCCGACCAGGTCCGGGCGCTCGCCGACCACGCGCACGCGCTCGGGATGCTCGTCCACCTCGACGGCGCCCGGATCGCCAACGCCGCTGCGGCGCTGGGCGTCTCGCTGCGAGAGATGACCACCGACTGCGGCGTCGACGTGCTCTCCCTCGGCGGCACCAAGGCCGGCCTGATGGGCGCCGAGGCGGTCGTCGTGCTCGACCCCGACGCGGTGCGCCGCATGGACTTCGTGCGCAAGCTGTCGATGCAGCTCGGATCCAAGATGAGATTCCTGTCCGCCCAGCTCGTCTCGTTGTACGACGGCGACCTCTGGCTGCGGTCCGGGGAGCGCGCCAACGCGATGGCCCGCCGGCTCGGGGACGCCCTCGACGGGGTCGCCGGGGTGCGGGTGACCCAGCAGGTCGCGGCCAACGCGGTCTTCGTGATGATCCCGCCCGAGGTGACCGTGCGGCTGCAGGCCCGCTATCCCTTCTACGTCTGGGACGAGGCGACCGGCGAGGTGCGGCTGATGTGCTCGTGGGACACCACCGAGGCCGACGTCGACGGTTTCGTGGCGGCGCTGCGGGAGGAGCTGGCCCGGTCCGAGCCCGACCAGGAGTTCTCCACCAGCCTCGGGTGAGCCTGCGCGGGACGCCCTGGGCTCGAGCCGACGTCGCTCGGACCGGGCAGACGTCGTATGCCGATCGGCGGCCGTGGTCGTCCGCGGTCGCCGACCGGCCTGGCCCCCTGATCGGTCAGGACGCGAAGAGCGCCTGGCCGACGTGCTCGCCCGGGCGGATGCCGGGCGGGACGGCGAACAACGCGGACCCGCGGTGCTGGAGGTACTCCTGCAGGGCGTCCTCACGGGCCATGCGGGTCTGCATCGGGACGTACTGCTTCAGCGGGTCGCGGACGTAGGCGATGAAGAACAGGCCGGCGTCGATGCGCCCGAGGTCGTCCGAGCCGTCGGTGTAGTTGTATCCGCGCCGCAGCATCTGCACCCCGCCGTTGCGGCTCGGGTGGGCGAGGGCGACGTGGGAGTCCGCCGGCACCAGGGGCTTTCCGCCGCGACCGGCCAGGGCGAAGTCGGGCTGCGAGTGCTCCTTGCCGCCGGACAGCGGCGCCCCCTCGCGGCGGTCCCGGCCGATGATCTGCTCCTGCTCGCGCAGCGAGGTGCGGTCCCAGGTCTCGAGGTTCATGGCGATGCGGCGGGCGACGAGGTAGGACCCGCCGGTCAACCACGCGGCGCGCGGGTCGTCCCCGGCCCCCACCCACAGGTGGGCGTCCAGGGCAGCGGGCTCCTCGGCCTTGAGGTTGGCCGTGCCGTCCTTGAAGCCGAAGAGGTTTCGCGGCGTGGACTGGCTGGTGGAGGTGGCCGAGGTGCGGCCGTAGCCGAGCTGGGACCAGCGCAGCGAGACCACGCCCATGCCGATGCGGGCAAGGTTGCGGATGGCGTGCACGGCCACCTGCGGGTCGTCGGCGCAGGCCTGCACGCACAGGTCGCCGTCGCTGCGGCGGGGGTCGAGCGCGTCCCCGGGGAAGTGCGGGAGACGGCGCAGCGCGGCGGGCTGCCGGGCGGCGATCCCGAAGCGGTCGCGCCCGGCCGCGTCGCGGAACAACGTCGGCCCGAGGCCGAAGGTCAGCGTCAGCCGGGAGGCGTGCAGGTCCTGGGCCTCGCCGGAGTCGTTGGGAGGTGCATCGTAGGACGTCGGGTCGCCGCCGACCGGCCGCCCCGCGGTCAGCTCGGCCGCCGCCGCGGTCCACGCGGTGAGCAGCGCCACCAGGTCCGCGCGGTCGGTCGTGACCACGTCGAAGGCCGCGAAGTGGAGCCGGTCCTGGGCGGGCGTGACGATGCCTGCCTGGTGAGCCCCGTGGAAGGGATAGGAGTCCGGCGCCGCGGGGCCCGCGGCCGGGTCCTGGGCGCCGGAGGCGCTCGCCATACCCCCGGCGAAGCCCGCGGCCCCGACCGCTGCCGAGGCCGCACCCCACCCGAGCAGCCCGCGGCGAGAGAGCTTCTCGGCCATCAGACCACCGCCGCCGTCAGCCGCGACAGCGGCTCGGAGAGCGCGTTGACCGCGTCGGACAGAGCCTTGACCTGGGGCTTGGTGAGCTGGTCGTAGCCGCGGAAGCCGGCCCCGACCTTGTGCTCGTCCAGCTCGGCCTGCAGGGCCTTGAAGCGCAGCTGCAGCTGGGCATCCAGGCCCGGGTCCTTGCGCTTCAGCAGCGGGCGCAGGCCCTCCCAGGCGACGCGGGCGCCGTCGACGTTGGCCTGGAAGTCCCACAGGTCGGTGCGGGACCAGATCTCCTCCTCGCCGGTGACCTTGCCCGTGGCCACCTCCTCGAGCAGGCCCTTGGCGCCGTTGGCGATCTGGTCGGCGGTGAAGGTCATGGAGCGGGTGCGCCTGTGCAGGGTCTCGGTGTCCTTGACCAGCTGCGCCGCGACCTGGGCCCGGCGGGCGGGGGTGAGCGGGGTGTAGCCGGTGCGCGGCGGCCACAGGTCCTTCTCGGCGACGTGCCAGCCGGTCCACTGCTGTCCGGGCTCGAGGTCGGCCTCGCGGGCATCCATCCGCGGGTCGAGGTCGCCGAAGGACTCGGCGACGGTCTCGATCCGCTCCCAGTGGGTGCGGGTGGGGGCGTAGAGCGCGCGAGCCGTGGCCACGTCGCCCTTGGCGAAGGCCGCGGCGAAGGCGCGGGTGCCCTCGAGCAGCTGGTCGGTCTGGTCCTTGACGTAGCCGGCGTACTGCTTGTCGGCGGCGGCGACGAGCTCCTTGTCGGCCCCCTGCGCGCCGAGGTCGGCGCCGGAGTCGGTGACCGTGAAGGCCGACCGGATGCCCTGGCCGACCATGCCCGGCTTGCAGGCGGTGGAATAGCTCCCGGCCGGGACCTTGGCGACCAGGTCGCGGGTCAGGCCGGGACCGATGTTCTCCACCTCGGCGACGATGCGCAGGCCGTCCGACCCGAGCAGGTAGAACTCGGTGACCTTGGTCCCGGCGTTGGTCACGGTGAACCGCAGCGTCCCGCTGGGGGCCTGGGCCGCCGAGACGCGGCACTCGGTGTCCGTGGAGGTGACGGTGAGGGTGCCCGGTGCCGCACCGCCGGAGGTGCCGGCGGCCTGGCTCGTGCCGGGGTTGTCGGTGCACGCGGTGAGGGCGAGCGCGGACAGCGCGAGGACGGTGCCGGTGGCGGCGAGGCGGGTCATGCGCAGGCTCCCTGACCTATGGCGGACGGCGCGGGCTCGCGCAGCCGCAGGACGAACATCGCCATCACGGGCAGGACGTAGGCCAGCCACGCGGCCACCTCCAGCACGGTCATGGCGGGCGAGAGGTTGAGGACGCCCTTGATCACGGTGGCGGCCCAGCCGGACGGCTCCAGGACGTGGCTCACGTCGAAGGCGAGGGTGTGCAGCCCGGGCAGGATGCGGGCCTCCTGCAGGTCGTGGACGGCATACGCCAGCACGCCGCCGGCCACGAGCACGAGGAAGGCTCCGGTCCAGCGGAAGAACGCGCCGAGGTCCAGGCGCAGGGTCCCGCGGTAGACCCCGACGGCCAGCGCCACGGCGGTCAGCAGCCCCAGCAGGGCGCCGAGCAGCGGGGCGGTCGTGGAGGCGTCGTCGCGGGCGGCGGCCTGGGTGGCGGCCCACAGGAACAGCGCGGTCTCCAGGCCTTCACGGCCGACGGCCAGCATGGCGACGAGCACCAGCCCGCCCCGGGCCCCCTCGGTGGCCCGGTCGACGGCGCCCTTGAGCTCGCCGGACAGCGCCCGGCTGTGGGCCGCCATCCAGAAGATCATCCAGGTCACGAAGGCCACCGCGACGATCGACAGACCCCCGCCGATGGCCTCCTGGGCCTCGAAGGTCAGCCCCTTGGGGCCATAGGTCAGCAGGGCCCCGAAGGCCAGGGAGATACCCACGGCCGCAGCGACACCCGCCCAGACGCGAGCGAGCAGGTGCCGGCGTCCGGACCGCACGAGGTAGGCAGCGAGGATGACCACGACGAGCGAGGCCTCCAGCCCCTCACGCAGTCCGATGAGGTAGTTGGCGAGCATGACATCCCCTCGGTAAGGCCGACCTAATCAAGGGAAGGCTAACCTACAGTGACCATGGTGGCGACTCGGAGGAGCCGCGCCCGTGGCGTCCTCGGGACGCCGGCACCGCGGCCACGTCGAGCCCCGGGCGGGCCCGCGCCCTCAGGGCAGCCGGGACAGCGCCTCGGCCAGCCCCACCTGCTCCAGGGCCGCCTCCCCCGCGGCCGCCGCCTCGACCTCCGGCCACTCCCGCGGCGCCGCCACGGTGGGCCACCGGTGCCTGCCGCGCAGCGACCACGGGCAGATGGTCGTCCTGGCCGCGGTGTTCTGGCTCCAGTCGAGGAGGACCTTGCCGAGCCGCCTGGCCTTGGCCGTCGAGGACACCACCAGGTCGGCGTGCGACTCCTCCAGCGCGAGCGCCAGGCCGTGCGCCAGCTCGCGCACCTGCTCGGCGGGGTGGGTCCCCGGCAGGGCGGCATACAGCTGCATCCCCCCTGGACCCGGACGTGACCGGTCGCACCTCGCGAAGCCCCATGCCCGCCAGCAGCTCTCGCACCGCGAGCGCGACGACCGAGCACTCACGCAGGCCGGTCCCGGGGCCGGGGTCGAGGTCGACGACGAGCCGGTCCGGCGGCAGGATCGCGCCGGCCTCGTCGACCCGCCACTGCGGGACGTGCAGCTCCAGCGCCGCCACCTGCCCCAGCCAGGTGAGCCCGGCGACCGAGTCGACGAGCGGACAGGTCACCCGCTCGCGGCCGCGCGAGGAGCCCGGCGTGTCCACGACGACGGTGCGGATCCAGTCCGGCATCCCGCGGGGCGCGTTCTTCTCGTAGAAGGACTCCCCGCCCGTCCCCGACGGCCACCGCAGCCGCGTCAGCGGACGCCCCGCCAGCTCGGGCAGCAGCAGCGGCGCCACGGCGTAGTAGTAGCCCAGCACCTCGGCCTTGGTCGTGCCGGTCTCGGGATAGAGCACCTTGTCCAGCGAGGTCAGGCGCAGGCTGCGGCCCTCGACCTCCACGGTCACGTCGGCGGCGGGCACCTCAGCCCTCCTGTGCCGTCAGGTCGTCCGGGCCCAGGTCGGTGCGGACCCCGAGGTATGCCGGCTGCCGCAACCGCCCGCCGGCCCCCCGCCCGAGCGAGCGCACCTCGACGACCACCTCGGGTCGCACCCAGCGCGCCCCGACCGCGTCCTCGCGCGCCAGCGGCTCGGCGAAGGGTGGCTCGTCCGCCGCCAGCGGCCCGAGGAGCGCGCGGAGCGTGTCGCCCGCGGCACCCGCGAGCCCCGACCCGACCCGCCCGTCGAAGCGCAGGCCGCCCGCTCCCGGGGTCCCCACGAGCACGGCGCCGAGCCGGTCCCGGGTCCCCGTCTCCGGGCGCCACCCGCCCACGACCACCGAGCGGGTGGCACGGTGCGGGAGCTTGAGCCAGTCGCGGCTGAGCGTCCCCGGCCGGTAGGTCGAGGAGCAGCGCTTGGAGACCACACCCTCCAGGCCCTGGACGCGCGTGGCCTCGTGCAGGGCCGCGCCGTCGGCATACACCTCGGGGACGAGCCAGGGGCCGGCGACGGCGGGCAGGTCGAGCCGCTCCAACAGCTCGCGACGCACCGACCAGGGCTGGTCGACGATCTCGTGACCCGCGACCCGCAGGACGTCGAAGACGACGTAGGTGATCGGCCGGTCCGCCGCGAGCGCCGCCGCCGTGACGGCCGAGGCGACGTGAATCCGCTCGGCCAGCAGTCCGAACGACGGGCGTCCCCCGTCGAGCGCCACGACCTCGCCGTCAAGGAGCACGTCCGTGCCCAGCCCGCCGAGAGCCGCCAGCTCGGGGAATCGGACCGTGGCGTCCGCACCCGAGCGGGCGCTCAGCCGGACGGCACCGTCCGCCACGGACGCGAGCACCCTCATGCCGTCCCACTTGACCTCGTGCACCCATGCGGGGCCCACCAGCACGTGGGTCGCAGCGGTGGCGAGCATCGGACGCATACCTCATCGTGACGGCTGGGTATGCGTCACGCTAGGTAGACACCCCATCACGTTGCGAGGAGACCGCCATGCGGGCGATCTGGAAGGGGGCCGTGTCCTTCGGGCTGGTCACCGTGCCGGTGCGGCTCTACACCGCCACCGAGAACCACGACCTGAAGTTCCACCAGGTGCGCAGGCCCGACGGCAGCCGGGTCCGCTACAAGAAGGTCGCCGAGGCCGACGGCGAGGAGGTGCCCTCCTGCGAGATCGTCAAGGGATACGACACCGCCGACGGCAGGACGGTGATCATCACCGACGAGGAGCTCGCCGCGCTGGACTCCAGGAGCGCCAAGGAGATCTCGGTCGAGAAGTTCGTCCCTGCCGACCAGATCGACCCGCTGCTGCTGGACAGGTCCTACTACCTCGAGCCGGACAAGACCGCGGTCAAGCCCTATACCCTGCTGCGCGAGGCGCTCGCGACCACCGACCGGATGGCCGTGGTCACGGTGTCGGTGCGCGCCCGACTGTCGATGGCGGTGCTGCGGGTCCGCGAGGATGTCATCGTGATGCAGACGATGCTGTGGCCGGACGAGGTCCGCGAGCCGGCCTTCGACGAGATCCCCGAGCCCACCCAGCGCGAGGTCGCCATGACCGACCTGCTCATCGAGTCGATGGTCGACGACTTCGAGCCCAACGGCTACGAGGACGACTACCACGCGGCCGTGCAGGCCCTCGTGGAGCGCAAGCTCGCGGGCGGTGAGGTCCAGGCGGCGCCCGCAGCCAAGGACGGGAACGACGGCGAGGTCGTGGACCTGCTTGCGGCGCTGCAGCGCTCGGTCGACCGGGCCAAGGCTGCCCGGGGCGAGCAGCCCGACGCGCAGGACGCCGGGGCGCAGGGCTCCGGGTCGGACTCCGAGTCAGGCTCCGGGGACGACGCGGCGTCCGCCCGGACCTCGACGCGGAAGTCCGCCAAGGCAGCCACCGCCAAGAAGGCTCAGGCCGCCAAGACCCCGGCCAAGAAGGCCGCGGCCAAGCGGGCCCCCCGCAAGGCCGGCTGAGATGCCCGAGGGTCACACCATCCATGCGCTGGCCGGGCGGCTGTCCCGGACGTATGCCGGAAAGCCGGTGCGGGTCACCAGCCCCCAGGGCCGGTTCGCCGAGTCGGCGGCCCTGCTCGACGGCGCCACCGTCGTGGGCGCCCAGGCGGCCGGCAAGCACCTGCTCGTCGAGCTCACCGGTGACCGCTGGCTGCACGTCCACCTCGGCCTCATCGGCAACTTCGCGGTGGAGGCGGTCGCTCCCGGCATACCTCCGCAGGAGCACCCGGTGCAGGGCGAGGTGCGACTGCGGCTGACCTCGGACACGCACGTCGCCGACCTGCGTGGGCCCATGGTGTGCGCCCTGGTCACCCCCGAGGAAGCCGCCGCCGTGGTCGCCCGCCTCGGACCCGACCCGCTGCGTCCCGACGCCGACCCCGAGCCCGCCTGGGCGCGGATCACCCGCTCCCGCAAGACGATCGCCGAGCTGCTCATGGACCAGGCAGTCGTCGCCGGGGTCGGGAACGTCTATCGCTGCGAGGTGCTGTGGCGGCTGCGGCTCGACCCCTTCCGCCCGGGCCGCGAGCTGCGCCGCAGTTCCTGGGACGCCATCTGGGCCGACCTGGTGCGGCTGCTGCCGCTCGGCGTGGCCTACGGCCAGATCCTCACCCTGGAGGAGCAGGTGCTCGACGCCGAGGCCCGCCTGGCCGCGGGCGAGGTCCCGCCCGACCTGACCGGCCGCCACCTCGGCACGAGCTTCCCGCGGGAGTTCGCGACCTACAAGCGCACGGGTCTGCCCTGCCTGCAGTGCGGCTCGCGGATCCGGCAGCAGCGGGTGGGTGGGCGCGAGCTGTACTGGTGCGGCCGCTGCCAGCGCCGCCGCTGACCCGCTCGGGCCCCGCCCAGCCACCGTGCGCGGGTGCGTTGTCGCCCGACATAGGCTGCACGCATGAATCGGCGCTTCCTCCTGCAGCTTGCTGCCGTGGCGGGCATGGGAACCGCGCTCCAGGCTTGTGACTCTGGACCTCATCACCCGGGATCCACGTCCTTGGACCGATCTACCGATCAGCCGGCACCGACCGCCAAGGGCATGACCACGGTGTCCAGAGGCGGACATTCCTCGACCAGGGCCCACACCGGCGTCGAACAGGGCGTGTCCTATGCCGACGGAGCGTTTCCCTCGAAGCACATGCGTGGAGCCCAGGTCCCGTGGTTGGTCCTTTACCCACCTGGTCATGGACCTGGAGATCACCTCCCTGTCCTCATCACCTTGCACGGGACCGGGGGCAACCAGGGCACTCCATGGTTGCTCCGGTGGCCCGAGACATCGCGGCTTCTTCTGCAGGAGGGGCAGATGCCCTTCGCCTGCGCCGGGGTCAAAGGTGGAGATACGTGGTGGCGCCCGCATCCCGACGGCCTCGACAGTGCCGCCATGGTCTCGGACGAGCTGACTGCCGAGCTCGAGCGCCTCAACCTCGACGTCTCTCGTCCCGCCCTCTACGGATATTCCATGGGCGGTGTGGGGGCCATCTACCTGGCCGAGAACACCTGGCGGGGTCGTCTTTCCAGTGTCGTGATCGCCAGCACACCCTTCTTCTCGTCCTACGACGAGAGCATGGGGGCATACGGCTCGGCCGCCGAGTTTGCTGCCTACGAGATCCGATCACGGTGGGGAAACCTGCAGGGTACGCCGGTGCGTGTCGACATCGGGGATCGCGATCCGTTTCTTCAGCAAAACACGAGCTTCTTGGCTCCAGCTCGTCCCTCTCCTGAGCTGCACATCCGGCCAGGAGGCCATGACCCGGCATTCTGGTCGGGCGTAGCCCTCGAACAGCTGCGGTTCGTCGCTGCTCACCTCTGACACCCGACGATGTCAGAGGTGGGCGTCCTGCGCGTCGAGCTGATCCGCCTCATCCTCACCGCGGAGCAACCACAAGGCACCTGTGAGCGCCATCGCGAGCCCCACGAAGACCTGCACCAGCGACCCGGGCCTGGTTCGCTCCCCCAGCAGCAGCACCCCGAAGGCCGCAGGAAACACCGTCGCCATGCCGTAGTTGCAGCCCAGCACCGGCGCTGCGTGGCCCCGCGCCAGGCCCTTGGTGAGGTGTGCCTGACCCAGGGCCATGCCCGCCAGCACGAGGACCCCGGCCACCCAGCTGGCCAAGGGCAGCTCCCAAAACTTCCAGAGGGGATGCGCGGAATCACCGATGAGCAGCCGCGCGCAGATGGCGGAGAAAGAGAACCCAAAGCCCGAGAGCAACCCGTTGACCACAGGTCCGCCCGACAGCCGGAGGGCTGCCGCACACCCGATGGCACAACCAACCAGCACCCAGAGGTGTCCGGGCTCGATCGATGGCGGGGGCCCCGGAACGGTGACGAGTCCCAGGACGGCAGTCCCGATCACCACTCCAGCCACCGCCAGCACGTCTGTCCGGCGAAGACGCCGCGTGCCCTGAACATGCTGTATGAGGGCAGTCACCGCCAGCGCGGCAGTCACACAGGTCTGAACCAGCAGCAAGGGCAGGAAACGCCGCGCAAAAATTGTGAACAGAAAGCCCGCACCCTGGAGACCGGTACCGATCCACCAGCTAGACGACCGGAGGGCGCCTCCCTCGGCACGAGACCCTCTGTGCAGGCGCGCCCCGGACCACCCGTACGAGAGGACTCCAAGCACCAGCATGGCGACGGCGATGATCACCCCGCCACGCTACCTTGCCCCGACCATGCTGCCTGACCTCGCGGGTAGCGCGAGGTCAGGCGATTCCGAGCGCCTCGCCGGGCGTGAACCCAGGGAACACCGTGCCAAGATTTCTGGCGTTGCCGAGCTGGTTCCCGACGATCTCACTCAGCACCTGGCGGTAATCGGTGGTGACGGGCAAATCCCCTAGTGGAAGGTGATCGGGAGCAAGGCTCGGCATCGCTCCGTAGACCCGGCCACCGTGGATGCCCCCACCGAGCACCATCATGAGTCCCCCATGACCGTGATCGAATCCGAGCGAACCGTTCTCCTGGACGCGGCGGCCAAACTCGCTCATGGCGATCACCGTAGTTCGGGACCAGAGGTCGCCGAGAGCAGCTCGGAAAGCCACCAACGAGCCAGCCAGAACTCGGCTCTTGCGCGCGAACCAGTGGTCCGACTGATCGGCTCGACCAGCGTCATGGTGCATGTCCCAGTCGTTGAAGTCCACGCATGCGACCTCCAGGCCCTTGCCGGCGCGGGCCACCCGCGCTATGTCGCGCAGGCCTGCCATGAAGGCATCGTCATGCCGGTCGGCGCGAACAGGGAAACTCGCGGCGCTCACCGGAGGGGTGGAGGTACGCGCCTGCCGCAAGGACTCCAGCGCACCGAACATGGTGGAACCCTTGGCTGCAGCGGGGCCACCAGCGCGGGAATACATTCCGGCAAGCGCTTCCGTGACGCCTCCCATTCGCTTGTGAAGATCGTCCGTCGCGAGGTCGAACGAGCCAAGATCTGCCATGGCCACCGTGTCGAACGCGGTGGTCGTCAACGACATCGCCACCCGGGGGCCACGCGTGATGGCCCGCAACGTACCAGTGGAGGAGCTGGACGTCTGCAGATGCCGGGCCAGCCACCCAGAGCGCATGCTCGCCGGCGCGGCATGTTCCACGAGGGCCTGATCCTCGAAGTGGGAGCGACTCACCTGGGGGTGCCCCGCGCCCACGACGATCGCAAGTTCACGAGCGTCGTACATCGGCTTGAGCGCTCGCAGGTTGGGGTTCATGCCATAGGTGGCATCCAGCATCACAGCCTGTTCGGGACGCAGAGCGAGGACGGGGCGGTTCTTCCCCAGCATCGGGTCATGAACCGGGGCCACGGCGGAGAGCCCGTCTACGCCACCCCGGAGGAAGATCACCACGAGCAACTGGCCTGAACCACCCGCCGCAAAGGAATACCGCGGGGTCGCGGCCGGGGAGACCAAGGCTCCGAGGCCCGCTACCGCGCCCTGCAGAACGGCACGGCGGCGAATTCTCGGCCCGTCACGCAACTGGTCCGATTCCGCGAGGGACGCGACAGGGCGATGACGTGCGACATAGGCATCGGCCTCTGCCGGGCCCGCCACCCGCGACCCCTGCGCCGTGTGCAGGACCAGGCCATCGAGGCGACCGTCATGGTGGTGGAGCGGAGTTACCAAGTCTTCGTGGAGGAGGTACTCAAAGCGTCCGGGCGTCGTCATGGAGAGACCTCATCGCAAGAAGGAGTAGGGGCTGGCGAGAACCAGATGGACGGCCTCAGGAAGATCCCAGGTCAGGTTTCCGTCACTGACCCGGTCCTGTGGAGTCGCGGGTCGTTTCAGCCCCGACCCCAGAAGGGAAGCGATCGGAGCGAGGTCCCGGTCCGGCCAGGAATACCCCGTCAGGCTCAGCGTGATCTTTCGAGCGGTGTCGATCACCGGCGCCCCCGGAGTAAGCCCGAGAGTCGCACGCCAGTCCGGATCGGCGGATCGGCGGTCCCACCGCCAGGCCACGCCGGCGAGCGCGTTGGAGACGGCGAGCAGCGTAGAAGTCCCGGCCCATGACGGCTGGTCGTCCGCGTAGCCATCGACGAATGCTGCGTCGCGGGGCAGTTCGCCTGCATCCTCGTACCATCCAGCCAGCGATCCCATGTCCCAGGAATTCACCTCCATGGGCACCGGGGGGACATATTCGCACGAGTTCCCTGAGCGAAGCGCTCGGCCGATGACCTCACGTGGCCGAGCCCACTTCTGCCCGACGCTCCCCCAGAACTCAGGATGAGCAAACAGAGCCCGCACCACGGGGGTCAGTGCCGTGTCGTTGTCGAGATACACCTTGGCCAAGGCCTGAACCAGGGACTCGGACGGCGCGTCACTGACGAACCTGACAGCGAGACGGAGGGCGATGCGTCGAGCAGTCATGGGATGACGCGCGAGATGCTCCAGATAGGCCTCGACCACGGGCGGGGCGACGGCCGAACGTCCCGCGACGCGGGGATTGGGGTGCGTGAAGGTCATCACCTTGACCGGGCCCGCAGCATGCTGCTCGCCCACGAACGCGAACGTTCCGGACGCGTCGTCCACGCCCAGACCGGTCAAGATGCGGCTGGAGGACTGCACGTCCTGCTCGGTGAATTGCCCCCGCCCCACCGAGTACAGTTCGAGGATTTCGCGTCCGAGATTCTCGTTGGGATTTCCTGCGATATTGACATTGTTGTCCAGGAAGACGAGCAGAGCCGGACTGGTCACCGCGGCCCGGAGCATGTCGGCATACCGCCCAAGGGCGTGCTTGCGGATGACATCACGATCATAGCCGAGCACATGAGCTGCCGCCTTGGACCGCCACGGAACAAAGAGGAAATCACCCCAGAAGTCGCACATGCTGTCGAAGAGCACACGATTCGTAAGCACGGGTCGCCGGAGCAAGCTCTGAGCCAGCACGCCACCGGCGTAGTAACTCCGGTTTCCTGAGGCACGGATAACCTGAGGATAGGAATAGTCGAGCCATGAGTAGTGGGCGGCCCTCACCCTCTCCCACTCCGAGTCCGAGATAGCAGTGTGATTCAGTTGAGCCTCCAGCCAAGCCTGTGGTCCAAGCCTCTTGATCTCCGCAGCCAGACGGAAGGTCGGCGCCTGGGCCACCCGCCGCGCCAGGTGCCATTCAGGCGTGGTCACCAGAGGCAGCCCGGGAGCGAACGGCGAGGTCGTGGTGGCTGGAACCGTATACGGGGCAGACGTTCGGACCTGGCGCCCCGGGGTGGCCGACGGCACGACAGGCGTCATCGCGGGGGCAGGGCTCATCCGCCGCACGGGCCAGATACGCAGCGACTTCAGCCATCGGTCGGGGAGGTGGGAGCTAGGCACGGGTGACCTCAAGATGGTGGGGGGCAACTGGGCCCACCCTCTCCCGGGGCCCCCGAAGGTACTAGTAGCTTTCACTCATAGGGCCCCCACCGCGGACTCCATCTCACTCTAAATATATGGTCAGCAACTCGGAGTGACCAGTAATTTGAGTAGTCCCGCGGTATGACGCGCAAACATCGAGGTGGGATCGTATCCCTCCTCGTGCGCAAGCACCATTACCCTACCTGGGAAGCACCTGGAGATCAGGACCCTCGCCCTCAGGACCTGAGGACGGAAGGTGATCACCTGGAGCGTGGACCAGCCGCGTCGTCGCGCCAGCGCCGCCACTCCACGGGCCTCTCCCTGGGTGTTGGCCGGGTCCGGATCGAAGCAGATGACCTCGTACGGCCGAGAGACTTCCTTCTGGCAGAGGTCCGGAAGGCGATTCAGATCAGCTTCGTGCGCCGAGATCACGAGGGTGCGGGCGGCTCCACTTCGCATCAATGACTCCGCGTGAGACGTACGCTCCATGACGGATGGGCCCAGCACGACCAGCGCATCTGACCGACCAGCCTCGTCCGTCTTGGGGCAGAAGATCACCACCAGGTCGACGATCAGCAGCACCACCGAGATCGCTGCCACCCATCGGAGCATCACGCGAGCGAACGGCGGGAGCCCTCCCGTCATGGCACCACATGGGCCAGGGTGTCAAGCACCCTCATCCTGGCGCTGTGCGCGAGCAGTGAGTGGTCGAGATCTGCCCACCTCGAGACGTGCACCTGCCGACGCCCGGCTCGTAGACGGTCAAGCGACTCCATCCCGTGCACGTCGTTGAAGTGGGCGTCGGCCTGCAGTCCGAAGTGCAGATCCACCACGGTTCCCGGGGGGAGTGCGTGCAACATCTGATACGGATACTCCGCCTGGCCACACCTAGCCAGCAGACGCCGTGCCCGGAGTGGGCGCCGACGAGCTACCTCGCGCATCCTCTTCAACCGCTCCTTGACCGCGGTGCGGATCCCCGGCCTGGCCACCGCCGCTCCTTCTTCCGGACTGGCGGGGCTGGCCGGTCGTTCCGCGAGGAACCTCTTGAGCATCGGGTCGCGGAAGAACCTGCCGATGAAGTCGAGATTCTCTACCCATATGACGTTGTCGAATGCCACCAGGCGGTCGAGGAACTCGATCGTACCCGCTCGCAGGAATAGCCAGGCACCCACGCACAGCCCTACCCCTGCTACGGGCGCGGAGGTTATCGATCGCAGATAGCGGATCGATTCGACGACATCGTCCACAGCCTCCTGGGAGTAGGGGATCGGTTCGACGGGCGCCCGGTGGTCCAGGTGAACTCCCAGAGAGCGCCGTTCTGCGCGCAGGCAAATCGCTCCAGATGCAGCAGCGCGGTGTGCCGCCTCCGTCCAGAGACCTGAGGGTCCGTCGAGAGGCTCACCTCCAGCGCTGGTGAAGTCGAGGGCGATGACAGGTTCCCGGAGAGGCTGGGACAAGATCGCATGCAGACCGTGCGGTCCGACACGGACGAAGCGGTCCAGGACGCGCGTTCCAGAAACGTCCACGAAGGCCTCCGCCACAGGAGACCAGTTCGCCAGAGGCTTCACAGGGCCCTCACCGAGCGCATCGATGAGTTCGTCGATGGCACTCAGCGGCACGCGAGCGTACCGCGGCGCCGAGAAGTAGAGCCGCTCCGCCTCATCGCGGTCCTGTTCGGTCCGGATGAGGGTGCCAGGTCGCAGGTCGTCGGGGCGAGGAGCCTTCACCGTCGCCAGAGACCGGGCCTGGGCAGGGGTGAAGAAGGAGCCGCTGAGCTCTACTCCTTCGTCGAGACCGGCGACCGGAATCCCGATGCTCAATGCGCGTAGTTTCTGGTGGAGCCGAAGATATGCCTTACCCCCGACGGGCTCCCACAAGATCGTCTTCCCTGACACGGGCGCACCGTGGTGATGGACCAGGGAGGCTCCCAGACGAAGGCCGATGGTGGATACGGGCAGTCCACCGGACAGCTGGAGGGCGAGGTCCTGCGCCTGCTGCAGGTCCTCCGACCAGACTTCGACGGGCGAGACATCCTTCCCCAACGGGGCGGAGTCGCCGGTGCCCCGCCAGTCGAAGCGGACGCTGGCAAAGCCTCGTTCGGCAAGGCGAAGACCGAGAATGTGCAGCGCCCGCCACGACGTCACCGCCTCTCGTCCGAGGCTCGGCGCCAGAACAACCACCCCACGTGCCTCACCCGCGGGGCGCTGGACCCAGGCAGCTACCGGGTGGCCTGGTGCTCCGATCCACGTCGGGTCCCCTCTGCCTGCCATAGAACTCCTCCTTGTGAACGCCAAGCACATGCGTGGCCTGCCCCGTTGCTGTTTCCGTTCCTCACCTGAACGGGTCTCGGGGAGTCTCGCGGACCAGGTGAGGTTCCGTGAGGGCGCCTGGGATCGACATCGGCATCGGCGATGATGGCACCTCAGGATCGGCGGTCCCCCGCGTGCTCGCGGTACCACTCGACGGTGGACCGCACACCTTCCTCGAGCGGCACCCGGGGCGCCCAGCCGGAGGCCTGGAGGGTGGAGACGTCGAGCAGCTTTTGCGGCGTCCCGTCGGGCTTGGAGGTGTCCCAGGTGATCTCGCCCTGGTAGCCCACCGCAGCCGCGACGAGGCCGGCCAGCTCCTTGATCGTCACGTCCTCCCCGGTGCCGACGTTGACCTGGCCGGGCCCGTCGTAGTGCTCCATCAGGTGCAGACAGGCGGCGGCCATGTCGTCCACGTGCAGGAACTCGCGCCGCGGGGACCCAGAGCCCCAGTTCGTGACGCTGGGGGCGCCGGCCGCGGCAGCCTCGTCATACCGCCGGATCATGGCGGGCATGACGTGGGAACCCTGGGGGTCGAAGTTGTCCCCCGGTCCGTAGAGATTCGTCGGCATGGCCGAGATCCAAGCCTTGCCGTACTGCCGCCGGACCGCTTGCACATGCAGGATGCCGGCGATCTTGGCGATCGCGTAGGCATCGTTGGTCGGCTCCAGGTGGCCGGTCAGCAGCGAGTCCTCCCGGATGGGCTGCTCGGCGAGCTTCGGATAGATGCAGGAGGAGCCGAGGAAGAGCACCCGCTCAACGTCGTGCTCCAGAGCAGCATCGAGGACGTTGACCTGGATCCGGATGTTCTCGGAGAGGAAGTCGACGGGGTAGGTGTTGTTGGCCATGATCCCGCCGACCTTGGCCGCCGCCAGGAAGACGTAGCGCGGCTTGTTCTCGGCGAAGAACGCAAAGGTGGCCTCACGATCCTTGAGGTCGAGCTCCGAGGAGGCCCGTCCTGCGAGGTGGGTGAAACCTTCCGCCTCCAGGTGCCGCCAGATGCCGGAGCCCACCAGCCCTCGGTGGCCGGCGACATAGGTGACTGCCTCGCGGTCGAGGGGGCCTGGGGTGTACTCCACCCCGTCCGACGCGCGCATCAGGCGGTCACCCCCGGGATCGGGGCGCCGGTGCCACGGGTGGTCGGGGTGTCGATCCACGGGCGGCCAGCAGCCTCGAGGGCCTGGATGTCGGCGTCGACCATGATCCGGGCCAGCTCAGGGGTGTGAACCTGCGCTTCCCAGCCGAGCTTGGCCTTGGCCTTGGACGCGTCGCCGATGAGGGCGTCGACCTCGGTGGGGCGCAGATAGCGCTCGTCGAAGCGGACGTACTTCTCCCAGTCGAGGCCGACGTGCTGGAAAGCCATGGCGAGGAAGTCCTTGACGGTGTAGTCCTTGCCGGTGGCCAGAACGAAGTCCTCTGGCTCGTCGACCTGCAGCATGCGCCACATGCCTTCGACGTACTCCGGGGCATAGCCCCAGTCGCGGATCGAGTCGATGTTGCCCATGTAGAGGTAGTCCTGCGTGCCCGCCTTGATGGCAGCGACCGCGCGGGTGATCTTGCGGGTCACGAAGGTCTCTCCGCGACGCGGGGACTCATGGTTGAAGAGGATCCCGTTGACCGCGAACATGTCGTACGCCTCGCGGTAGTTCTTGGTGATCCAGTACGAGTACAGCTTGGCGGCGCCGTACGGCGAGCGGGGGTAGAAGGGCGTCTCCTCGCCCTGCGGAGGCGGGGTGGCGCCGAAGAGCTCGGAGGTGGATGCCTGGTAGAAGCGCGGCCGCACGCCGGCCACACGGATGGCCTCGAGCAGGCGGATGGTGCCCACACCGGTCGTGTCGGCGGTGTGCTCGGGCTCGTCGAACGACACCCGGACATGGGACTGCGCAGCGAGGTTGTAGACCTCGTCCGGGTTGATCTCGCCGACCAGCGTCACCAGGCGGGCACCATCACTGAGGTCGCCGTAGTGGAGGAAGAGCTTGGCCTTGTCCTCGTGGGGGTCCACGTAGAGGTGGTCGATGCGGTGGGTGTTGAAGGTAGAGGCGCGACGGATCAGGCCATGCACCTCATAGCCCTTCTCGAGGAGGAGCTCGGCGAGGTAAGAGCCGTCCTGGCCCGTGATCCCCGTGATGAGAGCCTTCTTGGTCATGTCTTGCCTTCCGGATGGGTGATGCTGCACGTCAGCTGGATCGAGGACGAAGGAGGGAGGTGATGTGGTGCCGGCCGCCGATGGTCAGGCCCTGCAGCCATCGTGAGAACCCGGCGATGGCGGCGTCGGCGGCGAGGTTCGCCGCTGCGAAAGCGGCCGCCGAGCGGCCGTGCTCCGCGGCGCGGTCCGGGTCCGCGACGACGGACTCGACAGTCTCCAGCAGCAGGGCGGGGTCTCCGGCCGGAATGATCGGCCCGGCGCCGGCTGCGGTGACCTCGTCGGCGCACGAACCCTCGACCGAGGTGGCAGCCACGACGGGACGACCCACCCGGAAGTACGACGTCAGCTTGCTCGGGACCGCCATCTCCTTGACGCCGGCCTTCTCGTTGACGAGGAGGACGTCCGCAGCCTCGAGCGCTGCCCGGAACTCGCCGTCGGGCAGCGCCGGCGCGAATCGCAGATTGGCGCAGCCCCGGCCGAGCTCCTCGAGTCTGCTGCGCTGGTTGCCGTCGCCGACGAGGACGAAGATCACGTCCGAGCCGCGTCTCTCGGCCTCCCGAGCTGCTTCGACGACGTTCTCGAGGCCCTGCTTTGCCCCCATGTTGCCGGCGTGGAGAGCGATGGGACAGTCCCCGTCACCCGTGAGCTGCGTGCGCATCTGCGCCACGTCCACCCCATGCGGATCCGTCCGCAGGTGGGCCCAGTTGCGGTTGACCGCGACCCTGGCAGGGTCCACGCCCACCTGGTCGACGACATAGCGCCGGAAACGCTCGTGGATCACCGAGACTCCGTCCGCCAGGCCGAGGACGCCCCGCTCGAGCAGGGTGAAGGCTCGCGCCGCGAGCTTGGCCTTGCCTCCCAGCTCGTTGAGGCCGGTGGAGTACATGTCCTGCACCCACACCGCGCCTCGGGGCCGGGCGGGCGTCAGACGCACCCGAGCCATCGCCAGGCCCGAGGAGATGAGGGCAGGGCTGACGGTCAGCACGACGTCGGGCCGGCCCCAGCCGACGAGTACCGAGTGGATCCCGAAGGTCAGCTCCATGACGGCGCGACCAAGGCCGGGGCCCCCGCTGGTGCTCGGAATGGTGTGCCAGAGGCGGGTGACGGGCACACCGTCCACGATCTCGTCGCGGCGGCGGCCCGTGAAGCCGGTGTAGTTGGTCCACTGCGGATAGTGCGGAATACCCGTGATCACCCGCACCTGGTGCCCCTCCGCGAGGAGCCCTTGGGCAAGGCCGGCTGTGTATGGCGCCGTCCCCGACGGCTCGGGTGCGTAGTTGAGGCAGACGACGAGGATCTTCATCGGGCGCTGTCCTTGATGGCTGGAGGGGTGCTGATGACGTCGGCGTATACTCGCTCGAGCTGCGCTACGACCGGCGCCATCCCCAGCTCGTCGACGATGGCCTGACGCGCCGACCGCCCCGCTGCGACCCGTCGAGCCGGATCGGTCAGGAGGGCGTCCACGGCCTCGGCGACGGAAGCGCCACCGGCCGCGCAGACCGCACCCGCGCGATGGCGCTCGACGATCGGCGCGAGACCGCAGGTATCGGTGATGACGGTAGGGCGCCCCAGAGACATCGCCTCGAGGGCAGACATGGGATAGGGCTCGTCCACCGAGGGCAGGACGTAGACGTCCGCGGCTCGCATGGCGGCACCAGTCTCCTCGGGAGGGAGTGGCCCCTCCCAGACCAGGCGGTCGCCGAGCCCGCTCGCGGCGATCGCCGCGCGGAGCTCGGCACCCTGCCCCTCGTCGGGACCGATCATGCGGAAGGTCGTGTCCGGGTGACGCGGAGCGAGGCGGCGCGCCATCTCCACGAAGTCCAGCGGGTGCTTGCGAGCCTGCACGCGGGCAAGGAACAGGATCTGGGGACCACGTCCCGGACCGGCCGGCAACGCGCTCGGCTCCGGAACGGAGATGCCGTTGCGGAGGAACTCCAGCCGGAGCGGGCTCGCCACCTCCTGGAGGCCGGCTCGTTCGGCGTCGGTGAGGTAGAGGACCCGACCGGCGCCACGGAGGATCCGGCGGGTCATGAGCAGGTCCAGCGCAGGCGCGAGGGGATTGCCCGAGGGAACGACCATGCCATGCGTCTGCACCACGTAGGGGCGGTGTCGCACCAGTGCAGCAGCCCCGGCAGGGAGGGTGACCAGGTCGCGGGCCAGGTGCACGTGCACCACGTCGGCGGTGGGAGCCGTCCGGGCCACGAACGCGGCCAGACCAGGGCTGGCGAGGCCGTGGAAGCTGCCCCGCACCGGGGCGTATGCCGGGAAGAGCCGCACCCTGACTCCCTCGACCTCGTCGGGGACGGGGTCATAACCCCAGCTGCCGGCCGCGAGAACCACCTCGTGCCCTGCCTCGCGCAGCGCCTGGCAGTGGGCGAGTGCCACCCGGGTGGGGCCGCCGTACTCTCCTTGGGGGCTGATCAGGGAGACGACCTGCAGGATCCTCACCGGGCCAGCACCTGTGCGCGAGGGGCGAGCACCCGATCGCCCGGGGGCACGTCCTTCGTGACCAGCGCCGTGGCCCCGACGACCGCGCCCGCTCCGACGGTCACGCCACGCAGCACCGTGGCCCGTGCCGCCACCCATGCTCCGTCCTCGATGCGGATGGGAGCGTTGTCGAACTCGAACGCCGGGTCGTCGGCCTGGTGGCTTCCCGTGCACAGCATCACAGCCTGCGAGATGCAGACGTCGTTCCCGAGGGTGATCGGCTCGAGGTTGAGCAGCCAGGCCCCCACGCCGATCCAACAGTCGTTCCCGATCGCCAGCTTCCAGGGCCAGTGGATCCTGACGTCATGGCGAACGAGGACTCCCTTGCCGATCTGAGCGCCGAAGGCCCTGAGAACCTTGACCCGCAGGCCTGCAGGGACCAGTACCGAACGCAGCAGCGGCTCGGTGACCACCCAGGCGGCGCAGACGGGCAGTGACCGCCCCTTGTCGTACCCGAAGCCGGTGAAGGTGGCCAGGCGGCGGACAGCCATGCATCTCTCCTCGTGGTGTGGGCTCTATCGCGCCGGGTCACCCACTCCCAACGCCCTGTAAGGAGAGTAGACGGACACCGCACCGGCGTTCCGGGGTTCGGACGTGTCACGCGCCATTCGAAACGCTTGACTGCTCTTGGTAGTGGAACCTAACTGGCAGTAGTCATCTTACGAGTGAGCGACAAGTTGTCTTCGGGGCCAGATGTCCATCCGCGGCAACTACCCTGGTGCCGTTGCTAGCCTGCTTCAGAGATTCCGGATGGAGGTCCATGGGCACCCAGCAGACGCGGCGAGCCCCCCTGCTGGGCATCGCCATGAGCGTGACGCTGTGCGTGGGCGTCCCCTTCATGTTGACGCTGAACACGGCGGTCCCGACCTGGAGCCCCATCCCATGGCCCGCTGTTGGCGTGATGGTCGTGTCCGGTGCACGTTATGCGTGGCTTGTGGCATCCTCTCGTCGCCATCTCTACGAGATGGTCCTATGGCTGTTCACCTATGTGTTCATGGGATATGCCCCTTTCGTCCAGCAGAGGCTGGGGGGTGACATCGACACCACGCCCCGCCTTGACCCCCGCTACGTCGGAGCCGCCTGGACGCTGGTCTACCTAGGTATAGGCGCAGCCCTGATCGGCAGCAGCTGCGCAAGAGCTGTCCCCTTGAGGGAGCGAAACCATCTGCCCCACGTGAGCCCGGCACGCACCACCTTCCTCACCGGGTTTTCTCTCCTGCTCGCCATCTATTACGTCTCGAAGGTGGGAGCAGCCAACCTCTTTCTCAATCGGTACGCCTACGCAGAGGTTCTCAAGCGAGCCTTTCCAGACCAGGTCATGGCGGCCCTGGTAGCCGGATGGGCCTCGATGGGGATGCTCGTGGCACTCATTGCCCAGATCCAGCTGGTGCGGTCGAACCGGCAAGGGAAATTATGGCGGTGGCAGCTCGCAGCAGCGATACTCACGGGCCTTGTCGTGGCCGTCATCGTGAACCCCTTCAGCAATCCGCGATTCATGGTGGGAACTGTGCTCATGGCGGCGCTGGCGTCCCTCGGCGTCTACGCGACACCCCGACGCTATCGCCTCGTGGCCGTGGTTGCGCTCCTGGGGCTCGTCTTCGTCTTCCCTCTCCTGAACGTCTTCAGGGGCTCCAACCCCACCACCGGGAACAGCAATGTCCTCAGCGCCATGCAGTCCGGAGACTTCGACGCCTTCGCTCAGATCGTCAACACGCTCGACTACGTCGACCATCGCGGAAGCACCAACGGTCGGCAACTGGCCGGCGTGTTGATGTTCTGGGTCCCCCGAAGCCTTTGGCCCGACAAACCCGTGGACACCGGGATCCTTCTCGCCAACTACAAGTCCTACGGCTTCGACAACCTCTCCGCTCCCCTCTGGTCGGAGCTCTACATCAACGCCGAGATCGCGGGAGTAATTCTGGGTTTCCTGGTGGTCGGTTTCTTCACCCGCTTGCTCGACCGCGTCCACGAGCTCGAGCTGCAACACCACCCTGCGCCCGCGATCGCGGGATGCGTCTTTCCCTTCTACTCCCTGCTTCTTATACGCGGCTCACTTCTGCAGGCCGCCTCCGTCTTCACGGTGGCTGCCGTCGCCATCCTCATCGTCTCTTTTCGGGTCCCGGAGCCTCTCCGTCGGCTCGTTACTGCGCCCCCTCGCCGCACGACTGGCTCCGCCGGAAAGCGAGAGGCCTCACCGAGCCACTCGCGACCGCTGACGACACGAGCAGCGCATGCCGCACCCGTGGCCGCTGCCCAGAAGCCTTTAAGGAGATCGCATGGCTAGTTCCACCTCCAGCGCTGTCGAGGGTGGGCTCACCCCCCGCCTGGTGACTAATGCGCTACGCACGGGGAGCATATGGCTCGTGCTTGCCGCGCTCCTCGGGGGTTTGCTGGGTCGCGTGGCGGCATCGGCTCAGGCCACAACTTATCGCTCCGAGGTTCGCACGTCGGTGCGATTCATCGCTGCCAAGGATGCAGGCCAGCCCAGCCCCGAGGTCATTCAGTCCCGGGTCTTGTCCTACAAGGACCTAGCTGGTACGGAAGCCGTTGCCCGCCGCGTGCACGATCGCCTGCGAACGACGCGGTCGGAGCGTGAGCTTCTGGGCTCGATGCTCTTCGATGCCCCCACGGGGACGTCGGACATCATCATCGCAGCACTTTCCCCTGACGCCCAGGACGCCCAGAGCCTCGCGCAGGTGTGGACAGACATGCTCTCCCAAAAGGTGGCTCAGGTGGAGGAACTGGCGCCGTCCCCCACCGGATCCGTGAAACTGGTGCAGATTACCCCCGCCTCGACGCCTTCGAAGACGGAGCCCATCGCCGCGAGCATGGCGACGGGGATTGGTTCAGTCCTCGGGCTCCTCCTTGCCGCTGTTCTCCTGGTCGCCAACGCATTGGTGCGTCCCCGCATCTACACATCGCAACAGCTCGTGACGGCGCTCGGCGTTCCCGTCGTCACCGCGCTCCCTCATGTTCCGAGGTTTGCCGACCCAGGGGCCCAGGCGGCCGTGGTCACTGATCCACAGTTCCTGGAGGCCATCACGATCCTCAGCAGTCACCTGCACGGGTCTACCAACACGCCGTCCCTCATCGTGGTTCCCGGCCGGGAAGGTGCCGGGGCCACCACGGTTTCTGAATGGGTAGCACGCACTTTCGCGGACGAGGGGCGGGAAGTGGTTCTCTACCATCTCCCTCAGGATGCCCCCGTGCACGTGGTGCTGGAGGATGTTGCTCGGAGGGATCGGGTCGTGGTCATCGACTGTCCTCCCGTCATCTCCTCAGCAACGGCGCAGGCCATTGCCCAGCACGTCGACGCCGCCCTGCTCGTGCTGGATGCGCGCGACTCTCGCATGTCGGACGCACAGACCGCGCTGGCCCGCCTCGCCGACTCCGGGGCCCACGGACTGGGAATCGTCGTCAACCACATCGGCCGCACACGTCAGGCTGCAGCCAGGTACGACATGCCCTGGCCTGGCGCCAGCCCTGCGGACAGCGGGGGTGGACGGCGCTGATTCGCCGCCCCCGTCGACAAGGTGGCTTTGCGTCGGGCAAAGGCTCGTGTCACGGGGATACGTCACGTCGATGGCAGCCGTGGGGCTATGAACCCCATCTGCGATTTCTGCACCAGGTTCTTCACTACCATCGAGGCCGAGACGGTCCAGGACAATGCGCACCGCGCGGTCCCTCACCTCGGGATCGAAACTTCTTCGGCATGAACAACATCGTGCCTACAGCGGCCCGTCCATACGATGACGCCCGAGATAGGTACCACGCTTGGGGCGCAGGGAAGGCACCTCGCCAGCAAGGGCGTGCTCTTCGCGACGAGTGGCTGAGGAGTAGCTGATCAACCAACCGATCAGGGTGAGGCCGGAGGACGCCAGCATCGCAGTGCCGATCTGGTCGTTCCAGGGCACCCACTGGGCCCCCGCGATGGGAAGGCTGACCACCACGCACACCACGAGCGAGACGCATCTGATGACCGCACCGAACTTCTGGTAGCCGAGGGCGAACGCGGCGGCGAGAAAGGGGGTGGTCACGGCCGTCATGGTGCCGTGGGCTGCCACGATGAGGCCGATCCGCCACAGGTCGGCGTCGCGCAGGTGGGTGATCAGCACCATGAGGGGAAGACCGGCCGCGGAACATCCTGCAGCCAGGACCAGGAGCGCGACGGCGAGGACCTTCACCTTCCGCTGCAGGCTTCGTAGCCCCTCGATGGACGTCGTCTGCCAGGCGTCGAGCCCGAAAACGGTCACGACCGTGGTCTGGATGATGTTGAGGGGCCCCAGGGCTGTCTGGAGCACACGATAGGTGCCGGCGGCGGTGGACTGGACGTAGATCGTGGCCACGAACATGGGCAGGAGGTAGGCGACCACGGCGAACGTCGCGTCCAGGGTGGCCCATCGCCCCAGCTTCCATGCTGCCACGATGGATTGCCGCACGTAGTTGCCCTTGCGAGCGCGGGCCAGACCCACCAGGGACACCACGACCCCTAGCGCGACCGCCGCAGCCCAGGACTCCAGGACGCCCAGGGCGGCGCGGGGAAGCAGCCCCAGAACCAGCGGGATCGACAGCGCGCAGAAAGACAGCGTGTCGCCTGCGAGCGCCCAGGCCGGCAGCTCTCGGGACAGCAGCGCCGAGCGAAGCCCGTCCTGCAGGAGCACGACGGCGGCGACCGCCCAGAGCGCGGCAAAGGTCGTCACCCCTCCTCCCCCGAGGCCAGGAACGATCCCGACGATCAGTCCGGCGAGAGCCAGTGCCATCGGAAGGGAAACGCTGAAGGCCCAGTCCACGGGGACGACTGCGCGCCCGGTCGAGCGCTGGGCAGCCATCGCCGGCCCGTAGACCGCGCTGCGCAGGATCCCCACCATCATGGTGATGACCAGCTGGGCGAGCGAGAAGGCTGCCAGCTCTCGCCCCCCCAGATGACGGGCTGCACCGGCGACGAGCAAGACTCCGGTCAGTGCGTTGACGGCCGTGTCGGCGAACATCAGGCCGTTGCGCCGGGAGCCGGATAGGAGCCGACGAAGATCAGGCATAGAGGTGCGGCTCCTGGTCCGTTGCGGCGGTCTCGTTCAGATTAGCTGGCAAGGCTGCTGGTCATCCGCCAGCTCCGGTGATGACGGCACCGACCGTGCGCAGGATGATCTTCACGTCCAGCCACAGCGACCAGTTCTGGATGTAGTAGTTGTCGAACCGGGCCCGGTCGGCGATAGAGGTGTCGCCGCGCAGCCCGTTCACCGCCGCCCAGCCGGTCAGACCGCAGGGAACCCGGTGGCGTGCCCCGTACGACGGGTACATCTCCTGGAACTGGCTGACGAAGTAGGGCCGCTCGGGTCGGGGGCCGACGACGCTCATCTCGCCCCGCAGGATGTTGATCAGCTGGGGCAGCTCGTCGAGGGACGTCTTGCGGATGAGCTTCCCGAACCTGCTGACGCGCTTGTCGTTGGAGATGTTCCAGTTCGTCTGCGACTCGGCCTCGTTCACCGGCCGCATCGACCGGAACTTCATCACCTGGACCGGCCGGCCGTCCACGCCGACCCGCTCCTGGCGGAAGATGATGCCCGGGCCGCCGTCGAGCCGCACGCCAAGGGCGAGCAGGGCCATGACCGGTGAGAGGACCAGCAGCGCGAAGCCGGACATGACGATGTCGGCCAGCCGCTTCACGCGCCACATCGGGGAGCGGTAGGCCGCCCGGCGCAGCCGCACCAGGGGGACGCCCCACACCGTGTCCATGTCGCCCTCGACGTGATGGAGTTCGAAGAGGCGCGGCACCACGAACAGCTCGGCCTCGAGTCGGTCGCAGGTGCGGATCAGGGGCACCATCTCCGATTCCTTCATGGCAGAGAAGGCGACGATCACGACGTGGATCCGGTGCTCGACCAGAGTCTGCTCCAGCAGCTCGGGATCCCCCAGGACGGGCAGGGCGTTCACCGAGTCGGTGATCTTGGGATCGGAGTCGAGGAAGCAGTAGGGGCGCAGACCGTACTGGGGGTGGTCCTGCAGCAGACGGGCGAGCTCGTGGCCGACGACGCCGGCACCGAGGATGAGGGCACGGTGCCCGACCCGCCCGGACCGGCGTGCCCAGCGGATGATCGCGTAGGTCACGGCACGGCCGAGGACGATCAGGACCAGGACGAGCCCCGGCAGGAGGAGCAGCTGGGGCTCAGAGGTGACGTCGGAGATGGGCCGGTCGTCCAGAGCCGCTCCGGTCATGGCGACGAGAGAGCAGGCGATGATCCACCGACCCGCGATCGCCGGCAGGTCGTCCAGGACCGCCATGTGCAGCCGCGAGTCGTACAGCCTGGACCCGAGGAAGAGACCGACGATCAACAGGAGCAGGAGCAGGGCCGGGCGGGGGGCTGCGCCGCTGAGGAGCCACCCGAGCAGGCACGCCGCCACGTCGGCGGCGAAGGTGAGTGCACCAACGCCGCGCACCCGCGTCCACAGGGTGGGGCGGTAGGCGTTGAGCTCCGGATCACTGAGGATCCGGGGTCGTGGGCGGATTTGAGGCTGAGGGTCGTCGGGGGACGCATCACGTCGCCCGCGGCCGTCCACAAGGTCGGTCATGAGTATCTCTTCTGGCCTGTCGTAGCCTTCCGGACGCCGAGCCGCGCCGGATGTGAGTCCCCTCCCCGGTCCTCACTCTTAGCGTTGCGTAGGTAGGCATACAGGGGGTGACGTTGCGTAGAACTATGCCTACACACCGCCCTTTTGGGTGCATTTAATCACTCTATGCAGTTAATAACTCACACATCAATCTCGAGGTGGCGGCTGCGTCGCGATCGTCATCTCCAGCCATGCCCGCGTGCGCAGGCACACCGGGCCGCGGGACATGCACGGACGTATGACGAGGAGTCGGACGGGGGCCGCAGCCGGAGCGGAGCTCGCGAGTCAGACCAGGCCGAGGGACTGCAGGGTCGCCTGGTGACGGTCCATCGTGGCGTCCACCACGTCGGGGTGCTCCCGCAGCCACGCCAGGTGAGCCTCGTGCACCACCTCGGGGGCGAGCGGCTCACCCCGGTGGGTCCACGTCGGCCGGGGCTCTGCGTCCATCCCCAGCGCCGCGAGGACCTCCTCGTCGAGCGGGGCGAAGATCTCGCGCAGCAGCGTCCGTCCCGGGTCGCCGGCGTCCACGGGCAAGCCGATGGCCTGCTGGAGGCGACGTGCGATGCCGACGAGCACCGTGTTGCCGGGGTGGTTGACGACGTGGGCGGCGTCCACGCCCGCGCCCTCGATCAGGTCGCTGGCGACGACGGTGTCGTGCTCCTGCTCCTTGGACCGCAGGAGCTCCACGGAGGCGCGGGCGATCTCGCGCACCCCCTCGGCGGGCACCAGGTGCCCGGGCCGCTCCCCCGTCGCGGCGGTGACCAGGGTGCGCAGGTCGAGATAGGGAACGACGGGCGGGTCGCCGTAGGGCGAGCGCGCCTCGACCTGCCACGGATACAGCCCGTTGTAGCGGTAGGACGGAAACAGGACCACCTGGGCACCTCCCGGCACCCAGGACGCGAGCTGGGCCGTCCCGAGCGGCATTCCGCGATAGTCGTCCCGCACCGGCTGCGCCACGAGGACGTCCGCACGGGCGAGCAGGGAGCGCAGGTGGGGCAGGTCGTCCTGCTCGAGCTCGAAGATCGGCGGCACCCGCACGGCCTGCACCGCCTGGGAGGGCGCCTCGGCGAGCAGCACGCGGATCGACTCGGCCTGGCAGTTGCCCACGACGGCGACGACGGGTCGGTCGTTGGCCACGAGCTCCCGCTCGCCGTAGAACTCGCCGTAGTGCAGGCGCCGCCCGTCGACGGCGTCGACCGGGCGGGCCGAACCAGGAGCCGGCTGATCGGTCAGGGGGGCCTGGGCTGAGTCGTCGCTCACGCGGCCAGGGTAGGGGCGTGGACCGACATACCGTCGCGTAGCCAGGAGGCTGAGCGGTTCGGGGCATGCGAAAGGCCCCGGTTCGCGTTTCCGCTGGCCGGGGCCTTTGCTTCTGTCTCAACACAGAGCGCACCCGAAGGGATTCGAACCCCTAACCTTCTGATCCGTAGTCAGATGCTCTATCCGTTGAGCTACGGGTGCAGTTCGTGCACTTCCCGGAGGGCCGTGCAACGAGGTACGACTCTACCGCAGGACCGGCGAACCCACGAAATCGGTGGGCCGCGTCGGCTAGCGGGCGGGTCGGTCGGTGTGCCGCACGAGCCGCAGCAGCGACGGCGGGCCCTGCAGGAGATAGCGGCGCGCGAGGCGACGCGGCTCCCGCGAGAGGCGGTAGGCCCACTCCAGGTGGTAGTCCTGCCACACCGTGGGGGCGCGCTCGACGGTGCCGGCGATGAAGTCCGCCGCCGCGCCGAAGGCCAGCAGCGCCCGGGCGCCCGACTCGACCCCGTGCTCGCGGATCCAGTCCTCCTGGCGCGGCTTGCCGAGGGCCACGACCACCACGTCGGTGCCCGCGTCCTTGACGATCCGGGCCCAGCGGGCGGCCCCCTCCGGGGTGGTGATCTCGGCCCGCTCCGGGGCCCAGGTGCCGGCGATCCGCAGGGTGGGGATGCGGGTGGCGAGCTGCTCGCGGAGCTTGAGGTGCATGGCCGGCATACCGCCGAGGAAACCGACCGAGGCGCCTTCCTCGGCGGCCACCCGCAGCATCGGCTCGAGCAGGTCGGCGCCGGTGAGGCGCTCGTGGCTGCGACCCGTCACCCGCCGCGCCGTGATGACGAAGGGCGCACCGTCCATGAGGGTCAGCCAGTGCAGGCCGCCGCCGGCGGCCCGGTCGTGCGATCCCGACGGGAACCAGTGCAGGTGATCGAGGTTCGCCGACTCGACGGCCAACGGCTCCCCCTCGCCGCGCAGCGCCCGGCGATAGCGGTCCATCGTCTCCTGCTCGGTCGCGAGGTCCACCTGGACCCCGCCCATCCGCAGCTGCTGCACGTCCCGCACTCCCCTGCTCGTCGGTCGGCCCGGCAGACCACGGGCCGCTCTCACTCTAGGTGCCAGGGGGCCTGGTGTGAGGTTGCCCGCACCAGGCCGTCGCCGCATGGCCGGTGCCGGAGGCAGCGGATACGGTGACTGCACAATCTTGCCAACGACGGCATAGAAGGGATGGCCGGATCACTATGTCCACCACTCACCAGAAGCTTGCGGCCTGGGTCGACGAGATCGCCGCGCTCACCACCCCGGACGAGATCCACTGGGTCACCGGCACCGACGAGGAGTCCGACCGGCTCAACCAGTCCCTCGTCGAGTCCGGCACCTTCGTCAAGCTGGACGACGCCAAGAAGCCCAACAGCTACTACGCCGCCTCGGACCCGGACGACGTCGCCCGCGTGGAGGACCGCACCTACATCTGCTCCAAGGACGAGAAGGACGCGGGGTTCACCAACAACTGGATGGACCCCGAGCAGATGAAGGGCATCATGCGCGACCTCTACAAGGGGTGCATGAAGGGCCGGACGATGTACGTCATCCCCTTCGTCATGGGCCACCTCGAGGCCGACCAGCCCATGTATGGCGTGGAGATCACCGACTCGGCGTACGTCGTCGCCTCCATGCGCATCATGGCCCGCATCGGCTCGGACGTGCTGAAGCAGATGGAGCAGACGCAGGCCGGCTTCGTCGAGTGCCTCCACTCGGTCGGCGCCCCGATCGCCGACGGCGAGAAGGACGTGCCGTGGCCGTGCAACGACACGAAGTACATCGTGCACTTCCCCGAGGAGCGCGCGATCTGGTCCTTCGGCTCCGGCTACGGCGGCAACGCCCTGCTCGGCAAGAAGTGCTACGCCCTGCGCATCGCCTCCGCCATCGCTCGCGACGAGGGCTGGATGGCCGAGCACATGCTGATCCTCAAGCTCACCAACCCCGAGGGCAAGACGCACTTCATCGCCGCGGCCTTCCCGTCGGCCTGCGGCAAGACCAACCTCGCCATGCTCGCGCCCACCATCCCCGGCTGGAAGGCCGAGATGGTCGGCGACGACATCGCCTGGATGCGGTTCGGCGAGGACGGCCGGCTGTATGCCGTCAACCCCGAGTTCGGCCTCTTCGGCGTGGCGCCGGGCACCGGCTGGAGCACCAACAAGTCCGCCATGGAGACCATCGAGCGCGGCCACTCGGTGTTCACCAACGTCGCGCGCACCCCGGACGGCGACGTCTGGTGGGAGGGCATGACCGACAAGAAGCCGGCCAGGCTCATCGACTGGAAGGGCAACGACTGGACGTCCGAGTCCACCGCCAAGGCGGCCCACCCCAACGCCCGCTTCTGCACGCCGATCTCGCAGTGCCCGATCGCCGCCGCGGAGTACGACTCCCCCAACGGTGTCCCGATCTCGGCGATCCTCTTCGGCGGTCGTCGTCCCTCGACGATCCCGCTGGTCGCCCAGTCGCACGACTGGAACCACGGCACCTACATGGGCGCCACCCTCTCCTCGGAGACCACGGCGGCCCAGGCCGGCGCGGTGGGCGTGGTGCGTCGCGACCCGATGGCCATGTTGCCGTTCATCGGCTACGCCGCCGGTGACTACGTCAAGCACTGGGTGGAGATGGGCAAGAAGGGCGACGCGGACAAGCTGCCCAAGATCTTCCAGGTCAACTGGTTCCGCAAGGACGACGAGGGCAACTTCGTCTGGCCCGGTTTCGGCGAGAACTCCCGCGTCATGGCGTGGATCGTCGACCGTCTCGAGGGCAAGGCCGAGGGCACCGAGTCGCCGATCGGCGTCCTGCCGAAGCCCGAGGAGATCGACACCGACGGCCTGGACCTGACCGACGAGCAGCTCAGGACCGCTCTTGCCTTCGACAAGGCCGGCTGGGAGGCCGAGATCCCGATGATCGAGGAGTGGTTCGCGCAGTTCGGCGACACCCTCCCCGCCGAGATGCGCACGCAGCTCGACGGCCTCAAGGAGCGCATCGCCCAGGCGTGACGCCAGGAACGGCCCGTGACGAGGGCTCCCTTCCTGCGGGAAGGGAGCCCTCGTCACGCCATACCGCGATCAGACGACGACCTCGATCTCGGCTCCGAGCGCCCACCCCGCCGCCATCGGCAGCTCGTCCCCGGACCAGAAGCGCCCGGGGTCGTACCAGCTCAGCGGGCGCCCCGGCTCGAGCAGCCCCATGGCCTCGTAGGTCACCGCGACCACCTCGGCGCAGTAGGCCAGCGCGGGGCGGGCGTTGACCGGTCGCGGCTCCGTGCGCCAGGGCAGGTAGCCCCGGCGCCCCCGCAGCCACCGGCCCGCCAGCGCCGCCGTCCGTGGGAAGCTCGTGCCGTCCCAGCGCGCGATCACCCGCAGGAGCTCGTCCTCGTGCCGGCGCCCCACCTCCGGCGTGAGCTGCCGCATCCACCCTCGCTGCCCGTAGTCGTCGTGCCACCGGGTCACCGCGTCGTGCAGGTCGTGCAGCTGGACGCCTCGTTGGTGCTGCCCGGACCAGACGTCGACGAGCGCCTTGCCCAGCTCGGCGTGCCACATCAGCGGGGGCAGGTCGTCGAGGACCACGGTCATCCCGACGTGGTTGACCGGAGCGTTGGTCATCAGCTGGATCGCGCGGTCGGCTCCCGTGCCCCCGCGGAAGATCCAGATGTCCCCGGTGCGGGCGCTGTCCACGGCCTGGTCGAGCGTGATCGCCATGTCCCGAGTCTGGCACGGCGCTATCGTCACGCCCATGAGCAGGCGCACCTCCTGGTGGAAGGTCCTCGGCGCGGCCGGTCTCGCCGGCGTGGCGGCGACGGGCGTGCTGGCGGCGCGGGGCGAGCGCTCCCGGCGCGCGATGACGGCCGAGGAGGTCCGGACCAGGCTGCACCAGCGGTATGCCGAGCTGGGTGACCCGGTCGCCCGCGGCGCGGATCCCCGCCCGGCCCCCGACTGGAGCTGACTCGGCCGCGCCGCGCGCCTGGAGCAGCCCGGCCGGCACCCGGGGCCCCTGACCCCGTGTCCTCGCTCTGCGTGACCGACGAGTGCGTCATAGTGGTCGCACAGGACCACCACAGGATCGCCCTGTGGCCCCCACAGGGAGGGCTCGCACGATGAGACCCATGAGCACGCACACCGCCACCGCCCCGGCCCTGCGCCGCCTGGACGGCTCCCCCGTCCGCGTCCTCGTCGTCGACGACGAGGCCAACATCGCCGAGCTGCTGGGCATGGCGCTGCGCTACGAGGGGTGGGAGGTCCGCACGGCGGGCACCGGGCTCGAGGCCGTCCGGGCGGCGCGCGAGCTCAAGCCCGACGCGGTGGCGCTCGACATGATGCTCCCGGACCTGGACGGGCTGGAGGTCCTGCGCAAGATGCGGCAGGAGGACCCCAACATCCCGGTGCTCTTCCTCACCGCCAAGGACGCCGTCGAGGACCGGGTGGCCGGCCTGACGGCGGGCGGCGACGACTACGTCACCAAGCCCTTCTCGCTGGAGGAGGTCGTGGCCCGCCTGCGCGCCCTCATGCGCCGCACCGCCGTGGCCGAGGAGGAGAGCGACTCGGTGCTGACGGTGGGTGACCTGGTCATGGACGAGGACGCCCACGAGGTGCGTCGAGGTGGCGACGAGATCAGGCTGACGGCGACGGAGTTCGAGCTGCTGCGCTATCTCATGCGCAACCCGCGGCGGGTGCTGTCCAAGGCCCAGATCCTGGACCGGGTGTGGAACTACGACTTCGGCGGGCAGGCCAACGTCGTCGAGCTCTACATCTCCTACCTGCGCAAGAAGGTCGACCACGGCCGCGCGCCCATGATCCACACCATGCGGGGCGTGGGCTACGTGCTGAAGCCTGCCGAGTGATGCACCTGCGCGACTGGTCGCTGGCGGCCAAGCTGGTCGCCGGTGTCCTGGCGCTCTTCCTCGCCGTCACCCTGGCGATCGGGACGGCGACGGTGCTGGTGATGGAGCGTCGGCTGACGGCGCAGCTCGACGGGCAGCTGGTCCAGCAGGCCCGGATGATCGACCACGGTCCGCGGGGCGGTCACGACGACGTCTATCGCCAGTGCACCGACCGGCCGCCCGGGACGGGCGAGGGGATGTTGCGGGTGTGCCTGCAGGACGGGGTGGCCCGGCCCGCCTACGTCATCAGCGAGGGCGGCTACGCGAGCCTGTCGTCCGACCAGGTGGCGGCCGTGAGCCAGGCGGGGGCCGACGAGGCGCCCCGCACCGTCTCCGTCGGCGCCCTCGGCGACTACCGCGTCGTCTCGGCATACCGCATGGACTCGACCGGCGCCGGCACCACCATCGTCACCGGGGTCCCGATGACCGGGGTGCGGCATGCCCTCGGCGAGCTGCTGCGCACGATCACCCTCGCCTCGGTGACCGGGCTGGTGCTGACCGGGCTGCTGGGGACCTGGCTGGTCCGGCGCAACCTCTGGCCGCTGCGCCGGGTGGCCGAGACCGCCACCGGGGTCTCCCGGATGGACCTGTCCCAGGGCGAGGTGGCCCTCGCGGACCGGGTGCCCGCGGAGCTCACCAGTCAGCGCACCGAGGTCGGCCAGGTCGGCCACGCCCTCAACACCCTGCTCGACAACGTCGACGAGGCCCTGCAGGCGCGGCACCGGTCGGAGACCCGGGTGCGTCAGTTCGTCGCGGACGCCTCCCACGAGCTGCGGACCCCGCTCGCCTCGATCCAGGGGTATGCCGAGCTGTCCCGCCGGGAGCGCGAGCCCGTTCCGGCGGGGGTGCGGCACGCCCTGGATCGGATCGAGTCCGAGGCCCGCCGGATGACCGGGCTCGTCGAGGACCTGCTGCTCCTGGCCCGCCTCGACGCGGGCCGCCCGCTCGAGCACGCCCCCGTGGACCTCACCCTGCTCGTCATGGAGTGCGTGAGCGACGCCCAGGTGACCGCACCGGGTCACCGCTGGGAGCTGGCCCTGCCCGACGAGGCGGTCGAGACCGAGGGGGACGAGGCCCGGCTGCGACAGGTGCTGGTCAACCTGCTCGCCAACGCGCACAAGTACACCCCGGAGGGCACCCGCGTGCTCACCTCCGTGACGACCGGGGACGACGAGGTCCTGCTCCGCGTCCACGACGACGGTCCGGGCATCGCCCCGGAGCTGCAGCCCGACCTCTTCCAGCGGTTCGTCCGGGGCGACTCCGCCCGCAACCGCGCCGCCGGCTCCAGCGGCCTGGGACTGTCCATCGTCGACGCCGTCGTCCGCGCCCACGGCGGGGACGTCCGTGTGGCCTCGCGCCCCGGCTCGACGACCTTCACCGTGCGGCTGCCGCGCCGTTGACGGGGCCCGGTCGGTGCCCGGGGCGACGATGCGATAGGACTGGAGGACCACCGACCCTCCAGGAGGACACATGGACATCGTCGACAACGGCCCCCGGCCCAACGCCTTCGACATCGAGACCGCCACCACCGAGAACGACACCTACCGCACCGTCGCCTGGACCGGGAAGTACCTCCAGGTCACCCTCATGTCCATCCCCGTGGGCCAGTCCATCGGGCTGGAGGCGCACCCCGAGACCGACCAGTTCCTGCGCGTCGACGCCGGACGGGGCCGCTGCGTCATGGGCCCGGCCGAGGACGACCTGTCCTTCGAGCAGGAGGTCGAGGACGGCTGGTCGATCCAGGTCCCGGCCGGCACCTGGCACGACGTGATCAACACCGGTGACGAACCGCTGCGGCTGTATGCCGTCTATGCCCCCACCCACCACGCGCAGGGGATCGTCCAGGCCACCGCCGCCGACGCCGAGCGGGACGAGGAGTCCGGCAAGGACGAGCCGCCGACGTGGACCGTGCAGCCGGGCTCCGGCGCGGAGGACCAGCACGCCTGACCGCCCAGCCGGGCGGGGGCCGCGGACGGTGAGGGTGTGCCGGCAAGACCGAGGAGGGCTCGACCGAGCCACCCTCACCGCGCCACCCTCACCGCCCCGCGGTCGAGCCCCGGAGCGGCGGGTCAGTCGCTGTAGCGGCTCAGCTCGTGCCGAGCCACGGCCATGAGGTGGACCTCGTCGGGGCCGTCGGCGATGTGCATCTGTCGGCAGTAGGCGTTGAGCTCGCCGAGGGGCAGGTCCTCGGACAGCCCCATGGCGCCATACGCCTGGATCGCGCGGTCGACGACCGCCGTCGCCATGCGGGGCGCGACCACCTTGAGGGCGGACACCGCGGCTGCCGCTTCCTGCTCGTCGGTGCGGTCGAGCGCCCAGGCCGCGCGGTAGCCGAGCAACCGGGCCTGGTCGATCGCGACCCGCGACTCGGCGATCCACTGCTGGACCAGGCCCTGCTGGGCGAGCGGCCGGCCGAAGACGATGCGGCTCGGCACGCGCAACGCCATCAGGTCGTAGGCCCGCTCGGCCACGCCGATCAGCTTGAGGCAGTGCATGAGCCGGGTCGGGGCCATCCGCGCCTGGGCGAGAGCAAAACCTCGGTGCAGCCCGCCCACGAGGTTGGTCATGGGCACCCGCACGTCGGTGAAGGTGATCTGCGCGTGCCCCCCTGTCATGGCGTCCGGGTAACCCAGGACGCCGGTGGAGCGCACCACCTCGACGCCCGGGGTGTCCTTGGGGACGATCACCAGGGAGTGCTGCTGGTGACGCTGGCCGCGGGGGTTGGAGCGGCCCATGACGAGCAGCAGGCGGCAGTCGGGGGCCATGGCGCCGCTCGACCACCACTTGGTGCCGTCGACGACGAGCTCCTGCGAGCTCTGGTCCACCGTGATGGCCGTGGCGATGTTGCCGGCGTCGGAGGAGGCGACCGACGGCTCGGTCATCGCGAAGGAGGAGCGCAGGTCCCCGGCCACCAGGGGTTCCAGCCACTGCTCACGCTGCTGCGGGGTGCCGTGGCGCAGGAGCAGCTCGATGTTGCCGATGTCGGGGCTGCTCAGGTTGATCGCCTCGGGTGCCAGGTGGGGGGACCGACCGGACAGCTCCACGACCGGAGCCACGTCGAGCAGGCTCAGACCCGCGCCGTGGGGCTCGGGAAGCGAGAGGTTCCACAGCCCGACGCCACGGGCCGTGGCGGCGAGCCGGGCCACCGCCGACGGCCGCTCCCAGCTGCCCTCCTGGGCGTTGCGCGCCGCCTCGGCTCGGGCCTCGTCCTCGACCGGGTAGACCTCCGCCTCGAGGAACTCCGCCATGCGCGTGTGCCACTGCTCCTGGGCAGGAGAAAAAGAAAAGTCCACCCCATCACGCTAGGTCATCGCTGATCCGTCTCAGCAACCGGGGTGCCGCTAACGCGCGACAGCCCCCGACCCGCAGGTCGAGGGCTGTCGCGCACCGCAGGCAGACGGTGGCTGCGGAGGTGGCGGGATTTGAACCCGCGAGAGGTTTTCAACCTCAACCCGCTTAGCAGGCGGGCGCACTAGGCCACTATGCGACACCTCCAGTGCAACCCGCACAGGCTACCGGTCAGCAGCACGCCCGGGCAAAACGACTGTCCACGGGCGAGCCGCGGCCCGAGACGGCGAGGTGAGCCGGCCGGGGAGCACCCATGGCCAGGTCAGCCCGCACCACCCTTGGAGGTGTCGCTGCAGACGTCGTCCGCGGCCGACTTGGCCTGCAGGGTGGGCACTCCTGCCGGAGCGGTGGGGGTCCCGGTGCCCGAGCCCGTGGCCGGGGGAGCCTCGATCGGCTGCGCGGGCAGCGGGCCGGTGCCGAGCCGGTTCGGGACGGCGAGCACCGGCCGGGCGCCCCGGCCGACGACGACCCGCAGGGCCGCTCCGGGCGCCCCGTCGCCCTTCAGGGTCGCGCCGGGCAGCGCGAGGGCGAGCTCCTTGGCCTGTGCCACCTGGCCGGGCGCGTGGTGGATGGTGTAACCGTTCGCCACCCGCCCGGCCGGGCCGGTCGCGGTGATCACGAAGCCCTGGGCCCGCAGCGCCTTGGCCACCTGGGTCGCGAGCCCGTCCGCGCCCGAGGCGTTCTCGACCGACAGCGACACCGTGCTCGGGGACAACGTCGGTATGGCGGACGGCGTCGGGGTCGCCGACGGGGCGGCGCCGCCCGGAGTCCCCGGCCAGGGAGCGTCGTTGCGCAGCAGCGTCCACAGCTGGGTGGCGGCGGGGCTCAGCTGCAGGCGGTTGGGGTCGCGCGGGTAGGCCTCGGTAGGGGCGGTGAGGAAGCGGATGTCCGCGGGCTTCATCTCCCGCAGCTCCAGGGCCAGGCTCGACAGCGCGCGGCCGCCCGCCAGCTCGGGGTCGGTGGACAGCGCCTTGGTGGCCGCGTCCATCACGCCATACATCTTGGCGGGGTTGAGGAGCACGCCGGTCGAGGTGGCCTTGCGCACCACCGCCGCGGCGAAGTCCTGCTGCAGGCGCATCCGGCCGATGTCGCTGCCGTCACCCACACCGTGCCGGGTGCGGACGAAGGCCAGCGAATCCTCCCGTTCAGCTCGTGCCAGCCGGCAGCGAGCTTGAGCCCCGACAAGGGGTCGTTCACCGGCTTGGTCACGCAGATGGGCACCGAGCCCATGGCGTTGACGATCTGCTTGAAGCCCGAGAAGTCCACGGTCGCGACGTGGTCGATGCTCAGACCGGTGTTCTGCATCACCGTGGCCACCACGCAGTCGATGCCGCCCAGGGTGATGTTCTCGTTGAACATCCGTCGGGTGTCCCACGTGGCGACCGGCGCATGGATGTCGCAGCCCGGAGGCGCGGACGGGGTGGTGGACGTGGCCTTCACCCCGGTGGCGGTGCGGAGCAGCGGGGGACCCGGCATCACCGTGTCGCGGGGGATGGAGACCACGACGGCCGAGCGACGGTCCGCCGCGAGGTGCACCAGCATCGTGGTGTCCGACCGCATGCCCGACCTGGCGTCCGAGGCGTCGCCATACACCGCGTTGCTGCCAGCCCGGCTGTCCACGCCCATCAGCAGGATGTTGGCGGCGGACTTGCCCGAGGTGGGGTCGGTGGAGACCTGGGCCTTCGGCCTGAGCAGGCCCGAGCTGATCTCCAGGGACTTGATGTTGCCGTTGAGCTTGAACAGCGCGACCACGCTGCCGCCCGCCACGACCGACAGGACGCAGACCAGGGCGATGACGATGCCGCGCAGGATCGGGTGGCGGCGCCGCTCCGGCCCGATCGCGCGCATCTCACGGCGCGTCAGGGAGTGCACACCCTTGCCCTCGGCTCGGGGGTGCCCCCCTGCGGGAGCACGGATTTCGTCCGACACGAGGGCGCCTTTCATCCATGCCAACGGCCCGGTCAGGCCACCGGGGTTTCTCCCGAGTGTATCGAGGCGACCCTGAGAAATCGGTCCGGGCGCGCGCGAGACCCCCGACAGGACACCTGTCGGGGGTCTCGCGGCTCGGCACTACCGGCCCGGGGGCCGGGTCGTCCGATCAGCTCAGATCAGAGCGGGCGAACGGCGTCGGCCTGGGGGCCCTTGGGGCCCTGGGTGACCTCGAACTCGACGCGCTGCGCCTCGTCGAGGGAACGGTAGCCGTTGCTCTGGATGGCGGAGTAGTGGACGAAGACGTCCGGGCCGCCACCGTCCTGCGCGATGAAGCCGAAGCCCTTCTCGGCGTTGAACCACTTCACGGTGCCCTGTGCCATGGGTATAACTACTTTCGTCTAACTGGCGGTGGACCGGCCAGCAGGGTGCCCGCCGGTCTGATTGCCTTACGCCCCACTGCACGGGACATGCCCGTCCTTCGTGAACGCCCAGGCCCGCCCGCCGGGCGAGGCTGGGTGACATCTACGTCTTGCGAGGAACTGCTTCAGCAACCAGCAGCAACCTATCACCGGGACCACGGGGCGCAGGCTCCGGCAGGTGAACTCTTGGTGACCCGCGTGGCAACCGTGCCGGCCTGCGGCCGAGGCACCCGAGACCGGGGCCCTCCTGGCGGAGGGCGTGGGATTCGAACCCACGATGACGTTGCCGCCATAGCGGTTTTCAAGACCGCCGCACTAGGCCTCTATGCGAGCCCTCCCGAACCCACGCGCCGGGCCGACCTGGTCGCCGACCCGCCACGGGTGCAAGGTCCACCTTAACGGCCCGTCCAGGTGGGGTCCGGGGACGAAAGCACCAAGTCGTTCGTTCGCACGGTCATAAGAACGCCCGTCGCGGGGCATGACTGCCAGCAGAGCGGGTCCGCGACGGGCCCTCGACCCCTATCGGAAGGACCTCCGATCATGATGAACAAGCTCAGCTTCCTCGCCGGCGTCGGCGCCGGCTACGTGCTCGGTGCCCGCGGCGGCAGCGGCCAGCTCGACCAGCTCAAGGCCCAGTCGGCCAAGGCGCTGCAGAGCGACGCGGTCCAGGCCAAGATCGCCCAGGCCGCCGACACGGTCAAGGCGAAGGCCCCGGCCCCCGCCCACAAGATCGTCGACAAGGCCGTCGGCGCCGTCTCCGGCGGCAGCCGCCCCGGCACCACGCAGACGGGCACCGGTTACGGCTCGGGCTACACCACCCCGGCGACCACGTCCATGACGGCGGGCTCCGCCACCGACGGTCGCATCGACGCCGACTACGCCGGCAACCCCGTCGGCATGCCCGGCATGCCTGCCGCAGGCGACAAGAACCTCTGATCGGGGCCACGCCCCACCACCGACCCCCGCGGGTCCGCACCCCAAGGAGCATCATGCAGAACCGTCTCATGTTCGTCGCCGGCGCCGGTCTCGGTTATGTCCTCGGCGCGAGCGCCGGTCGCAGCCGCTACCAGCAGATCAAGGCCCAGGCCGACCAGGCCTGGCACGACCCTCGCGTCCAGGAGAAGGTCGCGCTCGCGCAGACCAAGGTGCAGGAGAAGGCCCCGGTCGTCCAGGCCAAGGCCCAGGGTCTCGCCGCCACGGCAGGCGCGAAGCTGCAGGAGAAGGCCCCCGCGGTCCAGGAGCGCGCCCAGCAGCTCGCGGCCACCGCCTCGGCCAAGGCCTCCGGCGCGGCCTCCACGGTCAAGGCCAAGCTGCCCGGCACCGGCGCCGACCACACCGGCAACCAGATCGGTGTCGAGCGCACGAGCGACGTGGACACCCACGACGTGAAGTTCACGTCCGGCTCCTGACCCGAGCCTCGCCCCCGGATGTTCCGGGCCGTATGCCGAAGGGCGCCCACCCCCGAGCGGGGTGGGCGCCCTTCGCGCTGCGCGGGCCGCAACCGGTCGGGCTCTGACGGGGTCAGATCCAGACGGCCGGGTCGGCATACATCGCCTCGGTGGGGCTGACGCCGGGCTGCGGCACCCGCACCTGGGCGGGGATCCCGACGGCGACGGCCCCTGCCGGCACGTCCTTGACCACCACGGCGTTGGCCCCGACCTGGGCGCCGTCCCCGAGGGTAATGTCTCCGAGGACCCGGGCGCCCGAGCCGACGGTGACGCCGTTGCCCAGGGTGGGGTGGCGCTTGCCCCTGGCGAGCGAGCGGCCGCCGAGGTTGACGGAGTTGTAGAGCATGCAGTCGTCGCCGATCTCGGCGGTCTCGCCGATGACGACGCCCATGCCGTGGTCGATGAAGAAGCGGCGGCCGATGGTGGCGCCCGGGTGGATCTCCACCCCGGTGGCGGCACGTGCGGCGTTGGAGAGCAGGCGCGCCGGCAGCCGCATCCCGGGCCGTTGCCACAGGCGGTGCGCCACGCGATGCACCCAGATCGCGTGCAGGCCCGGCGAGACCAGGGCCATCTGCACGCGCCCGGTCGCGGCGGGGTCGCGCTCGATCGCGGCGTCCACGTCCTCGAGAACGCCCTGGACCAGGCCGACGGGCCCCTCGCGACGGGTCACCAGAGGAGGCAGGGGAGGCTCCCCCGTGAGGCGGTGCGCCTCGGCCGTGGTGAAGGTGGTCATGACTCAGACCTCGATGCCCTCGAAGAGGATGGTGGACAGGTACCGCTCGCCGAAGTCGGGCAGGACGACGACGATGGTCTTGCCCGCGCTCTCCGGGCGGGCGGCGACCTGGGCGGCGGCGGCGAGCGCCGTGCCGGACGAGATCCCGACGAACAGCCCCTCCTGGGTGGCGGCCTTGCGTGCCCACTCCACGGAGGTGGCAGCGTCGACGTCGACGAACTCGTCGTAGACCGAGCGGTCGAGCACGGCGGGGACGAAGTTCGCGCCGATGCCCTGGATCTTGTGCGGGGCCGCCTGACCGCCGTTGAGGATCGGTGACTCCGCGGGCTCCACGCCGATGACCTGCAGGCCCGGCTTGCGCTCCTTGAGCACCTGCCCGACGCCCGTCGTGGTGCCGCCGGTGCCGATCCCGCCCACGACGACGTCCACCGCGCCGTCGGTGTCGGCCCAGATCTCCTCGGCGGTGTGGGTGCGGTGGGTGCGCGGGTTGGCCTCGTTGGCGAACTGGCTGGCCAGGATGCCGCCGCGCTCGCGGGCGATCTCCTCGGCCTTGGCGACCGCGCCCCGCATGCCCTCGGACCCGGGTGTGAGGACGAGCTCGGCGCCATACGCCTGGAGCAGCATCCGCCGCTCTCGCGACATCGAGTCGGGCATGGTGAGGACGACCTGGTAGCCGCGGGCGGCACCGACCATCGCCAGGGCGATCCCGGTGTTGCCGGAGGTGGCCTCCACGACGGTGCCGCCGGGGCGCAGCTCGCCGGACTCCTCCGCGGCGTCGACGATGGCCACGCCCACGCGGTCCTTGACCGAGCTCGCGGGGTTGTAGAACTCGAGCTTCGCCGCCACGGTGACACCCTCGGCCGCGGACGCCATGATCCGGTTGAGGCGGACGAGGGGGGTGTGCCCGACGAGGGCGGTGACGTCGTCGTGGATGGGCATGCGAACGGCTCCGATCGATGAGGGTGCTGCGTCGAGGGGGTCAACACCGACAGCGACCCAGGCATTCCCGACGTTATCAGTGTTGCAACATCAGGTTATGGATAGAGCCGGGGCGGCGCCAGCGATCCGGCCGAACTGGCGCACGTCCAGCGATCCCGGTCACACCCTGTGGCCGATACTCCCGGCCGACGCATACCCACCCGTAGGATCTGCCCATGTCCGCGCTGCAGATCACGGCCCTCGTGCTGTGCTTCGTGATCCCCACCATCGGGTGGATCCTGCTCTTCCGGCAGGTCTTCCGGTTCGTGAAGCTCTTCAGGACCGGCCAGCCGGACCCCACCCGCACCGACCAGCCGGCCCGGCGCACCATGACGCTGGTGCGCGAGTTCCTCGGGCACACCCGCATGGCCCGGCTGCCGTGGGTGTCCATCGCCCACTGGTTCACGGCGTTGTCCTTCCTCATCCTGTTCGCCACGCTGGTCAACGCGTTCTTCCAGCTGGTCTGGCCGGACTTCCGGCTGCCGGTCATCGGCACCTTCCCGCCCTTCGAGTGGCTCATCGAGATCTTCAGCTGGGGCGGCTTCCTCGGCATCCTGCTGCTCATCGCGGTGCGCCAGCGCCAGCATCCCCGCAACGCCACCGGGGCCCACGGCCGTCGCAGCCGCTTCTACGGATCCACCTGGTGGCAGGCCTACTACGTCGAGTTCACCATCCTCGCGGTCACCATCTGCATCGCCCTGCTGCGCACCCTCGAGGCCGCGCACGTCGAGCACACCCACCCCGGCACCAACATCGCCCTCCACTTCCCGCTGACCGGGTGGATGCGCGGCATGTGGGGCGGCCTGTCCCTCGGCGCGATCGAGCAGACGATCTACCTCGTCGCCATGATCAAGATCCTGGTGTCCTTCGCCTGGATGATCACCATCTCCCTGCAGCCGACGATGGGAGTGGCCTGGCACCGCTTCCTCGCGTTCTTCAACATCTGGTTCAAGCGCCACGCCGACGGCCGCACCTCGCTCGGCGCCCTGCAGCCGATGACGATCGACGGGCAGCCCTTCTCCATGGAGGCCATGGAGGAGATGGACGAGGACTCATCGCTCGGTGTCGCCAAGGCCGAGGACTTCACCTGGAAGCAGCTGATGGACTTCACCACCTGCACCGAGTGCGGGCGATGCCAGTCCCAGTGCCCTGCGTGGAACACCGACAAGCCCCTCTCCCCCAAGATGCTCGTCATGACCATGCGCGACCACGCGCACGCCAAGGCTCCGTGGATGCAGGCCTCCGAGGAGGCCCGACACGGCCTGCCCGAGCACACCAAGGCCCTCGCGACCGTCCCCCTCGTCGGCGAGACGGGGTATGACGAGGAGCACCCCCTCACGGCATACGACGCCCTCGGGCCGGAGGCCGTGATCGACAACGACGTGCTGTGGTCGTGCACGACCTGCGGCGCCTGCGTCGAGCAGTGCCCCGTGGACATCGAGCACGTGGACGCCATCGTCGACCTGCGCCGCAACCAGGTGCTCATCGAGTCGGCCTTCCCCGCCGAGCTCGGTGGCCTGTTCAAGAACATGGAGTCCAAGGGCAACCCCTGGGGCATGGCGCAGCGCGCCCGCCTCGACTGGGCCAAGGACCTGCCCTTCCCCGTCCGCCAGGTCGGCAAGGACGTCGAGACCTGTCCGAGGTCGACTACCTCTTCTGGGTCGGCTGCGCCGGCGCCTTCGAGGACCGCGCCAAGAAGACCTCCCGCGCCGTGGCCGAGCTGCTCGACACCGCGGGCGTGTCCTTCGCCGTCCTCGGCGACGGCGAGACCTGCACCGGCGACTCCGCCCGCCGCGCGGGCAACGAGGTGCTCTTCCAGATGCTCGCCCAGCAGAACGTCGAGCAGCTCAACGAGGCCGGCGCCGCCAGGATCGTGGTGACCTGCGCCCACTGCTTCAACACCATCAAGAACGAGTACCCGCAGGTCGGCGGTAGCTACGAGGTGCTCCACCACACGCAGCTGCTCAACCGCCTGGTCCGCGAGAAGCGCCTGGTCCCGGTGACCCGCCCCGCCGACGCGACCGGCAGGTCGACCAACAAGAACCCCGCCTCCAGCGCTCCGGTGGTGACCTATCACGACCCCTGCTACCTGGGTCGGCACAACAACGTCTATGCCCCGCCACGCGAGCTCATCGGGTCGCTGCCCGGCGTCGAGCTGCGCGAGATGCCTCGCCACGGGGAGAAGTCCTTCTGCTGCGGCGCCGGCGGCGCGCGCATGTGGATGGAGGAGAGGCTCGGCTCCCGCATCAACCTCAACCGCACCGAGGAGGCCCTCGCCACGGGCGCCGACCGGATCGCGGTGGGTTGCCCCTTCTGCCGCGTCATGCTCTCCGACGGCGTGACCGCCAAGGAGGCCGACGACTCGCGCCTCGAGTCCGTCGAGGTCGTCGACGTCGCCCAGATGCTCCTCGCGGCGGTCCGGCGCGGCGACGACGCCGACGTCGACGTCGACGAGACCGATGGCGGCCGGTCGGGCACCGCCGGCGCCGCGGCCACGACCCCTCCCGACGAGCCGTCGGTCGCCGAGCCCGGCCACGAGACCCGGGCGAGCACCCCGGAGGACGCCACCGCCGCGGCCCAGGAGGAGACCCGCGTCCCCGAGGCGGGCGCGAACCCCGAGTCCGTCCACGCGGCCAACGTCGCCGACCCCTGGGACGAGGACGCCCCCGCTGCTCCAGCCGCGGCGACCACCCCCGCCCCGCAGACGACCACCCCCGCCCCGCAGACGACCACCGCACCCGCAGGCGAGGTCGCGGACCCCTGGGACGACGAGGACGACACCCCCACCACCCCGGCCCTGACCGCGAACACGACCCAGGCTCCGGCTCCGACCCCGAGCCCCGAGGTCGCGGACCCCTGGGACGACGAGGACGACACCCCCACCACCCCAGCCACGACCGCGAACACGACCCAGGCCCCGGCCGCCGAGGTCAAAGACCCCTGGGACGAGGACGACACCCCCGCCGCCCCGGCGCCCGCCCCGGCGCCAGAGCCGACGGCCGAGCCCCCCGCCCCGAAGCCGCAGGCCGCCATACCGCCTGGTCACGAGGTTCCCGACCCCTGGGACGAGTGACCCGGACGGCCCACCCGGAGGGCTGCCCCGCGCATCCGCGCGGGGCAGCCCTCTATCGTTGCCCTCATGACCATCTGCCTCGCCTACGCACCGACGGCGCCCGGACGGGCGGCGCTGGCCTACTGCGCGGCCGAGGCTGCAGCCCGCGGCAGCGAGGTCCTCGTCGTCAACGTCACCCGGGATCGCAGCGACGGCGCACCCCTGCCGCTGTCGCCGGACGAGGCGCAGGAGCTGGCAGCGGGGCTGGGCGACCTGACCTGGCGGTTGTACGACGGACCCCACGGGCTCTCGGGCGCCGACGAGGTGCTCACGGCCGTGGAGGAGGAGAACGCCGAGCTGGTCGTCATCGGGGTCACGGGCCGCTCCCACGTCCAGAAGCGGATCGTCAGCAGCACCACGCGTCAGGTGCTCCTCGACGCGCCGTGCGACGTGCTCGCGGTACGCGCCGACCACCCGCTCCCCCGGTCTGCCTGAGGGGGCCGCACGGGTCCGATCCGCCGATCGGCGCCCGGACATCAGGGCCTCAGACGTCGGTCGGCGCCCGGTGGAATCCCTGGAAGGAGCGGCTGGCCGTCGGGCCGCGCTGCCCCTGGTAGTGCGAGCCGTAGACGGCGCTGCCGTAGGGATGCTCGGCCGCGCAGGTGAGCCGCATGAAGCACAGCTGCCCGATCTTCATGCCCGGCCAGAGCACGATCGGCAGCGTCGCGACGTTGGACAGCTCCAGGGTCACGTGGCCGGAGAAGCCGGGGTCGACGAAACCCGCCGTGGCGTGGGTGAGCAGCCCCAGTCGGCCGAGCGAGGACTTGCCCTCGACGCGCGCGGCAAGGTCGTCGGGGAGGGTGACCGCCTCGAGGGTGGAGCCGAGCACGAACTCACCGGGGTGCAGGACGAAGTGCTCCCCCTCCTCCACCTCGACCAGACGGGTCAGGTCCGGCTGCTCCTGCGCAGGATCGATGACGGGATACTTGTGGTTGTCGAAGAGCCGGAAGTACCGGTCGAGCCGCACGTCGATGCTGGACGGCTGCACCATCGCCTCGTCATACGGCTCGAGGACGACACGTCCCTCGCTGATCTGGGAGCGGATGTCACGGTCAGAGAGGAGCACGCCGTCACGCTATCGTGCGACGGCGCCAGGGACCGGATGATGGAGGCGGGCCCAGGATTGGGTATGCTGGTTCGTACGCGGAGCCGATCCGACCCGCGGGTGTAGTTCAATGGCAGAACAGCAGCTTCCCAAGCTGCCAGTGCGAGTTCGATTCTCGTCACCCGCTCCAAAGATGTCCGACCTTGTGGTCGGACATCTTTCGTTGATGCGCCGGCCAATCTCGGGGTTCGTCTGGCCCCCGGACGGGTGATGGCCCACCATGGGCCTATGCATCCACGGACGGGAGTCAACGTCGGCCTCGCCACCCTCGCCGTCCTGGCCCCTCTGGCCACCGCGTGGCTTCGCCCCGACCTCGTCACCGCCCTCACGTGGATCGTGGCCGCCGTCGCGGCGCTGGTCGCCGTGGTCGCCGCCCTGCGCAGCACCGGCTCTCTGCGCGCCGGGTGGTTCTGCATGGCGCTGGCGATGCTCGGGGACGCCTACGGCAACCTCATGTTCGCCCAGGGCGGGGGGCCCGCGCCGGTCGTGGCGTCCGCCGCGTATGCCGTCTCGGCGCAGCTGCTGGTGCTGGGGCTGCTCACCTTCGGCGTCACGCGCCGACGCGAGCTGCCGACCACCACGCTGCAGGCTTCCCTTGCCGGGTGCGCCCTGTGGCTGCTGCTGTGGCACCTGGACCCGCAGGCCATGCTCACGGGGCACGCGACCCCCGGCACCCCTGCGGCCCTCATGGTGACGGCAGGGCTGGGCGGCACCGTGATCGCGGCCTTCGTGTCGTGGCTCGTGGTCGTTCCCGCCCACCTCGGGCGGTCCCGAGCCATCCAGGCTCTCCTCGGGCTGTCCATCCTGGCGGCCCTGGTCGGCGACGTCCTGACGCTGGCCGCCCACTCGGACAGCACCTGGACGCTGTGCCAGGTGCTGTGGGTGCTGCAGCCGGCGCTCGCCCTGGGGGCTGCCGCACTGGTGGCCCTGCACCCGGCGGAGCCCCCGACCCGGACCCTGCTCGCGCCCTACCGCGATCTCGTCGTCGTGAGCCTCTTCGTCGTCACCGTGGTCCTGCTCGTGATGGCGACCATGCGCCCCGCCGGCCTGGACACTCACGCCTCGCAGGCCCTGTGCGTCACCCTGCTCATGCTGGTCGGCCTGCACGTGCACGAGCGGCGGCGCGGCCGTCAGCTGGCCTCCGAGGCGGAGGAGCAGGCCCGGCACATGAAGCTCCTGGTGAGCGAGACCCGCGACATCATCATCGAGCTGGACCGCGAGGGGCGGGTGCTGTTCGCCTCCGCGGCGCTGAGCACGATCCTCGGCCTGCGGGGCAGCGAGCTGGCCGGCAAGCACATCAGCGACGTCCTGCCCGACGTGTCCCCCGACGTGCTCTCCCACCTGACCTACGCCCCCAGCGCGCGGATGCAGTCCACGCTGCGCCTGGAGTCGGCGATCACCACGGCGACGGCCGCGGTGGTGCACGTGGAGTCGGTCATCACCCCGATGGCGAGCGGTTTCCTGGTGGCCGTCCGCGACGTCACCGAGCGGGTGGGCCTGCAGTCCCGCCTGCAGCAGGTCACCTACCGCGACGTCGTCACCGGGCTGCCCAACCGCACGAGCCTGGACCGCCAGGTCCGGCACCGGCTCTACGAGGCGGCGAGCGGCGAGATCTTCCTGCTCCTGGTGGACATCGCACCTGCCGGGCTGGCCGACAACACGATCGGCGACGACTCGCGCGAGGAGCTGCTCCGCACCGTCGCCCGCACGATGCGCGCGTCGCTGCGACCGGACGACCTGCTGGCGAGGTTCAGCGACCAGCGGTTCGCGGTGCTCCTGGCCGAGGGGACCCCCGGGCACGAGGCGCTCGCCCAGTCCCATCGCCTGGTCGACGCCGTCAACCGGCCGGACCTCGTCCCCGACGTCACGCTGCGGGCGTCCGGCGGCCTGACCCTGGGCGGACACACCGGCCTGGAGCTGGTCCGCAACGCGGAGCTGGCGCTGCGGCAGGCCTCGCGCGAGGGGCCGGGCGTCGTCCAGATCTTCGAGCCCACCATGCTGGCGCAGTTCGCCCGCACCCGGAACCTGCGCCGTCGCCTCGCTCACACGCCCGGCACCGACCGGTGGACCGTGCTCTACCAGCCCATCGTCAACCTGCGGCTCGAGCAGGTCACCGGCGTCGAGGCGCTGCTGCGCTGGACCGACCCCGAGGGCGACTTCATCGGCATCGAGGAGGTCATCGGGTTCATCGGCATCGAGGAGGTCATCGGGCTCGCCGAGGAGTTCGGCTCGATCATCCCCATCGGCACCTGGGTGCTCGAGCAGGCGGTGGCTCAGGCGCGCGAGTGGAACGACGGCGGCCGGCGGCTCACCGTGGCGGTCAACATCAGCGTCCACCAGCTCGTGGCGCCCGGCTTCGCGGCCACCGTCCAGGAGATCCTCGACGCCTCCCAGCTGCCGCCCGAGCTGCTGATCCTGGAGATCACCGAGACCGTGGTCCTGGAGCAGACCGAGGAGACCATCGCCACCCTGGAGGAGCTGCGCACCCTCGGCATCCGGGTCGCGATCGACGACTTCGGCACGGGCTACTCCGGCCTGGCCAACCTGCGGTCCTTGCCGCTGGACATCCTCAAGATCGACCGGACCTTCGTGCAGGGGCTGGGCGAATCCGGCGGCGACGAGGCCGTCGTCGCGGCGGTTTCCCGGCTGGGCCGCGAGCTGGGCCTGACCATCACCGCCGAGGGCATCGAGACCCGGGCGCAGGAGGCCAGGGCACGGATGCTCGGCATCACGGCGGCGCAAGGTTATCTCTACGCCCGACCGCTGCCGCCGGGCCAGATCGGCCCGCTCGCGGACCAGCTCGCCGGAGGCGGTGTGGCGTTGGAGCTCTGAGCTGCCGGTGTGACCAGTCACTCCGGGTCAGATCCGGACGATCCCTTGCGGGGCTTTACTCACGAGTAGCATCATGGGCATACCCGTGGGTAACCACGGCACGTCATACCTGCCATCGCCGACAGGCGAGACGTCACGGAAGGGGACCCCGGGTGGGCCACTACAAGAGCAACGTGCGGGACATCGAGTTCAACCTCTTCGAGGTCTTCGGCCGTCAGGACATCCTGGGTCAAGGGTTGTACGAGGACGTCGACACCGACACGGCCAAGGAGATCCTCCACGAGGTCGCCCGCCTGGCCGAGAACGAGCTGGCCGACAGCCTGCTCGACTCCGACCGCAACCCGCCGGTCTACGACCCGAAGACCTGCTCGGTCACCATGCCCGAGTCCTTCAAGAAGTCCTACCAGGCCTACGTCGACGCCGACTGGGGCAACCTCGACGCTCCCGCCGAGCTGGGGGGCATGGTCATCCCGCCGTCGTTGCGCTGGTCGATCGCCGAGCTCGTGTGCGGCGCCAACCCCGCGGTCCACATGTTCGCGGCCAGCTATGCCTTCGCCAACCTGCTGTACTACCTGGGCAACGACGACCAGAAGAAGCTCGCCAAGCTCATCGTGGACAGGGGCTGGCACACCACCATGGTGCTGACCGAGCCCGACGCGGGCTCCGACGTCGGCGCCGGCCGCACCAAGGCCACCGACAACGGCGACGGCACCTGGAACATCGACGGCGTCAAGCGGTTCATCACCTCGGCCGAGTCCGACATGACCGACAACGTGGTGCACTTCGTCCTGGCCCGTCCCGAGGGCGCCGGCGCCGGGACCAAGGGGCTGTCGCTGTTCGTCGTCCCCAAGTTCCACGTCGACCTGGAGACCGGGGAGCTGGGCGAGCGCAACGGCGCCTATGTCACCAACGTCGAGCACAAGATGGGCCTCAAGGTCTCCACGACCTGCGAGGTGACCTTCGGGCAGAACGGCACGCCCGCGGTCGGCACCCTCCTCGGCGACGTCCACGACGGCATCGCCCAGATGTTCAAGGTCATCGAGAACGCCCGCATGTTCGTGGGCACCAAGGCCATCGCCACCCTCTCGACCGGTTATCTCAACGCGCTGGAGTACGCCAAGGAGCGCGTCCAGGGCGCCGACATGACCACGCCCGCCAAGGACGCCCCGCGCGTCACGATCACCCACCACCCCGACGTGCGCCGCTCGCTCATGCTGCAGAAGGCCTACGCCGAGGGCCTGCGAGCACTCGTGATCTACACCGCCACCCAGCAGGACGTCGTGGCCCAGGCACAGAAGGGCAATCCTGGCGCCTCGATCCCGGAGGACGACCGTGAGGCCCGGATGGCCGTGCGGATCAACGACCTGCTGCTGCCGATCGTCAAGGGCGTCGGCTCCGAGCGTGCCTGGGTGCTGCTCGGGACCGAGTCGCTGCAGACCTTCGGCGGGTCCGGCTTCCTCCAGGACTACCCCGTGGAGCAGTACGTCCGGGACGCCAAGATCGACACGCTCTACGAGGGCACCACGGCGATCCAGGGCCTGGACTTCTTCTTCCGCAAGATCGTCCGCGACAAGGGCAAGGCGCTGCAGGTCGTCGCCGAGCAGATCCAGCAGCTGGTCGACGACGGCCCCGAGTCCCTGGCGGACGAGCGGGCCCAGCTCGGCAAGGCCATGGAGGCCGTGCAGGGGATCGGCGGCTACATGATCGGCGAGCTCATGGAGTCCGACCCGCGCCAGGACGGCGACGTCCGCAACCTCTACAAGGTGGGTCTCAACTCCACCCGGCTGCTCATGGCCGCGGGCGACCTCGTGATCGGGTGGCTGCTGCTGCGTCAGGCCGAGGTCGCGACCAAGGCCCTCGAGGCCGGGGCCACCGGCAAGGACAAGGACTTCTACACCGGCAAGGTCGCCGCGGCGTCCTTCTTCGCCAAGAACGTCCTGCCTCGCCTGCGCTCCGAGATGGCCATGACGCAGATGACCGACCTGGCGCTGATGGATCTGCCCGAGTCGGCCTTCTGACCCTTGCGGTATGACGAAAGGCCCCCGCACCGCCCGTCGGCGGTGCGGGGGCCTTTCGTCATACCGCCCGCTCAGTCCCTGTTGAGCGCGGCGACGTTGTTGGTCGCCACCTGTTGGAAGTAGCGGTAGAGGGCCGCGACGTCGAAGGACTTGGGAAACTCGAAGGTGTACGTGCCGTAGGCGACCGTGTGCGCCCGTCGTCGCGGCGTGGTGATGAAGGTGATCGTGATCTCCGAGTCGTCGAAGCCGGCGCCTGCGGTCTCGGCCGTCACCGCGACGATGGCGTCGAGCGAGATGGAGTAGACGCGCGTCTTCTTGCCCGTGGCGCCCTGGCGGTCCAGGGTGATGACCCGCGTGCTCGTGATGCAGAACCCATCGCGAATCGTCTTGTAGGCGCTGAAGATCTGCTCCCCCTCCAGCAGCCACGGCCCGTAGGTCTGGTGGGCCTCCTGCTCACCCACCAGCTCCATGTTGCCGGCCAGTCCTTGCCAGAAACCCATGTGCTTCTCCCCCGTGTCGAACGCTGTGAACCCCCAGTTTCCCGCAGCCAGGCCGCCCGCGCGCGCCGGGTCAGGGGTGCCGGCGCAGGTCCGCGACGTGGTCGACCCCCTCACTGACGAGCTGGACGAGGTGGGGGTCCTGCAGCGAGTAGACCTGGCGACGCCCGTCGGCGCGGTGCTCCACGACTCCCGCCATACGTAGTCGTCCCAGGTGATGGCTCGCCGTGGCGAGGGGAACCTGCGCGGCCTCCGCGAGGGTGGTGACGTCCTGCTCGTGCTCCACCAGGTGCCACAGCAGCCGGACCCGCACGGGGGATCCGAGGAGCGCGAAGAGCTCGGCCGCCCGCTCGAAGTCGACCGGTCGGACGTCGTCGCGGTCAGGCAGGGTGGCGCGCCGGGGATCCATGTCGAAAGACTAACCTTTCAATAATCTTAGAAGTGTTTGACTGTTGCCACGGCACTTGCGACGCTGTCCTGCGTCCCGCTGTCCCGACCCCACCTCGTCCCCGGCAGGAGCCCCGTATGGCGCAGGTCTCGGGCTGCCGACGACCGGCTGGACCAGCGCCGCCCTGTCCGGCTCGCCTGCGCTCCCGCCGGTCCAGCGCAACGTCGTGGAAGGCTGCCTCGCGATGGCGCCCACCTGGTCCATCGGTCATCTCTTCGGCGTCACCGCCGCCTGATCCTCCCTGCCCCCACCCACACCTCCTGGAGGACCCACCATGTTCGACCTCTTCGACGGCCTGCCCGTCCACGTCCTCGTCGTCCACGCGGTCGTGGTGCTCGCACCCCTCACCGCGCTCCTCGCCGTGGCCTACGCGCTCGCACCCCGCACCCGCCTCGGCCTGCGCCGGCCGCTCGCGGCCCTCGCGGTCCTGACCGGCGTCACCGGCTTCGTCGCCGGCGAGTCCGGCGAAAAGCTCGAGCACCGGCTCGGCAACGGTGGCGAGGCCGCCGTCCACGCGCACGCCGAGGCCGGCGACCTCCTCAAGGTCCTGTGCGTGCTGTTCATGCTGCTGGTGCTGGCCTCGGTCCTCGCGCTGCTCAAGCCGCACCGTCCCGAGCCTCTGGCCGGCGGCCACGACGGTGGGCGCCGCGGCGTCGACGGCAGCACCCGGGCCGACACCCGCAGAGCGGGCCACGCCAAGCAGGGACCGCTCGCGCTGATCACCGCCGCGGTGCTGACGCTGGCGTCGCTGGGTGTGGTCTACCAGACGCTCGCCACCGGCCACAGCGGCGCCAGGGCCGTCTGGAGCGACCGGGTCACGCCCACCCCCTGACCACCGCTCCACCGCTCCGCCGCTCCACGATCGTGTGCGTATGTCCGCCGGTCTCCGGCCGGCATACGCACACGATCCTGCACGAGGCGGAGGGAGGGGAAGGGGCGGGTCAGCCCAGCGCGCTCGTCTTGAGCCAGTCGGCGGCCACGTCGGCAGGCTTGCGGTGGTCCACGGTCACCTGCTTCAGCAGCGTCGTGAGCGCGGCGGTGTCGAGCTTGGCCGAGACCGCGTCGAGCGCGGCCTTGCCCTTGGCGTCCACCCGACCCGTCACGACGAGCGGCGCGATCTGCTGGGCGGGGAAGAAGTTCTTGGGGTCCTCCAGCACCACGAAGTCGTTGACCTGGATCGCCGGGTCGGTGGTGAAGATGTTGGCCAGGTCGACCTGGCCGTTCTTCAGGCCCTGGACGGCCAGCGGCCCGCCGGCGTCGAGCTTCCGGAAATCCTTGAAGGTCAGGCCGTAGGTCCGCTCGAGCCCGGGGATGCCGTAGGAGCGGGACTGCCACTCCGCGGGACCGCCGATGGTGAGGTCCTGGGACTTGCCCGCAAGGTCGGCGATGGACTTCACGCCGAGCGCGGAGGCCCGGGCCCGGGTCATCACCACGGCGTCCTTGTCCTCGGCCTTGGCCGGCGTGAGGACCTCGAGCTGCTGGGGCAGGCCCGCGCGGAGCTCGGCGAGGATGCCGGCGGGGTCGGCAGCCTTGGCGTCCTTGGTGAGGTAGCGGTCCAGCGCCCCGGTGTACTCCGGGATCACGTCGATCGAGCCGTCCTTGAGGGCCGGGATGTAGGTCTCCCGCGAGCCGATCCCGAGCTTGGTGTCGACGGCGACGCCCTTGGCGCGCAGGGCCCCGGCATACACCTCCGCCAGGAGCTTGGACTCGGGGAAGTCCGCGGATCCGACGACGACCTTGGCGCCACCGGTGGCGGAGCCGGAGCCCGATCCGGCGCCCGCGGAGGTGGTGGCCAGGGGATCGCTGCCGCCGCCGCACGCCGTCAGGCCGAGGGCGAGGACGACTCCGGTCGCGAGGGTCAGGGTCGTGCGCATGTGCTCTCCTCCAAGGGTTCTCACGCCGCGGACGCGGACGTGCGGTCGGGGCGCGTGGGGTCGGCAGCAGGTATGCCGTCAGGGGCATCCGGAGCCGGCCGCCGACGAGGACGCCGCGGGCCGGAACCGCCGGTGAGTCCGCGGGAGACCACGAGGCGCTGGACGACGCCGAGGAGCAGGTCGACCACCAGGGCCAGGACGGCGACCAGGACGCCGCCGCCCGCCATCCGGGCATAGTCGTGAGCGGCCTGGCCGTCGATGAGGTAGCGCCCCAGGCCCCCGATGGACACGGTGGCCGCCACGGTTGCCGTGGCGACGACCTGCATCGTCGCGGACCGCAGCCCGGACACGAGCAGCGGCATGGCGCAGGGGATCTCGACGTGGCGCAGGACCTGCGAGCCGGTCATCCCCATCCCCTTGGCGGCGTCGCGGGCGGCGGGGTCGACCTGCTCGACGCCGCTGACGGTGCCCGCGAGGATCGGGGGGACGGCGAGCACGACCAGCACGAGCACCACGGGCACGAGGAAGGCCGCGTCGCCGCTCAGGTGCGGCCCGAGGAGCAGGATCGCCAGGAAGAGCAGCCCGAGCGTGGGGATGGAGCGGGCGCCGTTGAGCAGGTTGACGACCAGTCGCTTGCCGCGGCCGGTGTGGCCGACCCACAGTCCTGCGGGCACGGCGATCAGCGCGGCGAGGGCGACCGTCAGCGCCGTGCAGGCCAGGTGCTCGACGATGCGCGTCGGGATGCCCTCGGGACCGGACCAGCTGGCCGGGTCGGACAGCCAGTGCATCAGGGAGGAGATCATGCCTCCGCTCCCGTCCCGCGACGCCAGGGGGTGAGGGCCCGCTCGGCGAGGGTGATGGCGGCGTCGAAGGCCACCGCGAGCAGCACGCACGCGACGATGCCGACCACGATCGGGGTCAGGAAGCCCACGGCGAAGCCGTCGGTGAACAGCACGCCCAGCTGGGGCTGCCCGATGAGGGCGGCGACGCTGAGGACCGACACGTTGGAGACGGCGGCGACGCGCAGCCCGGAGGCGATCACGGGTATGGCGAGCGGCAGCTCGACGGTGAGCAGCCTGCGGACCCGACCGATGCCCATCGCGGTCGCGGACTGCCGGGTGTCCTCGGGCACCGAGCCGAGCCCGTCGACGACGGTCCGGACGAGGAGGGCGACGGTGTAGACCGTCATCGCCACAACGACGTTGAGGGGGTCGACGATCCGGGTGCCCAGGATCAGCGGCATGAGGATGAACAACGCCAGCGAGGGAATCGTGTAGAGCAGCCCGGACCCGAGCACCAGCGGCTGGCGCAGCCAGGGCAGGCGGGTGGCGATCCAGCCGAGGGGCAGGGCGATCAGCAGCCCGACGACCAGCGGGACGGCCGCGAGCCAGGCGTGGGTGAGCAGCAGGTGCAGGACGTCGGGCAGGTTGTCCTGGAGCCAGGTCACGCGGACTCCCCGGGGGCTCGCTCGATCTCGGCGAGGATCTCCGGGCCACGGACGGTGCCGACGAACCTGCCGTCCTCGTCGACGAGCACGCCCTTGCGGGTGGGTGATGACAGCGCGGCGTCGAGGGCCGCCCGCAGCGACCCGTCGGCCCGGGCCACGGTGCCGCCGCGGTGCAGCAGGCTCGGCTCGACCCGGTCGTCGAGCGCGGCCACCCGCGCCCAGCCCTGTGGGCGCCCGGCCTCGTCCAGCGCGAGCACCCACGCGGCGTCCCCGGCGACCCGCCGCACCTCGTCCAGGCCGTCGCCGAGCCGCACGGTGGGCTCGGGGTGCAGCGGCATCCGGCCGGCGTGGGTGAAGGCGAGACCGCGATAGCCGCGGTCCCGGCCGACGAAGTCCGCGACGAAGTCGTCGTGCGGGTCGCGCAGCAGCCGCTCGGGGGTGCCCACCTGCGAGAGCTGCCCGCCGACGCGCATGACCGCGATCCGGTCGCCGAGCTTGACGGCCTCGTCGATGTCATGGGTGACCATCACGATGGTCTTGCCGAGCTCGCCCTGCAGGCGCAGGAACTCGTCCTGCAGCTGGTCGCGCACCACCGGGTCGACGGCCGAGAAGGGCTCGTCCATGAGCATCACCGGCGGGTCGGCCGCGAGCGCCCGGGCCACGCCGACCCGCTGCTGCTGACCGCCGGACAGCTGCGCCGGATAGCGCCGGGCGAGCGCGGGGTCCAGGCCGACGATCTCGAGAAGCTCCATCGCGCGGGCGCGGGCCCGGGCCTTGTCCTGCCCCAGCAGCCGCGGCACGGTGGTGACGTTGTCCAGGATGGTGCGGTGCGGGAAGAGCCCGGCGTGCTGGATGACGTAGCCGATGCCGCGGCGCAGCTCGTCCGGGTCCATCGAGGCCGAGTCGACCCCGTCGATGGTGATCGTGCCGCTGGTGGGCTCGATCATCCGGTTGATCATCCGCAGGCTGGTCGTCTTGCCGCAGCCGGAGGGGCCGACGAAGACCGTGATCTGCCCGGTGGGGCACTCCAGGGTGAGTCCACCGACGGCGGTCGTGCCGTCCGGATAGGTCTTGGTCACGTCGTCGAAACGGATCATCCCGTGCGGTCTCCTGGGCCTGGCGGTGGTCACGCCCGTGGGCGCCGGCTCGTACCCGAGCCACCGTACCTACCAACCGACCGACGGTGGCGATTGCGCAACGGCCCGTCACCGATCAGTCCCCTTCGGGGGACGGGTCCCGAGCCGGTGGGCGACGGACGGCCCTGGGCGGCGGCCCGGCATACGCTCTGGGGCATGACTGCTCGTGTGATCGCCTTTGCCCTGGACGTGCTCGTGGAGCCGGGGACGAGCCGCCCGTATGCCGACAGCCAGGGTGTCCTGGACCGGGTCCTGTCCGCCGGCTCCCGTCCGGTCGTGGTGGCGGACGCCACGGGCCGGGGACGCGCGGACGAGGCGCTGCACGCGCTCGGGGTGGACACCGCTCGCGTGGCCGTCGTGGACCCGGCCGAGCTGCCCGGCGTCGACGGACTCACCCTGGTGACGGACCTCCCCGGTGCTGCGACCGCGGCCGTGCGGGAGGGCGCGGCCAGCCGGGCCGTGTGGGTCAACCGCCGCGACCGGCGCGAGCTGGAGGACGTGCTCACCCTGTCCACGCTGGACGGGGTGCCGGAGGCGCTACTCTGCTGAGAGCCCTGGCTGCCGGAGCGCCGCGAGCGCACCCGTCGGTCAGGCCCGGGCGGCGACCTGAGTGCGGCACGGCTCGGCCACGGCGGTGTCCTGGGGAGCCCGGCCAGGCGGACGTGCTCGGCCACGGGGCGGGGTGCGTGGATCGGGCCACCGTGCCTGCCCGGGCACGGTGCGGCCCCGGCATGCCGATCGCGCGCCAACCGCGGAGGCTGACGCGCGATCGGGGCCGAGGGGGGGTGGTGCGGCGGCCTCAGTAGCGCTCGCGGTGCAGGCCGGTGTCCCGGTGCTCGACGAGCGCCTCGTGGGTGGTGTGGCGGCGGGCGTTCTGCATGATCAGGGCGAGGGCCAGCGACAGCGCACCGGCGACCATGAGGATCATGCCGATCATCTGCAGGTCGACACCCTGGATCGGGTCGGCCACCGCGAACTTGAGGATGGCACCCACGACGAGCAGGAAGATGCCGAGTCCGATACCCATGGGTCTCTCCGTTCGGTCGTGCCCGCGAGTTGACGGGCTACTGCCTCAAGTGATACCCATCGTTGTTCCTTGAGCCAACTTTGGTGATGATCTTCACCCACTCAGCGCAACTAGGGCGTGTCTCTTAATGCTGGTAGCCAGAGGGTGATGGCGCGTAGGAGGATGCCGGCGCGGTAGGTGATGGCGAGCTTGTCGTAGCGGGTCGCGATGGCGCGCCATTGCTTGAAGCGTTCGAAACCGTTCTCGACGACGTGGCGTTTGGCGTACAGGCCAGGGTCGGTCTTCGGGGGCGCCCACCGGCAGAGCCGCGGCGTTTGCGGTTGGCGCGTTGGTCGCGGGGCTCGGCGATCGCGGTGGTGATCCCGCGCCGCCGGAGCAGCGCGCGGTGGGCTCGACTGGAGCAGGCCTTGTCGGCCATGACCGCGTCCGGGGTCGTGCGTGGGCGGCCCGGGCCTGGGCGCGGGACCCGTACGGCGTCGAGCAGGTTGGTGAACATCCGGCTGTCGCTGCCCTGACCAGGACCGAGCAGCACCGCGATCGGTCGCCCCTGGCCGTCGCACAGCTGGTGGACCTTCGTGGACAACCCGCCGCGTGACCTGCCGATGGCGTGGTCAGCCGGCTCGGACAGCAGATTCTTGTGATTCGACAGATCCCCCCGCGAGGCGGGTGGTGTTCGTCGCGTGCTGGTGGGCGCGGTTGATCGTGGAGTCGACAGCGACGTCCCAGTCGATGACCCCCGCCGCGTCCGCACGGGCCAGCAGAGCCGTCAGCACCCGGTCCCAGGTCCCGTCACCGGCGAACCGGCGGTGTCGCTTCCACACGGTCTGCCAGGGCCCGAACTCGCCCGGCAGGTCCCGCCACGCGATCCCGGTCCGGTACCGGTAGATGATCGGCTCGACCACGGTCCGGTGGTCACGAAATCGCCTGCCCCGCTTGCCATCCGCGCACGGCATGAACGGCTCGATCAGCACCCACTCGCTATCCGAGAGCACCTGCATCCGCGACATGACACCGACAATCGCGTGTCACCACGCTCACCTTTGGGAGACACGCCCTAGACCCCGCGCAGGTCCAAGGGAAGGACAGCCGGGGCTCCCTCTACCAGCACCACGGGGATGCCCCAGTCCTGCTGGTAGAGGTGGCAGGCCGCGTGCTCCGGGATCTCCCCGGTCACGGGATCGCCGTCGCAGGCGGCCGCCCGCACGCTGACGTGCAGGATCCCGTCACCCACCCGGTCGTCGAGCACCAGCCGTCGCGTCAGCCCCCGGGCGGTGCCGGCACCCTCGCGCAGCAGCGCGGGCGGCGAGGCCGAGACCATGAGCTGGGTGGGGTCGCCCCAGCGGGTGTCGAGCTTCTGACCGGTGGGTGGCACGAAGCTCACCTGCAGCGCCACCTCGCCCGCAGCCAGCTCGGTCGGCGGGCGGCGGGTGGTGTGCGACAGCCCGGTGACCTGCTGACCGTCCAGCCGTATGCCGAGCCGGCGCACCTCGTGGCCCGCGGACTCCACGACGGTCACCACCAGGACGCCGTCCTGCGGCGCCGCGGCCGGATCACCCGCCACCGTCACGTCGCTCGGCTCCCGCAGCCCGGTCGCGACGGTCGAGACCATCCGCGTGACCGGGTCGTAGCGCCGCAGCGCGCCGTTGTAGGTGTCGGCGACCAGGACGCTGCCGTCGGCCAGCGCGCAGAGCCCCAGCGGATGCTGCAGCAGGGCCTGCTCGGCAGGGCCGTCCACGTGCCCGAAGTCGAAGAGCCCCTGCCCGACCGGCGTCCGGAGCACGACGCCACCCGCGAGCCCGGCGGTCTCGTCGGCCAGGGTGACCTGCCGGATCGCGGAGGTCTCGGCGTCGGCGACCCACAGGGTGCGGCCGTCCACGGCGGCGGCCAGCCCGCTGGGCTGGGCCAGCCAGGCCTCCTCGCCGCGTCCGTCCCGGATGCCCTCGGCGGAGGTGCCTGCCAGCACACGGATCTCGTTGTCGGCCGGGTCGGCCCGCAGCTCCAGGGCCCACAGCTGGTGGGTGCCTGCCATCGCGACGACGAGGACGTCCTGCCACCAGGCGACGTCCCAGGGGGTCGACAGCTCCTGCTCCAGGGCCGGGCCCTCGCCGGAGCGCTCGCGCAGCTGGGTCCCGGTGCCGGCGAGGGTGACCCAGCGGCCGCTGCCCGTGTCCAGCCCCCGCACCCGGTGGCCCACGCTGTCGGCCACGACGAGGTCGTAGCCCACCCGCTCGGCCACCTCGCGCGGCAGCCGGCAGATCCCCTGCGGTTCGACGAGCGCAGGCTCCGCCGCCCAGCGGGCGACCTCGGTCGTCAGGTCCTCGGCCAGCCGGACCACCTCGTGGTGCGCGGTGTCGGTGACCACGACCCCGCCGTCGTCGGTCTCGACCGCCTTGCCGGGGAAGCGCAGGGTGGTGGCCGGGGCGGTCGGTGCGACATACGGCCCGTCGCCGCGACGCAGGGTGCCCTTGGCCTCGTGCTCCTCGAGGAGCTCGCGCACCAGGCAGGTGAGCCCCGGCCCGTGTCCCTCCCCCGACAGCGAGGCGACGACATAGCCCTCGGGGTCGACGACGACCAGGGTGGGCCAGGCGCGGGCGGTGTAGGCCTGCCAGGTGACCAGCTCGGGGTCGTCGAGGACGGGGTGGTGGACGGCATACCGCTCCACCGCGGCCGCGAGCGCCTCCGGGTCGGCCTCGTGGACGAACTTGGGCGAGTGGACGCCGATCAGCACCAGGGAGTCCGCGAACTCCTCCTCCAGCGGCCGCAGCTCGTCCAGGACGTGCAGGCAGTTGACGCAGCAGAAGGTCCAGAAGTCGAGCACCACGACCTTGCCGCGCAGCTCGGCCAGGGTGACCTCGTGGCCGCCGGTGTTGAGCCAGCCACGGCCGGCCAGCTCGGGGGCGCGCAGCCGCGGTCGCCTCATCGCCGTGCCTCCAGGTCCTTGTCGTGGGCGGCCATCCGGGCCAGCCGCTCGTTGTAGGCCCGCAGCTGGGCGTCGTCGTCGCGGTCGGCCTCGCGGTCGTAGCGTCGGGTCTCGCGCGAGTCCGAGCGCACCCAGTCCAGGACGACGAGCAGCGACAACAGCATGGTCGGGAACTCCCCGACGCCCCAGGCGATCCCGCCGCCGTCCTGCTGGTCCTGCAGCAGCTTCCAGCCCCAGCCCAGGTGCAGCGTCTCGTAGAACTCCCGGGCCAGGACGCCGGTGCCGGTCATCAGCGAGATGCCGAACCACGTGTGGAAGCCGATCGTGCCGAGCAGCAGCACGAGTCGCATCGGCGGGGTCCACTTGCGGGGGCCGGGGTCGATGCCGATGAGCACCCAGGCGAAGCCGTAGCCGGCCAGGATGAAGTGCACGACCATGAGCACGTGCCCGGTGTGGGTGCGCAGCGCCAGCTCGAACAACGGCGAGTAGTAGAAGACGATCAGGCTGAAGAAGAAGTTGACCGCGGCCACGATCGGGTTGGCCATGAAGCCCAGCCACCGCGAGTGCAGGGAGGCCAGCAGCAGCTCGCGCAGCCCGAAGGAGCCGTCCCGGCGCGGCTGCAGCACCCGCAGCGCCAGCGTGGACGGCGCCGCCATGACGAGGAACATCGGCACCGCCATCGACAGGGCCATGTGCATCGACATGTGCCAGGAGAAGGACACCTTGCCGTAGACCCCGGGCGCGCCCTGGGTGGTGTGCAGGAAGATCAGGTGGCCGACCAGCCAGGCGACGGTGCGCAGGACCGGCCACCGGTCGCCGCGACGGCGCAGGATCCGCACCCCGTGCAGGTAGAGCCCCACGGCGACGAGCGACAGGGACAGCCACAGCCAGTCCACGCGCCAGGTCGTCAGCCAGGACCAGGCGTGCGGCTCGGGCGGGGCGGGATAACCGGTCAGCGACTCGACCGGGGAGATGCCCGGGCGGGACTGGGGCACCGGCGGGGCCGACCGGGACAGCGCCACGCCGAGCCCGACGGCCAGGCCCATGACCGCCGTCTCGATCGCGGCGAACCTTGCGAAGCCCCTGCCGACCTCGGGGTGCTCGCGCAGCCTGGCGACATACGCCCGACGCTGCTGCAGCCCGATCAGGGCCAGAGCCACGAGCAGGGCCACCTTGACCAGCAGCACCAGGCCGTATGCCGAGCCGAGAGCGCCGAGGGAGCCCACCCGGAGGGTGGCGTTGAGCACTCCCGAGAGGGCGACGAAGGCCAGCGACCAGGTCGCGACCGTGCTGTAGCGCTCGACGGTCGTCGCCAGGGCGGGCGCGTCCAGGCGCGGGCGCAGCACGAGGATGCCGATCAGCCCGCCGAGCCACAGGACCGCGCCGACGAGGTGGTACTGCAGGGAGGTGACGGCCGTGTCGTGGGCGGTGCCGCCCGCGGCGTGCCCGGCCAGACCGAGGGGGAAGCACGCGACCAGGCCCAGCACCAGCATCCAGGCCAGCGTGAAGCGTGACCGGCCGACCGCCGCGCCCGTGGTCACCGCGATGGCGAGCAGGGACGCGAAGACCATCGCCTTGAGGGCGTCGAAGGTCATCGCGACTGCGCCGAACTGGTCCCCGAAGCCCGGGTCCAGCGGCGACATGCCGGCCGCCCCGGCGAAGGTCAGCACCACGCCCAGCAGCCCGGTGACCGCCCACACCATCCCGGTGGCGCCGGCTGCGCGGGCCGCGGCGACCCGCCGGCTGCCCTCGGCGTCGTCGGGCACCAGCATCGTGCCCACGAGCAGCAGCCCCACCGTGGCGGCGAAGGCCACGTCGTGCAGCGCCCGGACCAGCGGCAAGCCCCAGCGCACGAGGGCACCCGGGTCCGCCAGCCGGTCCACGGCGAAGGCGCCGCCCGCGAGCCCACCCAGCACCACGGCGACCAGGGCGGCCAGCAGGGGGATCGTCGGGACGGAGCGCCGCAGCGCGGGGGCGGGGTGGGCGAGACCGGTCACCGCTCCAGGCTAGTCCTCGACGGCCGGGGTGCTCGGGCGTGGCCCGCACCGCAGCCGTGCCCGCCATACCGCCGCCCCGCTCCCCACCCCCGAGCCCGCGCGGCGGGCACCGACCGACCGCGCAGGGGTCACCGCCCGCTCCGCGGCCGTCCCCCACCCGACCGCGTCAGGCTGCGCGGGCCCCCGTCGCCGTGCGCCCCTAGGGTGGGGACATGCCCATCCACCCGGCGCCCCCGACCGATCTCCCCGGCCTCGTCGCGGCCTTCACCCACACGGTGCAGGCGGTGATCGACCTCGGCCGGCGGCTCACCGACGAGCAGCTCGAGCTCCCGACCGACTGCCCCGGCTGGACGGTCAAGGACCAGATCAGCCACGTGGTCGCCCTGGAGGCTCACCTGGAGGGTCTGCCCGAGGCGGAGGTCGAGGTCCCCGAGCGGGACCATGTGCGCAACGAGCTGGGCCGCTTCACCGAGCGGGGCGTCGAGGCCCGTCGCTCGCGGCCGGGGCAGGACGTGGTGCGTGAGCTGGAGTACGTCCTCGGCCGGCGGGTGGCCGCTCTCGGCTCCCCCGGCCTCGAGCTCGACTCCGTGGTCCCCACGCTGCGCCCCGAGGGCGGACCGGTCGGCGACCTGCTGCGGCAGCGGTGCCTGGACGTGTGGGTCCACGAGCAGGACATCCGCACCGCCATCGACGAGCCCGGCAACCTCGACTCCCCCGCGTCCGCGATCTTCGTCGACGAGGCGGTCCGGACCCTCCCGTCCGCCATCGCCCGCCGCGCCCAGGTGCCCGTGGGCGACACCGTGATGCTCGAGCTGACCGGCCCGGTGACCACCCGGATCGGCGTCCGTGTCGACCCGGGCACCGAGGAGGACCCGCGTCCCGTGGGCACGGTGCTGTTCGGCGGCGGCGCGGAGGCCTCGGGCACCGGCACCACCACGACCTCGCTGCGCGCCATCGACCCGACGACGCAGGTCACCGTCATCAAGCTGTCGACCCGGGCGTTCGAGCGGCTCGCGGCCGGGCGGCGCGACGTCGACGACGTGACCTACACCGTCGCCGGAGGTGACCAGGACCTGGCCCGGCGGGTGCTGGGTCAGCTGTCCTTCGTGCCCTGACCGGCGGGGCGGCCGACCGCGGGCAATGCCTGGGGCGACGCCCGTTCCTGCCCGATCCGCCACACCTTGTCGACACACGGACAGCAATCAGGCCCGGGCAAACCTGAGCGGACGTTGAGATTCAGGTCTTGACGGATCTTTTTAGTTGTATGCTGCAAGCAAATGAATTACTCCGACCCTCGACACGAGGCCGCCTCCCGGCTCGCCACCGCCCTCAGCGGTGTCATCCGAGCCGGCTTCCTGGTCAAGCAGGCCGTCCCCACCACGAGCACGGGCGTCGACCACGGCGCCCTCCCGGTGCTCTTCACCGTCCACGAGCAGGAGCGGCGGGTCTCCGACATCGCCGGGATCTGCCACACCGACGTCTCGACCACCAGCCGCTACGTCACCGCCCTCGCCCAGCAGGGGCTGGTCAGCAAGGAGCCCGACGAGCACGACCGTCGGGTCTCGGTCATCCGGATCACCGACGCCGGCCGCGAGGCCGTCGACGTGCTCCGGCGCGGCCGCTCCCAGCTGTTCGCCCAGATCCTGCACGACTGGGAGCTGGACGAGATCGAGTCGCTCACCCGGTCGCTGGACCGCCTCGTCGCCAGCGTCGACACCTACCTCCAGACCATCCGCACCACCACCAAGGGAGCCTGATGGCCACCGCCACCACCCCCACCGCACCCGCCCGGCACGACGGGGAGCTGTCCCACCAGCAGATCCTCACCATCATCCTGGGCCTGATGGCCGGGATGTTCCTCGCCGCCCTCGACCAGAACGTCGTCGGCACCGCCATCAAGACCATCGCCGACGACCTGCACGGGCTCGACCAGCAGGTCTGGGTCACCACGGCCTACCTCATCACGTCGACGATCTCGACGCCGATCTACGGCAAGCTGTCCGACATCTACGGCCGCAAGAAGTTCTACCTGGCAGCCATCACGATCTTCATCGTCGGCTCCGCCCTGTGCGCCTTCGCCGGCTCCATGTACCAGCTCGCCGGCTTCCGAGCCATCCAGGGCCTCGGCGCCGGTGGTCTGATGTCCCTCGCTCTCGCCATCATCGGCGACATCGTCCCGCCCCGGGAGCGCGCGAAGTACCAGGGCTACTTCCTCGCGGTCTTCGGCACCTCGTCGGTCATCGGGCCGGTCCTCGGTGGCTTCTTCTCCGAGCGGGCCGACATCCTGGGCCTCAAGGGCTGGCAGTGGATCTTCTTCATGAACGTCCCGATCGGCCTGATCGCCTTCGCCGCAGTCACCGCGACGCTGCACCTGCACCACGTGCCGCGCAAGGCCCGCATCGACTGGGCCGGCGCCACGACGATCGTCGTGGGCCTGGTGCCGCTGCTCCTGGTCGCCGAGCAGGGCCGCATCTGGGGCTGGACCTCGCGCAGCTCGCTGCTGTGCGTCGGCATCGGGCTGCTCGGCCTGGCGGCCTTCGTCTGGTCCGAGGCCCGCGCCGGTGACGACGCGCTCATCCCGTTGCGCATCTTCCGCAACCGCACCATCGTCATCGCCCTGTCCGGCGGCTTCGTGATCGGCGCCGGGATGTTCGGCGGCATGATGACCATCCCGCTCTACCTGCAGATCGTCCACGGCTCGCGGCCGATGGAGTCGGGCCTGCAGATGCTGCCGATGGTCCTGGGGATGATGATCTCCTCGATCGTCTCCGGGCAGCTGATGACCCGCACCGGCAAGGTCCGCATCTACCCGATCATCGGCGTCACCCTGATGACGATCGTGCTCTTCCTGCTCTCCCGCATCGGAGCGGACACCAGCCTCACCCTGGTCATGGCCTACATGTTCTTCTTCGGCCTCGGCCTGGGTCTGACCATGCAGCCGCTCACCCTCGCGGTGCAGGCAGCGGTCGACCCCCGCGAGATCGGCATGGCGACCAGCTCGGCGACCTTCTTCCGCCAGATCGGTGGCACGCTGGGCGTGGCGATCTTCCTGTCGGTGCTGTTCAACTCGCTGCAGGGCAAGATCGGTGACGCCTTCAAGGCTGCGGCCAAGGACCCCTCCTTCGGCACGGCGCTGCGCGACCCGGCCGTGGCGGCCTACTCCCCCGAGTCGGCGGCCCTCGTCAAGGCCATGACCACGGGCAAGACCAGTGGCGCGCTCGGGAACGTCGGCAGCGACTCCTCCGTCATCGGCGCGCTGCACCCGACCCTGTCGCACCCGATCAAGGTGGGCTTCTCCGAGTCCATGGACACCGTCTTCCTGCTCGGCGCCGTCGTCTGCGCGCTCGGCGCCGTCGTCCTGCTCTTCCTGCCCGACCTGACCCTCTCCGACCGGTCGGCCATGGCCACGGCGGCGGACGAGCGGGCCCGGTCCATGGACCCTCTCCCCGCGGACGCCTCGACCGAGGACCGCGAGCTGCACGCCGGCCTGCAGAAGTTCCTGCTCGACGCAGCGGCCGCGGAGACCGGCGGCCACACCCTGGAGGAGATCCCCTCCCGGGAGTGGCAGGAGGACACGGCGCGCGCCGCCACCCGTCGCTCCTGACCCCTCGACGGGTCCGGCCCGGCGTGCGCTGTCGTCGCAGCGCAGGCCGGGCCGGGCCCGTCGGCCTGCCTGCTGACGGTCCTGGGCGGGGCCCGCGCACCGCGGGATAGGTTGGCCGTCATGAGCGACGACAGCACGACTCCCCGGACCCGCTGGGCCGAGCTGGTCGGGGACGACGGCGGCGCGGACTACGAGCGCCGGATCCGCGAGTCCCTCGGCCAGAAGATGGCCGACCGGGGCGAGAACCCGCACGGCGAGGCCGATCTCGTCCTCTCCCTGCTCCCCGACGAGGGGGCCGCGTGCTCGACGCGGGCTGCGGCACCGGGCGGGTCGCGCTTCGCCTGGCCGAGCTGGGCGTCCCCGTCGTGGGGGTCGACGCCGACCTGTCCATGCTGCGGGTGGCGGCCGAGCACGATCCGCGGATCCCCTTCTGGCTCACCGATCTCGCCGACCTGGACCTGCCGCAGGGCATCGTCGGTGCGGGCTTCGACGTGGTGCTGATGGCGGGCAACGTGGTCCCGCTGCTCGCCCCCGGCACCCTGGAGCAGGTCGTGCGCCACCTGGCCGGCGTCCTCAAGCCGGACGGCGTGCTCGTCGCGGGCTTCGGCCTGGACCGGGACCACCTGCCCGGGGCCTTCGAGCCCACCTCGCTGGCCGACTACGACCACGCCTGCGAGGCCGCCGGGCTCGTGCCGGTCGAGCGCTATGCCACCTGGCAGCGGGACGCGTTCACCGGCGAGGGCTACGCCGTGAGCCTGCACCGGCACGCGCCCGCCCCCGCGCCGGGCGTCACCTCGCGGCTGCGCGGCCTGCTGCGCCGCTGACCTCGGCCCGAGGGCGCGTCGTCCTCCGTGAGGGCGCCGCCGTCGGCACGGACAGGCGGGGCCGGTGCGTCAGCACCGGCCCCGCCTGCGTCATACCTCGTGGAAGAGTCTCAGCCCCAGACCAGCCCGCGGGACGGGTCCTCGAGCACCTTGGCGATGTCCGACAGGAACTTCGAGCCCAGCTCGCCGTCGATCAGGCGGTGGTCGAAGGACAGCGCCAGGCGGGTGATCCACCGCGGCTCGATCGTCTCGGTGCCGTCGGCGCCCTTGACCACCCACGGCTCGCGGCGCACCGCACCGAAGCACAGGATCGCGGACTCGCCGGGGTTGATGATCGGGGTGCCGCTGTCGACGCCGAAGACGCCGACGTTGGTGATGGTGATGGTGCCCTGAGACATGTCGGCCGGCTGGGTCTTGCCGGACCGGGCCGTCTCGACGAGCTGCCCCATGGCCTGGGCCAGCTCGAGCATCGTCATCCGGTCGGCGTCCTTGATGTTGGGGACGATCAGACCGCGCGGGGTGGCCGCGGCGATGCCGAGGTTGACGTAGTGCTTGTGCACGATCTCCTGGGCCTGCTCGTCCCAGGTGGCGTTGACGCCGGGGTTGCGACGGCAGGCGACCATGAGGGCCTTGGCGACGACGAGCAGCGGGGAGACCCGCACGTCCTTGAACTCGCGGTCGGCCTTGAGCCGGTCGACGAGCGCCATGGTCTCGGTGACGTCCACGGTGATGAACTCCGTGACGTGGGGCGCCGTGAACGCCGAGCCGACCATCGCCTGGGCCGTCATCTTGCGGACGCCCTTGATCGGGATGCGCGTCTCGCGCTCACCGGTCCGGCCGTATGCCGCGGCCGCCGCAGGGGCGTCCTGGCCGTCGGCCCCGCCGTGCCCGCCCGCGAGGTAGGCGTCCACGTCGGCCCGGCTGATGATGCCGGTGTCGGCGGACGGACGCACCTGGTCGAGGTCGACGCCGTGGTCCTTGGCGTACTTGCGCACCGGAGGCTTGGCCAGGACCTTGCCGCCGCCCTGGCGAGCGACCGGCTCGGCCGGGGCGTCCGCCACCTCGATGTCCACGCCGGACGGGTCGACGACCGTGGGGTGGGTCATCTTGGTGACCGCCGCGACCTGCGCGTGGCCGCCCCAGGACTCGGGGTTCTTGGTCTCCTCGGGCGTCGGCAGCGGGCCGTGCTGGTGCTTGCGCGGACGGCGCTTGGCGTCGGTGACCTTGGGGCCGTAGCCGACGAGCACGGCGACGCGCTCCTCCTTGGCGCCCTCGGGCGCGGCGCCACCGGCACCGGAGGCCTCGGCGAGCTGCTGCTGCGCGCCGGCGGCGGAGGCGTCCTCGGGGACGGCCGCCGCGTCGTCGCCGCCCTGGCCGTCGTCGATCGCGACGATCGGGGTGCCCACGTCCACGGTCTCGCCCTCGGGCACGAGGATCTGCGCGACGGTGCCCGCCCACGGGATGGGCAGCTCGACGAGCGACTTGGCGGTCTCGATCTCGACGACGATGTCGTTGACCTTGACCTCGTCGCCCTCCTTGACCTTCCAGGTGACGATCTCGGCCTCGAGCAGGCCCTCACCAGGGTCCGGGAGGTTGAACTTCTTGATGGCCATGTGAATTCAGCTCCTCTCGGGTCAGTGGGACCGGACGCGGTCGACGCCGTCGAGCACGCGGTCCAGGTCGGGCAGGAAGTGCTCCTCGTACTTCGACGGCGGGTAGGGCAGGTAGTAGCCCGTCACCCGCTGCACCGGAGCCTCGAGGTGGTAGAAGCAGCGCTCCTGGACCTGGGCGGCGATCTCGGCGCCAAGGCCCAGGAAGCTCACGGCCTCGTGCACGACGACGAGTCGGCCGGTCTTGCGGACCGACTCGCAGACCGTGTCGATGTCCAGGGGGCTGGTGCCGCGCAGGTCGATGACCTCCAGGGAGATGCCCTCCTCGGCGGCTGCGGCGGCGGCCTGGATGCAGGTCTTGACCATCGGGCCGTAGCACACCACGGTCACGTCGGCGCCGGGCACGATCACGTTGGCCTCGAAGAGCCCTCGCGGCGCCTCGGGGGCCTCGAGGTCGACCTCGCCCTTCTCGTGGTAGCGCCGCTTGGGCTCGTAGAAGATGACCGGGTCGTCGGAGGCGATGGCCTGCTGGATGCCCCAGTAGGCGTCCTCGGGGTTGGAGACGAAGACGGTGCGCAGGCCCGAGGTGTGCGCGAAGTAGGCCTCGTTGGACTCCGAGTGGTGCTCGACCGCGCCGATGCCGCCGCCCATGGGGATGCGGATGACCATGGGCAGTCGCAGCTTGCCGCGCGAGCGGTAGTGCATCTTGGAGACCTGGCTGATGATCTGGTCGAAGGCCGGGTAGACGAAGCCGTCGAACTGGATCTCGGCGACGGGGCGGTAGCCGCGCAGGGCCAGCCCCACGCTGGTGCCGACGATGCCCGACTCCGCGAGGGCCGAGTCCATGACCCGGTGCTCGCCGAAGTCCTTCTGCAGGTGCTCGGTGATGCGGAAGACGCCACCCAGCTTGCCGATGTCCTCGCCGCACAGGACGACCTTGGGGTCGCGCTCCATGGCGGCGCGCAGGCCGGCGTTGATGGCCTTGGCGATGGTGATCTTGGTCATGGGTGATCAGTCCTCGAAGCTCGCGGCGTAGGCAGCGAACTCCTGGCGCTGCTCCTCGACCAGGGGGAAGTCGTCGACGTAGAGGTGGTCGAACATGCCGTGCGGGTCCGGGTCGGGCATGCCGATGGTCCCGGTGCGGACCTCCTCGGCCAGCGCGTCGGCCTCGGCGTCGATCGCGTCGAAGAACGCCTGGTCCGCGGCCCCGGTGCGGGTGAGGTAGGCACGCAGGCGCTGGATCGGGTCGCGGTGCTTCCAGACCTCGACCTCGGCGTCCACGCGGTACTTCGTCGGGTCGTCGGACGTGGTGTGGGCCGACATGCGGTAGGTGTAGGCCTCGATGAAGGAGGGGCCCTGACCGTCGCGGGCCCGGTCCAGCATCGCCTTGGAGACGGCGTAGGACGCGAGGACGTCGTTGCCGTCGACCCGGACGCCGGGGAAGCCGAAGCCGTTGGCGCGCTGGTAGAGCGGACCGCGCGTCTGGCGCTCGTTGGGCTCGGAGATGGCCCACTGGTTGTTCTGGCAGAAGAACACGATCGGCGCGTTGTTGACGCCGGCGAAGACGAAGGACTCGTTGACGTCGCCCTGCGCGGTCGCCCCGTCACCGAAGAACGCGACCACCGCGGCGTCGCGGTCCGGGTCGCCCGTGCCCACGTCACCGTCGAGGGTGATGCCCATCGCGTAGCCGGTGCCCATGAGCACCTGGTTGCCGATGACGATGGTGTAGAGGTGCATGCCGACCTCGGCCGGGTCCCAGCCGCCGTGGTCGACGCCGCGGAACTGCGACATCACCTGCAGGGGCTTGACGCCGCGGCACCAGCCGACGCCGTGCTCGCGGTAGCCGGGGAAGGCGTGGTCCTGCTTGCGCATGGCGCGGCCGACGCCGATCTGGGCGGCTTCCTGACCGAGCAGCGACACCCACAGGCCGAGCTGGCCCTGACGCTGCAGCGCGGTGCCCTCGGTGTCGACGCGGCGGATGAGCACCATGTCGCGGTAGAACCCGCGCAGGTCCTCGTCGGTGAGGTGCTCGATGTAGCGGGAGTACTCCGGGTGATCGATGCGCTCGCCCTCGGGCGTGAGCAGCTGGATCATCTCCGGCCCGCCATACGCACCGCCGCCGGACGGCGGGGCGACGACGTTGTCGCTCATGTCAGATCTCCTTCGATCCGTCGTGGCGTGCAGGGTCGCTGCTCGTCACGGCTCGGGCCACGCGGGGCAGGGTCACCACCCAGGCGGGACGGGTGCGGGTCACGCACGGGAGTCCCACCGCTCGATCGCGGCGGTCGACGCGCCCTGGTGGACGCTTGGGGCCTAGCGATGTGCAGCGTACCCGCCGGGTGGGGGCGCGTCTGCAGGCACCGTCCCCTCAGCGCTCGGTCAGGGTCCTGACCTGCGGGTATGACGGTCGCGTCGCTCCGGTTCAGCGGGCCGACGTGGCTGCGGCGGTGGCGAACGACGAGCTGCCCGCGCCCCCGTCGTCGGGTGCGGAGAAGCCGGATCCGGTCCTCGGCGAGGCCGCGGTGCGGACCGAGACGGGGCGGGCCGAGGAGGCACGAGGCGCGTCGGCGACCGAGCGGGGCGCGGAGACCCGCGGGTCGGGGTCGGCGGTGTTGGGGCGGGGCGTGGCCGGCGGCGGTGCGGGCCGGGGCGCGGAGCCGGCCGGGGTCGGCCTCGGTGCGGGGCTCGTGGTGCGGGGTGCGGGCGGTGGGTCCGCGGGCGGGCCGGTCGACGGGGCGCCGCCGGGGACGGAGGGGCCGGACGGCGGGGCCTGCGCGGTCGGCGCCGCGGCCGGGCCGCCCGCGGACCCGGACGAGCCGGGCGGCGGGGAGGACGCCACCGATCCGTCGTCGACCGTCGCCCCGCCGTCGGTCGGGTCGGACGGCGCCTCGGTGGCGGTGCCGAGGGTCACGCCTGTGTCGGTGCCGGATCCGGCCTCGGTGGGCGGCTCGCCGTGGTGGGGGGGCGCGCCGGCGGCGAGGGCCTCGCCCGTGTCGGCGGGTGGCGTGGCTGCCGGGGCCACCATCGCCAGCGTCGGGACGCCGGAGGGGTCCACGGGCACCCCGGCGCCGGCCTGGGCGATGGCCTGGACCAGCTCGGTGCCGTCGACCCCCAGCAGGGGCCCGGCGACCTGGAGCACGGGCGCCGCGGCCCGCATGAGCAGCAGCTGGCGCTCGGCGGGCGCGACGACGGTCTGCTCCAGCACCTGGCCGCGGGGCGCGGCCAGGAGGATGGCGGGCAGGCCCAGGTCGACCTTGCTCCGCAGGCCCGGCTCGGACCGGATCGGCATCTGCGTCAGGACGGGCTGCTGGGCGAGCCGGCCACCGACGCGTCCGGTCACGGTGGCGCTGACGGGCGTCATGCCGCCCTCCAGCACCGCGGGGGAGTCCGAGGCCAGGCCCGCGGTGCGGGTGGCGCCGGGCTGGGAGGACGGGAGCGAGCTGAGGCTCAGGCCGGTCAGCGCAGCGGTGCTGAGGATGCCGAGCGCGGCGAGCGCGAGGGTCGGCCGCCAGGCCGACCCCTCGACGCTCGTGTCGCCCCGGCCCGTAGGCACCGTCATCCCCATGGGTCCATGGTCGGTCACGGGCGGGTCACCAACAAGTGACGCGATGACAAACCGCCCTGCCTGACTAGTCAGGCGGCCCATGCCCCTCAGGGCTGCAGGCGCTGTCGCAGTCCGGCGGTGACCTCCAGCAGCCGGGTGCTGGCCTCGTCCTCGCCGATGGTCACGCGGACCCCGTCGTCGCCGTACTGCCGCACCACCAGGCCGGCGTCGCGGCAGGCGTCCGCGAAGGCCGTGCAGTGCTCGCCCAAGGGGAAGTAGACGAAGTTGGCCTGCGTCTCGGGCAGCCGCCAGCCCTGCTCGGCCAGTCCGGTGGTGACCCTGTCCCGCTCCTCGACCAGGGCCGCCACGCGCTCGTCGAGCTCGGCGAACAGGCCCAGGGAGGCGACGGCCGCGTCCTCGGCGATCGTGCTGACGCCGAAGGGGATGGCGGTCTTGCGCAGGGCGGCGGCGATCTCGGAGGGGGCGACGGCGTAGCCGACGCGCAGGCCGGCGAGGCCGTAGGCCTTGGAGAAGGTCCGCAGCACAGCGACGTTGTCGTGCGCGCGGTAGACCTCCAGCGCGTCGGGGGCCTGCGGGTCCCGCACGAACTCGAGGTAGGCCTCGTCGAGGACCACGAGGACGTCCTTGGGCACCTTGTCGAGGAAGGCCTCCAGCTCCTCGCGGTGCACGACGGTGCCCGTGGGGTTGTTGGGCGAGCACACGATGACCAGGCGGGTCCTGTCGGTGATGGCGGCGGCCATGGCGTCCAGGTCGTGGCGCTGGTCGACCGTGAGCGGCACCTGCACGGAGACCGCGCCCGCGAGGGCGACCGCGATCGGGTAGAGCTCGAACGACCGCCAGGCGTAGACGACCTCGTCGCCCGCGTCGCACGTGGCGTTGATCAGCTGGGACAGCACGGCCGAGGACCCGGTGCCGGTGGCGATGTGGTCGTTGGGGACGCCCAGGAAGTCGGCGAGCGCCTGGGTCAGCTCGGTCACCGCCATGTCGGGATAGCGGTTGACCTGTCCGGCCGCCTCGTGGATGACCTCGACGACGCCGGGCAGCGGCGGGTAGGGGTTCTCGTTGCTGGAGACCTTGTAGGTCTGCAGACCCTCGACGGCGGGAGCCGGCTTGCCCGGGACGTAGGCGGGCACCCGCCCGAGGGCCTCGCGCAGGCGGACGGTGAGCGCGAGCGGGGTGGCGGGGGTGCTGTTGGCGTCGTCGGCAGCAGTCATGGCGCACAGCCTATGCGGCTGCGGGCGGGGCGCCTCTCGGCGTGGCAGAGTGATGACCGTGAAGCACTTCGCGATCAAGACGCTCGTCAACGGCATCGCGCTGTGGGTGGCCGCGCTCGTGGTCTCCGGCATACACCTGGGGGAGGACAAGCCCGCCCTCGCCACCCGGCTGGTGTCGATCGTGCTGGTGGCCGTGGTCTTCGGGCTGGTCAACGCCGTGATCAAGCCGATCGTCAAGCTGCTCAGCATGCCGGCGATCATCGTGACGCTGGGGCTGTTCACCTGGATCGTGAACGCCCTGATGCTGCAGCTGACCTCGTGGCTGGCGGGCTCGCTGGGCCTGGACTTCCGGGTGGAGCACTTCTTCTGGGACGCGGTGCTGGGCGCGCTCGTGGTGGCCTTCGTGTCGCTGCTGCTCACCCTCCTGCTGCCGGACGCCGACGAGCTCTGACCTCAGGTCGTCCTCGGGCGACCGTCCACGAGGTATGTCGTGCCGCTGCGCGGCTCCCGCGCGGCCAGGTGGGCCAGGAGCTCCTGGACGTAGGGCGCGGTGCGGGCGGCGATCGCGTCGGGCCCGGCCCAGTGCACGGCGCGGATCTCGTGCGGCTGCAGGACCATCCGCTCGACGACGGCCGGGTCGTGGACGCCGGCGTCGAAGACGAAGAGCGTCGCGTCGGCCCACCCGAGGTAGGGCGGCAGCCAGGCGACGGTCGCGAGCTCGCCCACGGGCAGGGTGAGTCCGAGCTCCTCCTCGATCTCGCGCTCCGCGGTCCGCGAGGGCGGCTCCCCCGGGTCGACCACGCCGCCGGGCAGGTCCCACTCCCGCTTGTAGGTCGTCTCGCACAGCAGCACCCGCCCGGCCGGATCGCGCACGAGGGCCTGGGCGATGTTGCGCTTGAGCGGGAGCGTGGTGTTGAGGACCGCCGAGAAGCCGTCGCGCGAGTCCGGAGCGGGGTCCCCGGCGAGGCGGGCCATCAGCGCGACGTCACCGCCGTCGGGAGCCGCCCCGCGCAGCAGGCCCTCCAGGCGCAGGCCCGCGCGGGCCGCTGCGCGGCGGGCAGCGGGATCGCCGGCGGCGACGCGGGTCTCCACCCGGCGCGACCCCCGGGCGAGGGTCTGCTCGACGGCCACGCGCAGGGCCTGGGGGTCCGCTCCCCCGTCGACGACCTGCGCCACCCCGGGCGCGATCTCGTCGATCCTCACGCGGTCCTCCTCGGCGCCGTGCCCGGCGGCCGGCGGGTCACGACGACAGACCCAGCTGGCTGCGGACGGTCTCGCACAGCTCGACCAGCAGGTCGCGACTCGCGGGCGAGATCCCCATCGCGCTCACGTCGCCGTGGATGCCGCCCTCGTCGAGCCGGACGGTGACCGGCACGTCCGCGTCCTTGAGCGCCGCGGCATAGGCCAGGCCCTCGTCCCGCAGCACGGAGAAGCCGGACACCAGGACGTAGGCGGGCGGCAGGCCCCCGAAGTGGCGCGCGAGCAGGGGCGAGGCGTCGGGCTCGGCGGCCCGCTCGGGCTCGCGCAGGTAGTGGCGCAGGTACCAGTCCATGGTGGCCTCGGTGAGCAGGTAACCGCTGGAGAACTGCTCGTAGGAGCGGGTCTTGCGGCTGAGGTCCACCATAGGGGTGATCAGGACCTGCAGGTCGGGGCCGCCGCGCTCGTCCTCGACGGTGCGGTGGCTGACCACCGCCGCGAGGGTGGCACCCGCGCCCTGACCCATGACGGCCACCCGCGCGCGCGGCCCGGCCAGCTCCTCCCGGTGGTCACGGACCCACCGGAAGGCCGCGATCGCGTCCTCGACCGCGCAGGGATAGGGGTCCTCCGGCGCCAGCCGGTAGGCGACGGACACGACCGGGCAGCCGACGTAGCGCGCGACGAAGCGGCACACCGGGTCGCTGCTCTCCAGCGACCCGGCCACGAAGCCGCCCCCGTGGAACATCGTGACGACCGCGCCCTTGGGCTCCCCCGGCCGGGGGTCGTAGATCCGGGCCGCGAGCGGACCGGCCGGGCCCGGGATCGTGGTGTCACGGACCAGCGCGACGTAGGGCCGGTGCCCGAACATCCAGGCCTCGGTCTCGATCTCGTCCCGCCACTGGACCGGCGTCAGCTCGGTCGCGTCGTCCCCCGGCGCGGCTTCCAGGAGCCGCAGGACGAGCTGCACGTCGGGGCGCAGGGTGCGCCCGTCGACCCGGTGCGGGCGGCCCGCCAGGAATCGTCGCAGCGGGTCGGGCAGGTGCACGAGGCCGCGCACGAGCATCCGCGTGGCGCGCAGGGTCAGCGGAGGGCGGTGGGAGGACACGAGGCCATCATGCCCGCGACTCGCCGATCTTCACGGTCGCGACACCGGCCAGGATCAGCGCACCGCCGGCCAGCTGCATCGGACCGGGGAGCTCGCCGAGCAGCAACCAGGCGAAGGCGATCGCGAAGACCACCTCGGTGAGCCCCACGAACGACGCCACGGTCGAGCCCAGCCGGCGCGTCGCGGCGACCCCGAAGCCGTAGGCCACGGCGGCCGCGATCAGGGCGACCCCCGCGACGGCGGCCCACCACGGGACCGCGTGGCCGGCGAGGACGGCGTCGGCCATGGAGGCGGCCATCGGGACCAGGCCGAGCAGACCCGCCAGGCCCAGCACCAGGCCGCCGACCGTCATACCGCCGGCTGCCAGCGCGATCGGGGGCAGGCCCTCGGTGTCGCGCGCGGCGAGCAGGAAGTAGGCCGCGTTGCAGCACGCGGCGGCCAGGCCCCAGGCCAGACCGACCGGGTCGATGCCGATCCCGCCGAAGAGGTCGATGACCAGGGCGAGGCCGAGCATCGAGAAGGTCGCGCCCGCCAGCGTCGCGGGGCTGGGCATGGTGCGCGAGCGCGCCCAGACGTAGCCGACGATCAGGACGGGGGCGAGGTACTCCAGCAGGAGCGCGACGCCGACCGACAGGTGCGTGACCGCGTTGAAGTAGAACAGCTGGCTGCCCGCCACCGCGACGGCGCCGTAGCCGAGGACGACCTTCCAGTGGCGCAGGAAGGGCCGCAGGTCGCCCCGCAGCACCCACAGGGCAGGTATGGCGAGCGCCAGCGCCGCTCCGGCGATGCGGGCGGTGACGGCGGCGCCGGGGGTCCACCCGCTGCCGAGCAGCGCCTTGGCGAAGGACCCGCTCGTGGCGAAGGCCGCCGCGGAGATCAGCGCGAGGACCAGGCCGGTGCGCGATCCGGCGCGGCCGGTGGCCTCGGTGTCGTCGACGTGGGGCAGGGGGTAGACCTCGACCTCGCGGAGGTCGACGTCGCCCTGACCCGACGGCGCCGGCGCGAGGAAGGCCTCGGCCGGCGCGGACGGGGTGCGGACGCTCGTGGCGTCGGTGCGGACGGGGCTCATCCGATGCGCTCCAGCCGGTGCAGGACCACGGGCAGCTCGGGGTGGGCCACCATGTCGTGCAGGTTGCCACCCGCCCGGGTGCGCCCGCCGCCCGAGGCCCGGACCTGGGCCTGGATCTGCTGATGCGCCTCGAGATGGCGCAGGGCGGCCGGTGTCGTGGCGCGACCCGAGGGCATCGCGCTCGCGACCCACGAGCGAAGGGCCTGGGCCTTGGAGGTGGTGTAGGTGGCGGCAGTCATGGTGGTCATGAGGGCTCTCCTCTCGATGGTTCAGGGCACCGCTGTCCTGACGCACGACAGCGGACGTCATCAGCAAAGTGGGGTTACGCTGATGACACTACGACCTTCTCCGTAAGGAGTCAAGATGACTTTTGCCCATGACACCCGCGAGGGTCTGCTGTCGACCGCCGCGCTCGTCAACACCGGCGTGGCCCCGGCGACGCTGAGCACGACCGAGGACCTGGACGCCTTCGTCGAGCGGTTCGGCTACACCGGCCGGCGCACCCACGACCAGGCCGAGCTCAAGAAGGTCGTCTCCCTGCGCAAGGAGCTGCACCGCCTCTGGGAGCTCGACGAGGAGGGGACGGTCGAGCTGGTCAACTCGCTGCTCACGCGCTACCAGGCGCAGCCGCGGCTCGTGCGCCACGAGGGCTGGTGGGACTGGCACCTGCACGCGACCTCCGAGGACGCACCCCTCGCGGACCGCATGGCCGTGGAGGCCGCCATGTCCATGGTCGACGTGATCCGCTCCGGCGAGCTCGACCGGCTGCGCATCTGCGAGGCCGAGGACTGCGACGGCGTGATCGTCGACCTGTCCAAGAACCGCTCGCGCCGATACTGCGAGCGCGGCTGCGGCAACCGTATGGCGGTGCAGGCCTACCGCGAGCGCCGCCGCACCTGATCTCGCTCCTGGCCTCGCGGCCGTCGTCGACTCCGGGACACCGCCCGGGACCGATCCCCATACGCGCCGGCGCATCCGGACTCTGGACGCGGCGATCTTCCTCAACCGACCCGGCGTGACCTCGTCTACGATCCGCCAGACCGTCGGCGCGGACGCCACCGGGCCCAGCACGACCTCCTGGTGGCGCAGCACCTTGATGTCGTCGATCGCCCCCACCGTCGAGGAGCATCGTGGCGACGTCCACGAGGACCCGCCCCCCGTCGTGCAGCGGGACGAAGTCCCGTCGGGCCATCGACACCGACAGACCTCCCGTCAGACCGAGCCTGTCCGCCACCATGCGTGCCGCCGCTGCGCCGGCGTGCCCGACCATCCCGACACCAACACCCGTGACTGCCAACCCCGCGGACCACGACGCGCTCTTCACCGACCAAGCGCTTCCTGCTGCACGACCTGGGACCTTGGACAAGCCCAAGCCTGCCCTGGCCAGGAGGCGCCCGGTGCGTCAGAACCCCATCACGACCAGGCCCTCAACCCCGAGGCCGCCTGAACCATCACAACCCTCCGACGAACCCAGGGCGGTTCAGGCTGCAGCCGCACCCGCCCGCCCCGCTACCCAACATGGAAAAGGCTCACGGTCCCGGACGGGACGGACTGGGGAGTGTCAGAACAACGGTGGGTGGGGGTTCGGCCTGACGCGCTGAGCGGTGCTCGGCGGGAGAGCAGGCAGCATGACGAACACGATTGGGGTCGTGGACCTCAACGATGACGACAAGCAGGCGCTGGCGCAGCGTCTGGTGGACCAGGCCCGCGCTGAAGGAGTCGACCTGGTCGGCCCCGACGGTGTGCTGACGGGCCTGACCAAGCAGGTGCTGGAGACCGCTCTGGAGGAAGAGCTGACCGAGCACCTCGGCTACGAGCACTCGGATCGGCACGCGAAGCCGGCGCCGGTCGACGGGGGCGGGAACGAGCGGAACGGCACCCGATCCAAGACGGTGCTCACGCAGATCGGGCCGGTCACGATCGACGTTCCGCGGGACCGGGACGGCACATTCGACCCGAAGATCGTCCGGAAGCGGCAACGCCGTCTGGACGGCGTCGACCAGCTCGTCCTGTCCTTGTCGGCGCGCGGGTTGACCACCGGTGAGATCGCGGCGCACTTCGCCGAGGTGTATGGCGCGTCGGTGTCCAAGGACACGATCAGTCGGATCACCGAGAAGGTCGCCGCGGAGATGTCTGAGTGGCAGCACCGGCCCCTGGACCGCGTGTACCCGGTGATCTTCATCGACGCGCTCGTGGTGAAGGTCCGTGACGGGCAGGTCACCAACAAGCCCTTCTACATCGTCATCGGCGTGACGACCGCCGGGGAACGCGACATCCTCGGGATCTGGGCCGGCGACGGTGGGGAGGGCGCAAAGTTCTGGCTGGGCGTGCTCACCGAGATCAAGAACCGCGGTGTCGAGGACGTGTGCATCGCCGTGTGCGACGGGCTGAAAGGACTGCCCGAGGCGATCACCACGACATGGGAGCTCGCCGCCGTACAGACGTGCGTCGTGCACTTGATCCGGAACACGTTCCGGTACGCGGCCCGCCAGCACTGGGACGCGATGGCCAAGGACCTGCGGCCCGTGTACACGGCCGTCAACGCCGAGCAGGCCGCCGCACGGTTCGAGGACTTCGCCGCCACGTGGGAGCCCGTCTGTCCCGCCGCGATCCGCATGTGGCGAGGCGCGTGGAACGAGTTCGTGCCCTTCCTCGACTACGACGTCGAGATCCGCAAGGTCATCTGCACGACCAACGCGATCGAGTCGTTGAACGCCCGCTACCGGCGCGCCGTCCGTGCGCGAGGGCACTTCCCGAACGACGCCGCCGCGTTGAAGTGTCTCTACCTGGTGACCCGTTCCCTGGACCCCACCGGGAGAGGCAGGGCACGATGGGTCATCCGGTGGAAGGCACCCCTGAACGCCTTCGCCATCACCTTCGAGGGACGCATCACCCCCTCGACCACCTAAGAACGCTGGGCACCCCGCCCACCGATAATCCGACAGTCCCGCTCTCGGATAGCGAGTGGGTGCTGATCGAGCCGTTCATGCCGTGCGCGGATGGCAAGCGGGGCAGGCGATTTCGTGACCACCGGACCGTGGTCGAGCCGATCATCTACCGGTACCGGACCGGGATCGCGTGGCGGGACCTGCCGGGCGAGTTCGGGCCCTGGCAGACCGTGTGGAAGCGACACCGCCGGTTCGCCGGTGACGGGACCTGGGACCGGGTGCTGACGGCTCTGCTGGCCCGTGCGGACGCGGCGGGGGTCATCGACTGGGACGTCGCTGTCGACTCCACGATCAACCGCGCCCACCAGCACGCGACGAACACCACCCGCCTCGCGGGGGGATCTGTCGAATCACAAGAATCTGCTGTCCGAGCCGGCTGACCACGCCATCGGCAGGTCACGCGGCGGGTTGTCCACGAAGGTCCACCAGCTGTGCGACGGCCAGGGGCGACCGATCGTGGTGCTGCTCGGTCCTGGTCAGGGCAGCGACAGCCGGATGTTCACCAACCTGCTCGACGCCGTACGGGTCCCGCGCCCAGGCCCGGGCCGCCCACGCACGACCCCGGACGCGGTCATGGCCGACAAGGCCTGCTCCAGTCGAGCCCACCGCGCGCTGCTCCGGCGGCGCGGGATCACCACCGCGATCGCCGAGCCCCGCGACCAACGCGCCAACCGCAAACGCCGCGGCTCTGCCGGTGGGCGCCCCCCGAAGACCGACCCTGGCCTGTACGCCAAACGCCACGTCGTCGAGAACGGTTTCGAACGCTTCAAGCAATGGCGCGCCATCGCGACCCGCTACGACAAGCTCGCCATCACCTACCGCGCCGGCATCCTCCTACGCGCCATCACCCTCTGGCTACCAGCATTAAGAGACACGCCCTAGTCGCCGACGGTGCGCGACTGCGTCGAACGATGCGTCACTTCGCCGCAAGGCCTTGTGTGCCATCTCTCCCGCTGGCGTAACGTCTGCCATGTGTCGTCGGGAGCGGCGACGCGTCAACACATCTCGGGGGTCTCGTCATGCTCGTCCGCACCATCACCACCCTGGCCGCCGCTGCGGCCCTGATCGTCCCGGCGTCCGCCCGCCCAGGCCGCGGCGCCCACCACCCACCAGGCCTCGGTCAGCGTCGTCGCCAAGGCCAAGCCCAAGCACAAGGCCACCAAGCGCAAGGCGACCAAGCGCCGGGCCAAGGCCCGCGTGCGGACGATCACCTACCGCGGCGGCGGCGTCCGTGTGCACGACGTCCGCCAGGTCGGTCGCCTGCGCGGCACCTCGGCCTCCTTCCAGGACTTCGTTGTCCGGGAGGCCGCCCGCCAGCGCACCGAGGTCCAGAAGGGCTGCGACGCCTCGCTCTACGTCCAGAGCTACCGGACCGACGGTTTCGCGACGGGCACCGTCTTCGCCCCCGGCTGCGGCGGCCACGTGTCGCTGTGGGCCAAGAAGGGCGGCGCGTGGGGCGAGGTCTGGGGCGGGCAGCACGTCCCCAGCTGCAAGACGCTGTCCCGTGCGGCCGGACGCACCGTCCCGCGTGGCATCCTCTCCTGCCGCTGATCGTCCCCTGATGAGGTCCTGAGAGCGCACTGGGTCCTGCCCTGGGGAGAAGGCCCCCGTGACTAGGGTGAAACCGCCACGAACAGCCCATCTCTCGAAGGAAAGCATCATGAGCGACCCGCAGCAGAGCGTCCTCGCCTATGCCCCGCACGCCGACAAGGACGTGCTGGACAAGATGGCCTCGGCCTACCGCCTGGCCCTGAGCAACCGCGACGCCGCCAACGTCTCCGCGAGCGACCCGGCCGAGCTCGAGACCGTCCGCGAGAGCTTCCTCAAGAAGAAGCTCGGCCTGTCCCAGAGCGACGCCGAGCTCGACCAGGCCATCAAGGACGTCCTGGCGCAGATGAAGGACGGCAAGACCAACCCGCGTCTGGCCGTCTACTACCTGCTGGCAGAGAAGTTCGGCAAGCTGGACGTCTTCAAGGACTGAGCGTCCGCTCGCGAGGCCCCCGCCACCCGTGGCGGGGGCCTCCGCGCTTGTCCTGGTCCTCCGGCTGGTGAGCCCGGTCCACGTCGCCCTACGGTCTGACAGGTGCCGCCGTCCAGGAGGAGAACGGCATCAGACCACCGTCGAAGGAGAGCCCCATGACCGAGACCATGCTTGCCGAGCGCTTCTACGCCGACGCCAGGGAGGTCAGGCTCGAGCAGGTGCCCGTCCCGCGCCCCGGCCCCGGCCAGGTGCGGATCAAGGTGGCCTACTGCGGGATCTGCCACTCCGACCTGTCGCTGGTCGACGGCACCTTCCGCGCGCCGCTGCCGGTCGTCACCCAGGGGCACGAGGTCAGCGGGTGGATCGACGAGCTCGGCCCAGGGGTGCAGGGCTGGGCGGTCGGCGACCCGGTGATCCCCTCGGCGGGACGCGCCTGCCTGGCCTGCCGCAACTGCCGACGCGGCAACTTCGCGGACTGTCTCGACCTGCGGCTCATGGCCTTCCACTTCGACGGCGGCTGGGCCGAGCACCTGATCGCCCCCGCGACCGGGCTGACCCGGGTGCCCGTGGGGGTGCCGATGGACCAGGCAGCGATCCTGGCGGACGCGGTGTCGACGCCCTTCGCCGCGGTCGTGCGCACCGGGCAGGTGCACCTCGGCAACGCCGTGGGCGTGTGGGGGCTCGGCGGCGTCGGCACCCACCTGCTCCAGCTCGCCAAGCTCGCCGGGGCGGTGCCGCTCATCGGCGTCGACCTGGACGACGCCGTCCTGGAGCGGGCCCTGCGGCTGGGCGCCGACCACGCCTTCCGCGCGGACGACCCGGACCTGCAGGCCAAGATCACCGACGTCACCGGGGGCCGGATGATCGACGTGGCCTTCGACGCGGTGGGCATCACGAGCGTCGCCGAGCAGGCCGTGCGCACCCTCGACGTCGGCGGCAAGCTCGTCACGGTGGGTGTGAGCGGCCAGGAGGTGCAAGTCGGCACCTTCGCCGAGCTGGCGATGCGTCGCAAGCAGGTCCTGGGCCACCTCGGCTACCAGGTGCAGGACATCGCGATCCTGTCCGAGCTGGTCGCCCGCGGGCGCCTCGACCTGTCCGGGTCCGTCTCCGCCGTCGTGCCGCTGACCGAGATCCACCGGGGCATCGAGATGCTGCAGCAGCGCACCGGCAACCCGATCCGTATCCTCGTCCAGCCCTGACCCGCGGGCGGCTCCTGCGCGACGTCCGACCCCGGGCCGTATGCCGGAGGGCGCACCGCACCGTCGCGGTGCAGGGCGCCCTCTCGTGCGGCCGGCGGGCGTGCGGGTGCCTGACCTCCGGCATACCGCCTGCCGGTCAGCTGCGCCGCAGGTCAGACGTGCCGGCGGCTGGTGATCACCCGGAAGCGGTTGGCCACGAAGGCCGAGTCCGTGTAGGCCGCGTTAGCCGCCGGGTTGGCGCCGGTGCCGTGCAGGTCCGAGAAGGCCGCGGTCTGGTTGACGAAGACCTGGCCGAGGAGATTCTCGGAGAGGGCGACGCCACCGTCCGCGGCGGCCTCGCGGGCCTGCTCGAGCACGTCCTCGCTGGTGGAGTAGACCGACGCGGTCATCGCGCCGTGCTCCTTGACGGTGTCGGCGAGCTGGGCCAGCGACTGCTCGGTCGACTCGGTGGCGATGAGGAAGGACACCGGGCCGAAGCGCTCCTCGGTGTAGACGTCCTCGTGACGCACGTCCACCGCGACGATGCCGGGCGCGTAGACCACGGCGTCCGGGAAGGCCGGGTGGGTGATCCTGCGCGGCTCGAGGACCACGCGCCCCTCGCCCTCGGCGGCGATCTCGCCGATCGCGGCGATGTTGGCGCGGACCTGGTCGTTGACCGTGGCGCCGAGGACCTCGACGGCCTTGGCGTCGTCGCCGGTGAACCGGGACACCGCGGTGGCGAGCCTGTCGGCGAGCTCGTCGAAGCTCAGTTGACCCTCGTCGGTGTCGATGCCGCCCTTGGGGGCGTAGACGTTCTGCGGGGCGGTGCACATCTGCCCGGAGTACAGCGACAGCGAGAACGCGAGGTTGCCGAGCATCGGCTTCAGCGCGTCGGTCGAGTCGAGGACGATCGTGTTGACGCCGGCCTTCTCGGTGTAGACGAGCTTGCCCGCCGCCACCGCCTCGGTCTCCAGCCAGGCACCGAAGCCCGGACCGCCGGTGTAGTCGACGATCGCGACCTCGTCGCGCAGCGCGATGTCCTTGGCCAGGGTGCCGCCGTCGCGGTCGGGGGCGAGCTGGACGAGCGCCTTGTCGAAGCCCGCCTCGGCGAGCACCTCGCGGCACACGGCCACGGTGATGGCGAGCGGCAGGATCGCGCGCGGGTGCGGCTTGACGACCACGGCGTTGCCGGTCACCAGCGAGGCGAACAGGCCCGGGTAGCCGTTCCACGTCGGGAAGGTGTTGCAGCCGATGACCAGGCCGACGCCACGGCCGATCACCGTGTAGTCCTTCTGCATCCTGATCGGGTCGCCCTTGGCGGGCTTCTCCCAGGTGACGGACGCGGGGATGCGCTCCATCTCGGCGAGGCCGGCGACGATCGCCTCGAGGGCGCGGTCCTGCGCCTCGGGCCCGCCCGCCTGGAAGCTCATCACGAAGGGCTGGCCGCTCGTGTGCATCACGGCGTTGGCGACCTCGAAGGACCGCTTGTTGAGCCGCTCGAGCATCTCGACGCAGACCGCGGCGCGGACGCGCGGGCCCGCGTCGCGCCAGGCGCGCATCGCGGCCCGGGCGGCGGGCAGGGCCACGTCCAGGTCGAGGACGGGATAGGTGACGCCGAGCGTCGGGCCGTACGGCGAGACCTCGTCGCCCACCCGCTCGCCGGTGCTCGGCTGGTCGTCCAGGGCCGTGAACGCGCGGCCCAGGTGCGCGTCGTGAGCCTGCTTGCCTGCCTCCGCGGAGCCCTCGCCGTAGACCCTCGGGCTCGGGGAGCCGGGGTAGCGCGAGTAGTAGCTGCGCGTGCGCAGCGCCTCGCTCGCCTCCTCGATCGTGGCCGCGTGGGCGTCGAGGAAGGGGTGGCCGGGCGTCGATGCCGTAGTAGTCACGCGCCGATCCTAACCAGCACGCAGCCGGGCCGCAGCGCTCGCGACGAGCCCGGATGCGTGCCAGCATGCCGTCATGCAGACCCCTGTCCCGGACCCGCAGACCGCCGCCGACCTCGCCGTCCCCCTCGGGAGGGTGGCCGTGATCGGGGCGGGGGCGATGGGCACGGGGATCGCGCAGGTGGCCGCCCAGGCCGGGCACGAGGTGGTGCTGGTCGACGCGCGGGAGGGCGCCGCGGACGAGGCCGTGCGGCGGCTCGGCGCGACCCTGGACAAGCTCGCCGCCAAGGGCAAGATCACCGCGGAGTCCGCTGCGGCGACGCGGGATCGGCTGTCGACGGTGGTGTCGGCCGCGGACCTGCCACCGTGCCACCTGGTCATCGAGGCGATCGTCGAGGACCTGGCGGTCAAGCGGGAGCTCTTCGCGACGCTGGCGCAGCGGCAGAGCGGCGACACGATCCTGGCGTCCAACACCTCCTCGCTGTCGATCACGGCGATCGCCGAGGGCATCGACCGCCCCGAGCGGGTCGTCGGGCTGCACTTCTTCAACCCCCCGCCGCTGATGCGTCTCGTGGAGGTGGTGCGCGGCGATGCCTCGGGTCCCGAGGTCCTCGAGGACGCCGCCGAGCTGATGCGCTCCTGGGGCAAGACGCCCGTGCAGTGCACGAGCACACCGGGATTCATCGTCAACCGGGTGGCGCGGCCGTTCTACGGCGAGGCGCAGCGAATGGTCGCCGAGGGACTGTGCGACGCGGCGACCGTGGACGCGGCGCTGCGCGGCGCGGGCTTCAGGATGGGCCCGATGGAGCTCACCGACCTGATCGGCCAGGACGTCAACCTCGCCGTCGGCACCAGCGTGTGGGAGCAGACCGACCACGACCCGCGCTACGAGCCGACCGACCTGCAGCGCGACCTGGTGGCGCGAGGAGCCCTGGGGCGCAAGGCCGGTCACGGCGTCTTCCGGTATGCCGAGGACGGCTCCCCCCTCGACGCCGACGTGGACGCCGCAGCCCTGGCCCGGCTCGTCGGCGGGCCCGTCCGCACCGACCCGGTCGCCCGCACCCTGGCGATGCTCGTCAACGAGGCGGTCGACCTGGTCGCCCGCGGCGAGGCCACCGCCGAGGACGTCGACACCGCCATGCGGCTCGGCACCAACTATCCGCGCGGCCCCATCGAGTGGGGTCGCGAGATCGGCCTCGACGTGGTCGCGCAGCAGCTGCGCGAGCTCGACGCGGCCTACCCGGGTGGCCGCTACCGCCCCTCCCCCGCCCTGACCTGAGACCTGCCGGCGGTGGTCGGACCCGTCCGTTCGCGTCGCCCGGTCGGATCCGACCACCGCCGGCAGGAAGGAGAAGCGTGCTCGACCCCAAGCTTGCCCACGTCCGCACCATGTGGGACGACGACGGCGCCTCCCGCCACCTCGGCATCGAGCTCGTCGAGGTCCACCACGAGGACGGCCTCGGCCGCGCCCGCACCCGGATGGCCGTCACCGAGACCATGGTCAACGGGCACGACATCATGCACGGCGGCCTGATCTTCACCCTCGCCGACTCGACCTTCGCCCTGGCGTGCAACGCCGGCGGCCAGACCACCGTCGCGGCCGGCTTCGACATCGACTTCGTCGCCCCCGCGCGCCGAGGTGACATCCTGCTCGGCCACGCCGTCGAGCGGGCTCGCTACGGCCGCAACGGGATCGACCGACGTCACCATCACCCGTGAGGCCGACGGCGCGCTCGTCGCCGAGCTCCGCGGCCGGTCTCGCGCCATACGGCCTCGGGGCTGACGTCGGCCCTCACCCCTCCCGGGACACCGGCAGCGCCCTGCACCACCGCCCGACCCAGCACCGCTCCACCCTCGACGAAGGAGTCGACATGAGCACCCTGCCCACCATCGACGAGCGACCGGACCTCTTCGACGACGCGGAGCGCTAGTCGGTCGACGAGCTGCGCGCCCACCAGCTCGAGCGGCTGCAGAGCACCGTCCGCGCGGCGTACGACCACGTGCCGCACTACCGCTCGCAGCTGGAGGAGCGCGGCGTCCACCCGGACGACGTCAAGGCCCTGGAGGACGTGCGACTGCTGCCCTTCACCTCCAAGAAGGACCTGCGCGACACCTATCCCTTCGGCCTGTTCGCCGTGCCGCGCGAGCAGGTCGTCCGCGTGCACGCCTCCTCGGGGACCACCGGCAAGCCGACGGTCGTGGGCTACACCCAGCAGGACATCGACACCTGGGCCGGGCTCGTCGCCCGCTGCATCCGCGCCGCCGGCGGCCGACCCGGCGACATGCTCCACAACTCCTACGGCTACGGCCTGTTCACCGGTGGCATCGGCGCGCACTACGGCGCCGAAAGGCTCGGCTGCACCGTCGTGCCGGCGTCGGGCGGCAACACCGAGAAGCAGATCCAGCTCGTCCAGGACTTCCGGCCGCGGATCATCACGGTCACCCCGTCCTACTTCCTGTCGATGCTCGACGCGATGGAGGGCTACGGCCTCGACCCGCGCGAGACCTCCCTGCAGATCGGGCTCTTCGGCGCGGAGCCGTGGACCGAGGCGATGCGCCAGCAGATCCAGGAGCGGGCCGGGATGCACGCCACCGACATCTTCGGTCTGTCCGAGCTCATGGGTCCCGGCGTCGCGCAGGAGTGCGTCGAGACCAAGGACGGCCTGACCCTGTGGGAGGACCACTTCCTCGCCGAGATCATCGACCCGATCACCGAGGAGCCGGTCGCCGACGGCGAGGAGGGCGAGCTCGTCGTCACCTCCCTGACCAAGCAGGCGATGCCCGTGCTGCGCTATCGCACCAGGGATCTCACGCGGCTGCTGCCCGGCACCGCGCGCCCCGCGATGAGGCGCCTGCAGAAGATCACCGGCCGCACCGACGACCTGATGATCGTCCGCGGCGTCAACGTCTTCCCCACGCAGATCGAGGAGATCGTCCTGGGGATCGACGGCCTGTCGGCGTACTTCCAGTGCCTGCTCACCCGCCCCGGCCGGATGGACGAGCTGACCGTCCGGGTCGAGGCGCTGCCCGGCGTGGACGACGCCCGCAAGCAGACGATCACCCGCGAGCTGCAGCACCAGATCAAGTCGCGCATCGGCACCTCCGCGAGGATCGACCTGCGCGACGAGGGCGGCGTGGAGCGGTCGGTCGGCAAGGCGCGGCGGATCGTGGATGAGCGCGACCTGCGCTGACGCCCCGGGGGTATGCCGAGGCGCGCGGCTGCGGGCTCCCTGCCGGCGCGCGGGCGGGTGGCCTGGTCGCGCGCCGGCAGGGAGCGGGGGCGCCGTTCGGTCGGCACACGGTCCCCACGGTCCGACCACAGCGTAGGACGTGACACCATGCGGCGGTGAGGACGACGACGGCCGTGCGCGACGGCGACCGCTGCTGGTGGGGGCCGCACCCCCCTGGCGACCAGCTGCGGCCGATAGTGATCGACTCGTGGCTGGTGCAGGAGGGACGCTCGCGCCGACCGGTGCGGCACCTGCGGCGCTTCGCCGCGGCAGCGGACCACCTCATGCTGCGCCAGGACCTCGAGGTGATCCTCGACGAGGTGCTCGCCCTCATCCCGCGGGAGGGTCGCTGGTGGCCGCGGGTCGAGGCCTACAACGACGCGGTGGCCCTGTGGCTGCGCCCGGCGACCGATGCTCCCCAGGACATCACCGTCTGGGTCGCGGATGCCCCCGACCCGCGAAACTGGCCGCACGTCAAGGGATCTGACCTCGCCGTCCAGACCAGGGTGCAGGAGCGCGCCCGACGCCACGGCGCGTCCGACGCCCTCCTGTGGCGCCCCGATGGACGGCTGCCCGAGGCGCTGGAGACCACCTGGTCCTCGCTGGTGTGGTGGGACGGCGAGCGTCTCGTCGCCCGACCCGTCGACGACCACGCGCTGCCCTCGATCACGGTGGAGTGCCTGGAGATCGGGCTCGCGGACACCCCGCACCCGCTCGCGCGCGGGCGGCTCTCCGTCGACGCCCTGCTCGACAAGCCGGTGTGGGCGGTCAACGCGGCCCGGGGCGTGCAGTTCGTCCGGGAGTGGGTGCTGCCGGGGGGCGAGCGCCGCGGCACCCCGCACGGCCCCACCGAGGTCGGGCTGGGCGCGTTGCTGCGCGACGCCCTGGAGAGGACGACCGGGCCGCTGCCCGAGCACGTCTCGTGATCGTCTCGCTCCTGCCGGGTCCGGTGAGCGCGCCGGAGGCCTACCGGGCGCTCTTCGGCGCCGAGCCCGTGGCCGCGTGGCTGGACTCGGCGCGCTGCGAGGGCGGGCTGGCCCGGTGGTCCTACCTCGGGGCGCCGGGGCCGACCGGCGAGGTGCTGAGCTACCGCGTCGGGTCCGGACGGGTGCTGGTCTCGTCGGACGGCCGTATGCCGGAAGGCGGCACGCACGATCTCGCGGCGGGCGACGCCGACGTCCGCGGTGGCGTGACCTGCGAGGGGGGAACGATCGTCGACGCGCTGCGCCGGCGCCTCGCGCCCGCTGTCGGGGCCGCGTCCTCGTCGCCCCCGGCGCCCGCATCGCCCGCGAAGCCCTCGGCACTCACGTCGCCGGAGTCCGCCGTGGCGACGGGCCTGGCGACGCGGACGGCTCGCGCGGCGGAGGCGGGGTGCCCGACCGGGGACGGTCCCTGCGCGGCGCACGGTCCGGGTGCGGAGCTGCCGTTCGACCTGGTGGACGGGTGGATCGGCTATCTCGGGTACGAGCTCAAGGGTGACCTGGGCGCCGTCAACCGGCATACCTCCCGCCGACCGGACGCGGTGTGGCTGCGCTGCGAGCGCCTGCTCGTCCTCGACCACGAGACCGGTCGCGCCTGGCTGGTCGGGCACGGGACGGGCGCCGGGCAGTGGGTGGCCCACGCCCGAGAGCTGCTGCGCGACCTGGCCGCCCACGGTCCGACGTGCCCCGCCCCCCGCCCGCAGGACGCCGCCGACGTGCGGACGGCGGGTGTGGGGCCGCAAGGTGTGGGGCCGCAGGGCGGCCGGCGCGGCGCGGGCCCGCGGCACGACGCGCCGGGGGACGTGCGGCTGGCGCGGGACCCGGACACCTACCGCGCCGACGTGGCCGCCTGCCTGGAGGCGCTGCGACGGGGCGAGTCCTACGAGATCTGCCTGACCGACACGGTGCTCACGTCGTGCGCCGGTGATCCCTTCGCGGCCTACCTGCGGCTGCGGGAGCTCAACCCGGCGCCGCACGCGGCCTACCTGCGGCTGGGTGACACCCATGTGCTCAGCGCCAGCCCGGAGCTCTTCCTGCGGGTGGGCCGGGACGGCTGGGTCGAGACCAAGCCGATCAAGGGGACGGCGCCTCGGCACCCCGATCCCGACGAGGATGCCCGCGCCGCAACCGATCTCGCGGCCGATGCCAAGACGCGCGCCGAGAACCTGATGATCGCCGACCTGCTGCGCAACGACCTGTCCCGTGTCTGCGACCCCGGGACCGTGCAGGTGCCGGCGCTGATGGCGGTCGAGTCCTACGCGACCGTCCACCAGCTCGTGACCACCGTGCGCGGCCGGATCGCGCCGGGGCACACCGGGATCGACGCGGTCGAGGCGTGCTTCCCCGGCGGGTCGATGACCGGCGCGCCCAAGCACCGCACGATGGAGATCATCGACGAGCTGGAGAAACGGGCCCGCGGGATCTACTCGGGGGCGCTGGGATTCGTGGATCGGTCAGGGGCCCTTGACCTGTCGGTGGTGATCCGCACCGCCGTCGTCGAGGACGGCGAGGCCGAGATCGGGGCGGGCGGCGCGATCGTGCTGGACTCCGACCCGGACGCGGAGACCGAGGAGATGCTGCTCAAGGCCCGGTCGGTGCTGCCGGCCTTGCCCGGCTGACCTGGCCTCGGGCGGGTCAGCCCGACGGCAGCTGCTGCAGGGTCCCCCAGAGGATCCGACCGGCCCCGGTGGGCGAGTAGTGCACCCAGGTGCCGCGACGCTCGGACCGGACCAGCCCGGCCTCGCGCAGCCGACGCAGGTGGTGCGAGACCGTCGACGGGGAGACGCCCAGATCGGGCAGGGCGCAGACGCACAGGGACCCGTCGGCCGTGGCGATCGCGGCGAGCAGCCCCAGCCGCACCGGGTCGGCGACCGCACGCAGCGAGGCCGCGACCTCCTCGCACCGATCGGTCGGCCACCCGGCTGCGGCGAGATCCCCGAGCTCGGTCCTGGGGTCGGCGGGCTCGGCGGCGGCTCCGGGGCAGGCATCCGTCATACCACCATGTTGACAATCCGCGCGGCGCAGCGCCACCCTAGATCGACATCCATCAAATCAGGAGCGCACCCGTGGACGACCACAGCGTGGCTGGCAGGCTGTCGACCCTCGACCGGTTCCTGCCGGTGTGGATCCTGGCGGCGATGGTCGTCGGCCTCCTGGTGGGACGGCTCGTCCCGGGCCTGTCCGGCGTCCTGTCCACCGTCGAGGTGCAGGGAGTCTCGCTGCCGATCGCGCTCGGCCTGCTGGTGATGATGTATCCGGTGCTGGCCAAGGTGAGGTACGACCGGCTCGACACGGTCACCGGCGACCGCCGCATGCTGGTCGCCTCGCTGCTGCTCAACTGGGTGGTGGGGCCGGCGCTGATGTTCGCCCTGGCCTGGACCTTCCTGCCCGACCTGCCCGCCTACCGCACCGGTCTGATCGTCGTCGGCCTCGCCCGATGCATCGCGATGGTCATCATCTGGAACGACCTGGCGTGCGGTGACCGGGAGGCCGCCGCCGTGCTCGTGGCGCTGAACTCGGTCTTCCAGGTCGTCGCCTTCGCCGGGCTCGGGTGGTTCTACCTGTCCGTGCTGCCGGGATGGCTGGGGCTCGACCAGGCCTCGCTCCACGTGTCCCCCTGGCAGATCGCCGCATCCGTGCTCGTCTTCCTCGGGATCCCGCTGCTGGCGGGCTATCTCACCCGGCTGCTGGGTGAGCGACGCTGGGGGCGCGAGCGGTACGAGCGCGAGTTCCTCCCACGCGTCGGCCCGTTCGCGCTCTACGGTCTGCTGTTCACCATCGTGGTGCTGTTCGCGCTGCAGGGACGCCAGATCACGGACCGACCCCTGGACGTCGCCCGCATCGCCCTGCCGCTGCTCGCCTACTTCGCGCTGATGTGGGGCGGCGGTTATCTCCTCGGGCGGGCGCTCGGGATGGGCTACGCCCGGACCACGACGCTCGCGTTCACCGCGGCCGGCAACAACTTCGAGCTGGCGATCGCGGTGGCCATCGCGACCTTCGGCGTCACCTCCGGGCAGGCGCTCGCCGGGGTCGTCGGCCCGCTGATCGAGGTGCCCGTGCTGGTCGGACTGGTCTACGTGTCGCTGGCGCTGCGACCCCGGTTCGCCGCCCGCACCTGAGAGCGTCGCGGACCTGAGCGCTCGAGAGCTGCTGACCCGGGCAGGATCAGGGGCGTATGTCGGCAGGTGCGTCGGTGGTCGCCTGCAGGTCCGATGCGCGGCCAGGTCCGCTGGTCACCGCCGCCGGGCGACGACGGTGAAGGTGCACGGCACGAGGTCGCGCTCTCCCTCCGGGAAGGCATACCGGCCAGGCGCGACCTCCGTCATACGAGGCATGAGACGCAAGGGCAGGGTGCGGCCCTCGTCGAGACGCTCCAGCGCGAGCCCGGCGTCGAGGAGGGCGCCCACGACCTCGGAGAGCGGGTGCGGCCACTCGTAGGTCGTCGGATGCGCCACCCGCCCCTCTCCGACGTAGGTGCCGTCGTCGTCCCAGCGTGTCGCCCGCCCGGAAAGTAGCGGTAGCGCAGGCGCATGTCGGGCTGGTGCTCGCGAGGGCGAGGAGCATCGGGTGGCCGTCGCGGAGGTGGAAGACGCCACCCGGGCGCAGCAGCCCCGCGACCTGTCGGGCCCATCGGTGCAGGTCACCCACCCAGCAGATGGTCCCGATCGAGGTGCAGACCACGTCGACGTCGCCCTGGACCGCGGCGCGCGCGTCGAGGACGTCCGACTCGACCCAGGTGACCTCGCTGGCGGTGCGGGCTGCGAGACGGCGGGCGACCTCGAGGGAGCCGGGCGACAGGTCCACGCCTGTCATCCGCCCGCCCGCCCGGGCCAGCGAGACGGTGTCGGTGCCGATGTGGCACTGCAGGTGGCAGACGTCGAGCCCACCCAGGTCGTCGACGCAGGCGGATCCGACCGCCCCCGCTCGGTCTGCGGGGTCGCTCAGGAGGCGAAGACGCCGATGACCGGGTTCCACTCGGTGACGTCGACGCCCGTGACCAGACCGGCCTGCTGGAAGGGGTCCTGCTCCAGCGTCGAGCGCACCTCGTCGGCCGACCCGGCCTCGAAGATCAGCAGCGCGGACGCGGGCGTCGTGCCGACGTACGGCCCGGACGCCTTGAGCAGGCCGCGCTCCACCAGGGAGCCCAGGAAGTGTCGGTGCTCGGGGCGGACCTCGTCGAGGCGCGGGTCGTCGGCATAGGTGTAGCGGACTGCGTAGAAAGCCATGGTGACAACCTACCGGGGGCGGTCCGATCCGCCTGGGCGACCAATGCGGATCGGACCGCCCCCGGTAGGTCACCAGTCGGAGGAGGACTCCTGCTCGGCGCCGATGGTCGTGTCGGCCCCGTGGCCGGTGTGCACGATCGTCTCGGCGGGCAGGGCGAAGAGCTTCTCCCGGATCGACGCGACGAGGGTGTCCCGGTCGGAGAAGGACCGCCCGGTCGCCCCCGGCCCGCCCTGGAAGAGCGTGTCCCCGGAGAAGACGCACCCGAGCGACGCGGCGTGGTAGCACGTCCCGCCCGGCGTGTGCCCCGGCGTCGCCAGCGCGCGCAGCGTCACCCCGGCCACCTCGATCTCTTGCCCGTCGACGACGTCCTCGTCGGGCTGGCGGGTGTCGTAGGTCTGCTGCCACAGCTCCAGGTCGTGGAAGCTCATCAGGATCGGCGCGCCCGTCGCGTCGGCGAGCTCGGCGGCGCGGTTGACGTGGTCGTCGTGGGCGTGGGTGCACAGGATCGCCTTGAGGGTGCGGTCGCCCACGACATCGAGGATCGGCTGCAGGTCGTGCGGGGCGTCGAGCACCACGCACTCGTCGTCGTCGCCGAGCACCCACACGTTGTTGTCCACGTCCCAGGTGCCGCCGTCGAGGGTGAAGGTCCCCGACGTGATCACCTGCTGGACCTGCACGTCACCGGCCATCAGAGCTTCACCACCGATCGCAGCACGTCGCCGTTCTTCATGGTCGCGAAGGCCTCCTCGACCTGCCCCAGCGAGATCGTCTCGGACACGAAGGCGTCCAGGTCCAGACGCCCCTGCAGGTAGAGGTCGGTGAACATCGGGAAGTCCCGCGAGGGCAGGCAGTCGCCGTACCAGCTGGACTTCAGGGATCCGCCCCGCCCGAAGACGTCGAGCAGCGGCAGCTCGATCCGCATGTCGGGGGTCGGCACCCCGACGAGCACCACGGTGCCGGCGAGATCGCGGGCGTGGAAAGCCTGCTCGTAGGTCTCCGGGCGGCCCACGGCCTCGATGACCACGTCCGCGCCGTTGCCACCGGTCAGCGCCCGCACGGCCTCGACCACGTCGCCGTCGGCCGGGTCGATCGTGTGCGTCGCCCCCAGGTCGCGAGCGCGGTCCAGCTTGCGGGGGTCGGTGTCGATGCCGACGATCGTGGCCGCGCCGGCGAGGCGGGAGCCCATGACCGCCGCCATGCCGACCCCGCCCAGACCGATCACCGCCACCGAGTCGCCGCGACCGACCTGACCGGTGTTGATCGCCGCGCCCAGCCCGGCCATGACGCCGCAGCCCAGCAGGCCCACGGCTTCGGGACGCGCCGCGGGGTCGACCTTGGTGCACTGCCCGGCGGCGACCAGCGTCTTCTCCGCGAAGGCGCCGATCCCCAGCGCCGGCGTCAGCTCGGTGCCGTCGGTCAGCGTCATCCGCTGCGTGGCGTTGTGCGTCGCGAAGCAGTACCACGGCCGACCGCGCCGACATGCCCGGCACTGGCCGCACACCGCGCGCCAGTTGAGCACCACGAAGTCCCCGACCTCGACCTCGGTGACGCCCTCGCCGACCGCGGACACCCGCCCGGCGGCCTCGTGCCCGAGCAGGAAGGGGAACTCGTCGTTGATCCCGCCCTGCTGGTAGTGGTAGTCGGTGTGGCAGACGCCGCAGGCCTGGACGTCGACGACCGCCTCACCCGGACCCGGGTCGGGGATCACGACGTCGACGAGCTCGACCGGCTCGCCCTTGGCGCGGGAGACGACTCCCTTGACGGTGGTGGGCATGCGCGCTCCTGTCCGGGCCGGCGGCGCAGCGGCCGCGGCCCACTCGGGGGATTCCTCGTCATCATCCCAGGTGTGGCTCCCCCCGGGTCCTTGCACGCCCTCAGGATCGGGGGTGCACGATGGCCGGTGTGAACTCCACCGACCACGCCCGCGCCCACGCCGGGCATCCCGCCCGCGGGGGCCTGGCCCTCGCGGCCCTCGGTGTCGTCTTCGGCGACATCGGCACCAGCCCGCTGTACTCCCTGCAGACCGTCTTCAGCATCAACCACAACGAGGTCAAGCCCACGCCGACCGACGTCTACGGCGTGATCTCGTTCGTCTTCTGGTCGATCACCATGGTCGTGTCGGTCAAGTACGTCGCCTTCGTCATGCGCGCCGACAACGACGGCGAGGGCGGGATCCTCGCGCTCGCGGCCCTGCTGCGCGGACGGCTCGAGCAGCGCAAGCGCCTCACCGGCATCGCCATGATGCTCGGGATCGTCGGCGCGGCGCTGTTCTACGGCGACTCGATGATCACCCCGGCCATCTCGGTCATGTCCGCGATCGAGGGCATCTCGGTCGTCAGCGACGGGTTCGCCGACCTCGTGCTGCCCATCGCCGCCGTCGTCCTGACCGGGCTCTTCGCGGCCCAGCGCTGGGGCACCGAGAAGGTCGGCAAGACCTTCGGCCCGATCATGGTGCTCTGGTTCGTCACGATCGCCCTCCTCGGCATACCCCACATCGTCGCCAACCCGGCCGTGCTCCTGGCGGTCCTGCCTTGGTATGCCGTGAGGTTCGCCGTCGAGGCGCCGCTGGTGGCCTTCGTGGCGATGGGCGCGATCGTGCTGTCGATCACCGGCGCCGAGGCGCTGTACGCCGACATGGGGCACTTCGGGGCGCCGCCGATCCGGATGGCGTGGTTCGGGCTCGTGTTCCCGGCGCTGGTGCTGTGCTACATGGGGCAGGGCGCGATGATCCTCGAGCACCCCGAGAAGGCCACCAACCCGTTCTTCTCGATGATGCCGCACTGGCTGGTGCTGCCCATGGTGGCGCTGGCGACGATCGCCACGGTGATCGCCTCGCAGTCGGTCATCTCGGGGGCCTTCTCGGTGTCGCGGCAGGCCACCCGCCTCGGGCTGCTCCCCCGCCTGACCGTGCACCACACCTCCAAGGAGGAGGGCGGTCAGGTCTACGTCCCGGCGATCAACTGGATGCTCTACATCGGGGTGCTCGCGCTGGTCTTCGTCTTCCGCAGCTCGGAGCACCTGGCCACGGCATACGGCCTGGCGGTGACCGGGACGCTGCTGCTGACGACGGCGCTGTTCCTCATGCTGGCCCACCGGGTGTGGGGCTGGAATGCCTGGCAGCTGTGGGCCTTCGCGATCCTCGTGGGCGGGGCCGAGGTCACCTTCTTCGTCGCCAACCTCGCCAAGGTCGTCAAGGGCGGCTGGCTGCCGCTGCTCATCGCCGGCGTCGTCGTGGTCGTCATGACCACCTGGCGCGCGGGCGCCGCCCTGGTCGCCGAGCGCCGCACCGACCTGGAGGGCTCGCTGGCGGAGTTCCTCGACGAGGTGCGGGCGCGCGGCGTGCAGCGGGTCCCCGGCGTCGCCGTGTATCCCCACGTCAACGGCGTCACCACCCCCCTCGCCCTCAAGACCAACGTGCGGCTCAACCGGGTGCTCCACGAGCACGTGGTGATCCTGTCGATCGTCAACGAGAACGTCCCCCACATCCGCCACGTCGACCGCATCTGCGTGTCCGACCTGGGCGACCCGGACGACGGGGTCTGGCACGTCACCTGCCGTGTCGGCTTCAACGACAGCCAGGACATCCCCCGCGCCCTGCAGCTCGCGGTGCACTCCAGCCCGCCGGAGGTGCTGCGCTTCGACCCGCTCGCAGCCAACTACTTCCTGTCGGTCATGGACGTGCACCAGGGCGGGACGGCGCCCATGCCCCGCTGGCGCAAGCTGCTCTTCATCACCCTGGCGTCCAACGCCGCCCACCGCACCGGCGTCTTCCACCTGCCGCCCGACCGCACCGTGCTGATGGGGGCGCGCGTCAACCTCTGACGCGGCCCCTGGCCGGCAGCGGGACCGAGGCGACGGCATGCCGGGGAGGCGGTGGGCCACCAGGCCCCTCCCCGGCATACCGGGGAGGGGCCTGGTCCGGAGCGCCGCTCCCGGCATACGGGACGAACCGGGCGAACCCCCAGCGGGACCCGAGCCGGGACCCCTAGGCTGACGACATGCGCGTTCTCGTCAGCGGTGGGGCCGGATACATCGGCTCGCACACCGTCCTCCAGGTCCTTGCTGCCGGTCACGACGTCGTCGTGGTCGACAACTTCTCCAACGCCAAGCCGGCGGTCATGGCCCGGCTCGAAGCCCTCGCGGGGCAGCCGATCGAGGTGCACGGCTTCGACCTGACCGACCGGGACAAGACCGAGCACCTCTTCGCCAACGAGCAGTTCGACGCGGTCATCCACTTCGCGGGCTTCAAGGCCATCGGCGAGTCCGTGGAGAAGCCGCTGGAGTACTACGAGAACAACCTCGGCTCGACGTTCTCCCTCGTGCGGGCCATGCAGCGCCACGGCGTCAAGAAGCTCGTCTTCTCCTCCTCCGCCACGGTCTACGGCACCCACCAGGAGGCCGCCACCGAGGACCGCGACACCTTCGCCACCAACCCCTACGGCTGGACCAAGGTGATGATCGAGCAGATCCTGCGCGACGTCGCCGCCGCCGACCCCTCGCTGCGGATCGCGCTGCTGCGCTACTTCAACCCCGTCGGCGCGCACGCCTCGGGGACCATCGGCGAGGACCCGCAGGGCATCCCCAACAACCTCGTGCCGTTCATCGCCCAGGTCGCCGTCGGCCGCCGCGAGGCGCTGTCGATCTTCGGCGACGACTACGACACCCCCGACGGCACCGGTCAACGCGACTACATCCACGTCGAGGACCTCGCCGCCGGCCACGTCGCGGCGCTGCGCCGCCTCGGCGAGATCGACGACCCGGTGTCCACGTGGAACCTCGGCACCGGCCAGCCCGCCTCCGTCAAGGAGATGCTGGCGGCGTTCTCGCGCGCCGTGGGCCGCGAGCTGCCCGCCAAGGTCGCTCCCCGCCGCCCCGGCGACGTGGCCGTGTCCTACGCCGACCCCACCAAGGCCAACCGCGAGCTCGGCTGGCACGCCACGAAGTCCATCGACGAGATGTGCGCCGACACCTGGCGGTGGCAGTCCGCCAACCCCGAGGGCTACCCCAGCTGACCCAGCCCGTGACTCGTATGGCGAGCGCCCACTCGCCATACGAGTCAGCCCGAGCACGCCACTGCCCAGGAGTCGGTATGGCGGCCCGCCCGCCCGCGACCTGGCCTGCTGATCGCTGCGGGGTTCTCCATGGTTGCTGCCACGTGAGGGGCTACCGGGGAATCGACCCCGTCCGTCCGCTGCCATAGCGGCAAGCCATCGAATCGTCACCCTTCGGGACGCCACGCTCCAGGATTCGCGAGATCGGAGGGCGTCCGGGACTTAGGGTGCTGGTGACAGCCCACCATGTCGAGGGGGTCATGTGGACGGCGAGATCCAGGTCATCAGCGACGGCGACGGCGTGCTGCTGCTCGGCGACCCAGCAACCCTCGACCTGTTCGTCGAGCGGGAATCGTTGGCCGCGCGCCCACTGCCGACGACCTCCATGCGCCGGGCCACCAACGTCGCGGGCGCAGCGGCAGAGGCGGCGGCCGTGATCGCCGAGAGCTCAGGCCGGTGGGTGAAGCTCACGGAACAGTCGGCGAAGTACGCTCAGGCTGGCGCGTTGCGCGTCAGCAAGACCAGCGGCAACGCGACGGGCGTCATCGCAGGCAAGGACGGGCAGGTGGCGACCTTCGTCGAGTTCGTCCGCACGCCGGCAGGAGTCGTGACGAACCCGGCGGCATTGGCCGGCATCGGCGGCCTGATGTCACAGATCGCGCTGCAGCAGGCGATGGACGAGATCGGCGACTACCTCGCCGTCATCGACGCGAAGGTCGAGGACGTTCTGAGGGCGCAGAAGGACACCGCCGTCGCGGAGCTGCTCGGGGTCGGCCTCGTCCTGGACGAGGCACTGGCGGTGCGCGAGTCGGTGGGTCGGGTGTCGGACGTGACCTGGTCGAAGGTCGACCAGGCACCCCTCGTCATCGCGAGCGCGCAGTCGTACGCGCTGCGGCGCCTGGAGGCGCTGGCGGACAAGATCGAGAAGGAGTCCAAGGTCGGCGACCTCGCCACCCTGATGCGTCACGCCGAGTCCGAGGCGCACGAGTGGCTCGGGGTCCTGGCACGCAGCTTCCAGCTCGCCGACGCCGTGGCGATCCTCGAGCTCGACCGGGTGCTCGATTCGGACGCCGACTCGGTCGACGCTCACCGCGCAGGTATGACGACCGCCCGACGAAGGCGACTCACCGCCATCGACACGGCCACGCATAGCCTGCTGGAGCGCATCGAGGCGGCCGCGACCCTCGCGAACGACAGGGTGTTGTTCAACCCGCTCAAGGCACCGGCTGTCGTGGCCTCGGCCAACTGCGCCTCCTCTGCGGTCGCCGGCTTGCAAGAGACTCTCGGCCTGGCGCCAGCGGCGCGGGAAGTGGAGGCACGTTCCTGGAAGTCCGCGGCGGGCGAGACGCACGAGCACCTCGTCCGCACCGGGCGGGCCAAGGCCCAAGCGGCTCGTGAGCTCGGTGGCCTCTCGCTGAACGGCGCGAAGACTGCTGCCAGCGACGCTGCTGGCCGCATCAGGTCCCTCCGCCACCGGCGCGATTGAATACGTAGGGTAGTTACCAGCAACGACAACCGACAGGGGCGACCGATGACGCTCAAGACGGGCCTGTGGCGTGTGAGCGAGGGAATTCCCGTCAGGGTGCCGCCAAGTCCGCTCCCCATGGAGTCTTGGCTGGAGAACTACCTCGTCGCCGACCCTGACCTGATCGACCCGCCACTCCTCATCATCGGGCGGCAGGTGCGGACCGCTCACGGTAAGTTCATCGACCTACTGGGCATCGACAACGAGGGGGACGTCCATGTCTTGGAGCTGAAGCGGAACCGCACCCCCCGCGAGGTGGTTGCCCAGGTGCTGGACTACGGCCAGTGGGTCGGACAGCTGAGCCGGGACGACATCCTGGAGATCGCTCAGGGGTTCTTGGACAAGCCGTTCGAGACGGCGTTCTCGGAACGCTTCGGCGCTACCCCACCCGACGACCTCAACACCGCTCATCACCTGGTTGTCCTGGCATCGGACCTCGACCCGGCCTCCGAAAGGATCATCACCTACCTTCGCGAGTACGGCGTCCCTATCAACGCTGCCTTCTTCACCCACCTGGAAGACGACGGTCGTCGCTACCTCGCTCGGAGCTGGCTCACGACGCAGGGGGACGAAGCCAGCACGGGACCACGCAACCGCCCGGGCAAGCAGGCCGACTGGAACGGCACCGACTGGTTCGTGTCCTTCGGCGACGCCCCCGGCAGCCGCGCCTGGTCCGACGGCCTGCGATATGGGTTCGTCTCAGCGGGCGGGGGCAAGTGGTACTCCCAGTCCCTGCGCAACGTGCCACCCGGCGCGCGTGTCAACGTACACCTGCCGCAGCGCGGATATGTCGCCGTCGGTACGACGCTTGCGGCGGCATCGCTCCTACGAGAGACCACGGTGACGGTGGACGGCGACCCCAAACTCTTGGCGTCGTGCGCGCTGGAGGGTACGTACACCGACAGCGACGACCCGGATCAGGCCGAGTGGTTCATTCCGGTGCGCTGGAACGACGCCCGCCCCGCCTCTGAAGCTGTCTGGGAGACAGGTATGTTCGCCAACACGAACAGCGCCTGCAAGCTCCGCCAGGAGTTCACACTCGACAAGATTGCCCACCACTTCGACGTGGAGGGCTGAGCGACGGTTCTGCTTACTACCCTGAGTTAGGGTCAGCACCGTCCCGCTCGCGCGGGAGTGCTTCTTTGCACCCAGGGGAGCGATCGCACCACGCCCCACCCCGTCCCGCGGCAGCGGGAGTAGCTGCATGACGGCACGTTCGTCGGCCACTGAGATAGAGACTTGCAACCAGGGGAGTTTGGAGGGGATAGACAAAGTTGCTGAATCATGGGATGCTCATCCCCGGGGGGCACCCCAACGGTCAACAAGGATCGTTGGGGTGCAGCAGATCTCACGTCTGCCGTCACGCTAGGGGACGCCTCAGGAGACGTCTCCACATGCAACGGTGGCGACGGGGACGGGGGAATCATGGGGGCCGGTCATCCCGCGCTGTGGGCGAAGAGACCCGAGCGGCTGCTGTCAGGCGAAGCGCCATACCCGGTCTCGGCCCACCTGCTCGACACGACCGTCATCGCCGGGGTGGTGTGGGACACCGTCCTGACTGGTCGAGTCCGTCGACTCCTCGCCCGCGAGCTCGAGGGGGGCACCTCGCCACATGAGCAGGCAACAGCGCGCGCGTGGGTCACGCTGGCAGCGGGCGCGCACGACCTGTTCAAGATCTCGGCGGGATTCCAGCTACGCCCGTGGCGCAGGGATCCGACTGTGCCTTGGCGGCAGGACCTGAGCGCAGCCCTGATGGCCGATGGGTACTCCCCGATGAGCGTCGACGCCGCCGCGGCCGCGGAGACACGTGAGGATCTGCGCCGCCACGACTTCCTCGGCATGTGTCTGCTGTCGGCGCGAGACAGAGGCATTCCCGCCATGAGCGCCGAGACCTCCTGGCTGGCGCTGGCTGTCGGTGGGCATCACGGAGCTTGGCTCGAATCACCGCCTGCCGCCACGGCCACCGTCCTGGCCGACGCCACGGCCGGTCGCTGGGGCGAGGCGCAGACCGAGCACCTCGAGCTGGTCGCCCAGGTGTGCGGTGTGCATCCGTCCGAGTCTCCGAGGGTGGGGCCCGAGCTGGCCGGCGTCGTGACGATGCTCATCACCGGGATCGTGCAGCTGTCCGACTGGCTGGCCTCGGAGGCGGCCGTCGTCGATGCCGGGCTCGCCCTGATCGAGCAAGGCCTCGACCCCATGTCTCCCACCTGGGCGCAGACTCGCGCCGCCGAGCTCGCGACACACGTGACCACGTCTTTGGGCTCCTACTCCGCACCGACCGACCGTCACCGCACCGCCGTCGGTCTGGACGGGGACGGTCGCGTCCGCAGCCTCCGCCCCCTGCAGGAGGACGCCGAGCAGGTCGGTGACGGCCTGTGGTTCGTGGCCTACCCGACGAGCGAGGGCAAGACCGGCGCAGCGCTGCTGCGCCACCAGGTCGAGCAGGACGAAGGGCTGATCTTCGCCCTGCCCACGCGAGCGACCACGGACGCCATGCAGCGACGACTGCAGCGGGCCTTCTCCGGCACCGGCAACGGCGTGCTCCTCTCCCACCAGTTCGCCTCGCTCTACCGCTGCCCCGCCACCGAGGGCCACGGCTTCGAGTGGTTCAGCACCAGCACCCGCCGGCTGCTCGCTCCCGTCGTCGCGGCGACCTGCGACCAGGTGCTGGCCGGGTCGCTCCCCCAGCGCCACCTGCCACTGCGCCTGCTCGCGCTCACCAACCACCACGTCGTCCTCGACGAGGTGCACACCTACGACCGTTACCAGACCACGCTGCTGGCCGCGCTGATGGCGTGGTGGGGCCGCACCGGCACCCGCGTCACGGTCCTGTCCGCCACCATGCCGACCTGGCAACGTCGCGCCCTAGAGGACGCCTACACGGGACGAGAGGCGAGCGGCGAGCAGGCGACGGCCTATCCAGCGCACTGGCTGGCCGGGCACGACGCCCCGAGCAGCCCGGCGCTGCAGACGGCCGTCCCCGATCTGCGCCTGCCCATCACCCACACCGACGACGCCACGCAGCTCCACCGAGAGTGGGTGGTCGCGACGTACGACCGCTATCCCCGGTGCAGCCTCGCCGTGGTGCGCTCCCGCGTCGACGACGCCGTCGCCACGGCCCGCCTGCTCGGCGCGGACCTCGCCGGCCGCGACGTGGACGTGCTGGTGCTGCACTCTCGGATGACGCTCGCTCATCGCGCCGAGATCGAGCGTGAGCTGGAGGCGCGCCTGGGGCCCGGTACGCCGAGGGGCCGACGCCCGCTCGTCGTGTGCGCCACCCAGGTGCTGGACGTGAGCCTCGACGTGTCCTTCTGGTCGATGGCCTGCGACATCGCCCCCGCGGCCTCGCTGGTGCAGCGCGCCGGGCGCCTGTGGCGCTTCCTGCCCGGCATGCAGCGACTGCTCGACGAGAGCGATGCCCGACCCGCCGAGCGTGCCCTTCACGTAGTCGTCCCCGACGGCGCCGGCCCCCTGACCGAGCAGGTGGCGCTTCCCTACTTCGCCGACGAGCTCGCTGCGGTGGCCCGATCGCTGGAGGAGCACCCCACCCTGCGCATCCCCGAGGACGTGCAGGACTTCGTGGACCGCACCACCTACGACCTGGCACGCAGCAGTCTGGCGGACCTGCGCCTCGCCGAGCTCGTCGACGCCAGCATGCGCCAGGAGGCCGCCGGCACGCTCGCCGCAGGAGTCCTGGGGCTCGTCGATCCCTTCGTCCCCGCCACCCACGCCACCCTGGCCGCAGCCACCAGTCCGCCGCCATCGATGGACGGAGTCGGCGACCTGGAGCTGACGACCCGCTACTCCACCCTGCCCTCGGCGACCTTCGTGCTGGTCGGTGGGACACGGGGCACGCCAGCGAGCCCCGCCGAGCTGGCCGCGATGACGGACGACGACCGCGTCCGCGAGGCCCTGGGCAGCCTCTTCACGGTCTCCGGAGCCAGCTGGGTCGACCGTGTCTGCGCCGTGGCCACTGCGACCTCCCCCGACTGGAAGTCCTCCCACCCCTTGCTAACCCACGCCCGTCCCGTCTCCGCCGAGGCTCTGGCCGAAGCAGGCCTTGTCTACGACGACGTGCTAGGGCTCACCACGCTCACCGACGAGGAGACCTCATGACCCTGACCACGACGACGAATGTCGTCGACCTGCCGTGCATCCCGGTGCGCCGAGGAGACTCCTCGGACCTCGTCTCCTTGCGTGAGACCTTCCTTCAGGCGCACAAGCTGACCGGGCTCGACGACTCCCTGCTGCCCGTCGAGCGGGAGGCCCTGCTGCGGTTCCTGGAGTCGCTCGCGGCAGTCATGCTGCGGGGCTCTCCCCCAGGGGGATACCGGGATCCAGCTCGCTTCCCGGCCGAGCGCGTCGACGAGGTGTTTGACCGGTACGCCGGTCTGTTCGACCTGGCCGACCGGGACAGGCCGCTGCTGCAGGAGTGGCACACCCCCGAGCCCACGGCGACGGACCTCGCCAAGGGCTACACCTCCCTGGAGACCCTGCACCTGAGGGTGCCCGGAGCATCCAGCGCGACCTGGGGCACCAGCCCTGAGCCGCGGGACGCCACCGACCCCGCCGTCCTCTTCCTGCTGCTCGTGGTCTCGTGGTTCCACGGCAAACCGAGCAACGGCGCGGGTGCGTCCTTCTACGTCCCCACCTCCGGCCCGAAGTGCTCGCCGATCTCCGGGGCACCGGCGGGCGGGCCGCATGACACCGTCTTCCACCTGCTGGGCGAGACCCTGGCCGAGACCCTGATGCTCAACGTTCGCGCGGCCTGGCTGCGGGAGAAGGCCCTGCCGGCCTGGCTGGACCAGGACCGCGGCCCGTCGGGGGAACCCTTCCAGCCCGACGAGCAGCTGGTCGGCGGCGCACGACAGGGCAGTCTGTGGCGCTGCACCTGGACCGCAAGCCGGGCGCACGTGCGCTGGCAGGACGGCATACCTGTGGCGGTCACCCGTGGGCTGACGCGTCGGCCCGTGCCGATCGTCGAGCAGGACGGACCCACAACCGGCATAGAGGGTGTCAAGGCCTTCGCCAAGGCCGTGGCGTCGGGCGACTACTGCCGGGTGGTGAACACCAAGACCAAGGGCACCAAGTACGTCCACGCCGACGCCTCCCTGCGCAGCGCCGAGGGCTACGAGCGGTGGTACCAGAACGCCCTCGAGTCCTCTCTGCAGGCATGGATCTACGAACCCCGCGCCGTCCCCTTGCCGGACGCACCCATCCGGGTCGGTTTCCACCACGAGGAGGGCGACACCTATGGGAACAGGGAGCTCTCCCAGTGGGAAGAGGTGCCCGCCGCCGAGCTCCTCGTGGAGGCCCGGATCCCGGTCGAGGCCGTGATGACCCACGTGGAGAAGATCCGCAAGGCGCTGGGCTCGGCCCTGCTCGCCGGGGGAATCGACCACCGCAGCGCCCGGCGCCACCTCGTGCGCAGCACGGTGATGTCCGCCCTGGACGAGCCCGTGCTCGACGCCGTGCATCGCCTCGCCCAGGGCGATGACGTCGACACCCTTGCCGTGCGCAGCCGGATGACCGAGCGAGCCCGGGCGGCGTTCGAGGCCGCCACGGAGCCGCTGCTCACCCTCGCGACGGCACCGCAGATCTACCAGGCTCGGGCCCGCTTCACCGCCGGCACCGCAGCCCCGCGCCACCCCGCCACCCCGACCCAGGAGACCGCCTCATGACCACCCAGCCCGAGCTCGCCCCGGACGAGAGGCCGCGCTACACCAGCCCGCTCGTCCAGGTCGTGCTCGACCGTCGCCACGACCGATCGTATGCCGGATGGACGGCGTCCGTCCGACGAGCCATCACCCCGGCGACCGAGGTCGCGGCCTACGGGGCCACCGAGCGGTTCGTCCCCGCCACGCTCCGCCCGACCCAGGCCGCCGGGCTGCGGCGCGCCGCCGCCATCTGCGCGGGAGCGACAGGAGCCCCGCAGGACGACTCGCCCTACGCGACCGTCGGGCGGGCCCTGGCCCGCCTCCACCGTGCGATCGGTGGCAACCACGTCGAGCAGCGGGTGCAGACCCTGCCGCTGCTCGACACCGAGAACGCCGCGATCTCCTTGGGCCATCTCGTGGACCTGTGCTCGCAGCACCACGTGCCGGTCAACTTCCACGACCTGGCGCGCACCCTCACCTCCTGGGGGGACGGCCTCAGCCAGAGGTCCCAGGACATCCGGCGTGCCGTCGTGCACGACTTCTACACCACCCGACCCGACCCGGAGCCCGGCACGACCGCCGAGGCCCCTGAAACCACCCGGACCACCACGGAAGGCACCCGCTGATGACCACCCGTTTCGTCACCTGCCATGTCATCGTCACGCTCCCGCTGCACAACCTCAACCGCGACTCCAACGGCCTGCCCAAGAGCCAGTTCGACGGGGGTGTCCAGCGTGCCCGGCTCTCCAGCCAGTCCCTGAAGCGTGCCGCGCGTCAGGCCTATCGCCAGGCGGGCCACGAGGACTCGACCCGCACCCGCCTCGCGGCCTTCGAGATCACCCGACGGGTGCTCGACCAGGCCGACGCCGACGGCACCCAGGTGGACGTCGATGCCGTGATCAAGACCGCGGTCACGGCCGTTCGTGCGCTCTACACCGAGAAGACCGACGCCAAGGCGCTCGCCAAGCAGACCGCGAAGGTCCGGGACCTGCTGAAGCGTACCCAGGGCAGGAGCCTGGAGGAGGCCGTCGCCACCGCCGCGGCCGAGACCGCCGAGGAGACGACCGAGGACAAGGGCGCGAAGAAGGAGCAGGAGGCCGAGACCAAGGACACGATCGTCTACCTGTCCACCTCGGAGATCGTGGCCTTCGCCGCCGCCGTCCACGCCGCCCACACCGGTCGAGGGGAGGAGCCGACCGAGCTGGTCCGCAGCGCTCGGTCGGATGCCTTGGACATCGCCGCCTTCGGCCGCATGTTCGCCGCGCAGGCCGGCCTGGCCACCCATGCCGCCGTCGCCGTCTCGCACGCCACGACGGTCCACCGCATGCAGCTCGTCACCGACTACTTCACGGCCGTGGAGGACCTGGAGACGGGGCACGCCGGCGCGGCACACATCGACGAGAGCTACTTCACCTCCGGCACCTACTACCGCACCTTCACGATCGACGTCGATCAGCTGGCCGCGTCCTGGACGGCCTTCGGCGAGCCGGGGGCCAAGGAGGCGCTCAAGGACCTGGTGCGCGCCCTGGTGCTCGCACTGCCCAAGGGAAAGGTCAACGCCACCAACTCCGGCACGCTCCCCGCACTCGTCCTCGCCGAGGTCCAGAACTTCCGCGTCACCTACGACTTCGAGCAGGCGCTGGCCACCCGCGACGACCGCGGTGGCTACACCGCCCAGGCCGTCGCCGAGCTCGCCCGCCGCCAGAAGGAGGCGAGGGACTTCGACCCCACCCTCTTCGGCGACTCCGTCGTCGCGGGTCGCGTCGGCGACGCGACCTTTGCGGAGACCACCACCGTCCCCGACCTGGAGGCACTCCTCGACTTCGTGGTCGAGCAGGTCTACGCGGGTCGCTGATGCGGCACGTCATCCGCCTGGCGGCCCCGATCCAGAGCTGGGCCGGCTACAGCGCCTCCCACCGCACCGTCCGGACGCTCCCGCTGCCTACCGCGTCCGGCGTCGCCGGCCTCCTCGGCGCCTGCCTCGGGGTCAGCGATCACCTCACCCTCCTGGATCGGTTCACCCTGCACGTGCGTGTGGACCGCACCAACCCGGCAGAGGTGGACCTGCAGGTGGCGGTGCCGCCTCCCCCCGGACGCGCCACCGAGGTCTGGCACCGCTCGGTGGCCCTGCACGAGGTCACCTCGGCCGTCCGGCGCGGGGACAAGGTGAAGCCCTACCGCGTGAAGGACATCAACCTCACCGGCGGGACCAACAAGGTGCAGTTCTCCGAGGGCCGCACCTTCCTGCCGCACGCCGAGTTCCTCTGCGTCGTCGACGCGCTGGACGACGAGCTCGACGAACGGCTGCAGGAGGGTTTCCGGCGGCCCACCTTCATGCCCTACCTGGGGCGTATGGCGAACGGCCCCTCCTACCCCTTCCACCTGGGGCGCGGGCCCCAGGACGTGGGCGATCTGATGTCGCAGATCCCCCTGGTCGCCATGGACGGCCACCCGACGCCGGAGCGGCTGCGCGTCTACGAGGCCACGGGAGGGCACGCCGCGCCCCGACACCGGGAGTGCGGCCTCGTCTCTCCCCCGACAGCCGCACGGCGGGCCGAGCAGCTCGCGTGGGCGAAGGAGCACCTGACCCGATGACCGAGGCACCCTTCTGGACGGTCTTTCCCACCCACGCGGTCAAGACCGACTGGACCGATCACGGCGAGTCCCACCGTGCCGTGATGCGGCTCTTCGAGCGCGAGCTGCCCGGCGCAGCGCACGAGCGGCGGGCCACCGGTCAGATCCTCTATCGCGTGGACCATCACCTGGACGGCAGCTCCACCGTGCTCGTCCAGTCGCGACATGCGCTGGAGACCGCCCCGCCTCAGGCCCGGGCCACCACGATCCCTCGGGGCGGCTGGGACCTGGCGGCGGGCACCCCGGTGCTCTTCCGCGTCGCGGTCAACGCCGTGCGTCGGCGCACCGAGCGCGACGACGCGGGGCGGCGGCGGGAGAGCCTGTCGACCCTCGCTCCGGACGAGGTCCCGGAGTGGGTGTCGGCCAAGGTGTCCGACGCCCTGACCCTCGACGAGGTCTTCGGGCACACGCGACGCACCCATCACCACCGGCGCCACCGTGACCGCACCCCGCCCCGCTTCGTCGTAGACACCGTGGACGGTCTGGCCACGGTCGCCGACGCCGCTGCTCTGCAGCAGCTGCGGCTCGACGGGGTGGGGCGTGGAAAGGCTTATGGCGCAGGACTGCTCACCGTCCGGCCGCTGGGATGACTGCCCCAGGGAGCACGGCCGGGGGTGGCGACCGCTCGACGCCGCTGACGCTCGCCAAGCCTCGGGCGCTGCTGCTGACCCGCACCGACGACCGGTTGTCCTTCCTCTACCTCGATCGCTGTGCCATCCACCAGTCCGACAACGGCACGGTGGCGGTGATCGAGGTGGAGGGCGGCACCCGCTCCACGCAGATCCCCGTCGCCACGCTGTCGTGCCTCATGCTCGGGCCGGGGACGTCCATCACCCAGCAGGCGGCGGCCCACCTGGCGGGGGCAGGGTGCGCCGCGAGCTTCGTCGGCGGTGGGGCCGTGAGGTCCTACGGCGCCTTCCTGTCGCCATACGCCCCGACGGACCGCCTGCAACGGCAGGCCGTCGTCAGCACCGACCCCGAGCTGCGCGCGGAGGCGGCCCGGCGGATGTACCTCAAACGCTTCCCCGGGACCTCCTCCGCAACCTTCGCGGGCGCGACGATCGAGCAGATGAGAGGGGTGGAGGGCCTGCGGATGCGGGCCGTCTACGAGCAGCATGCCCGCAAGCACCGGCTGCGATCCTGGCGGCGCAACACGGGAACCCGCCCGGAGATGGGACCTCCTGACTCGGTCAACCTGGCTCTCAACGCGGGCAACTCGGCGCTCTACGGGATCGTCAACAGCGTCGTGATCGCTCTCGGTCTGAGCCCCGGGCTCGGGATCATCCACACGGGCAACAGGCAGTCGTTCACGCTCGACATCGCGGACATGTACAAGACGAGGGTCACGATCCCGCTCGCGTTCTCCCTCAAGGGGCACGCCGATCCCTCCAACGCCGCCCTGCGGGCGCTGCGTGACGAGGTGCGGATGCTCCGCCTGCTGCCCGAGATCGTGTCCGACATCGACATGGTCCTCGGGGTCGAGGTCGACGACGGCTGGACGATCGACGCCCTGCAGCTGTGGGGCCCGGCCGGCGAGGTGGAGGCGACCTGGTCGCACGCGGAGTGGTCGACGTGAGTCTGCAGGTGCTGGTGACCGAGCGGCTGTCGCCGGGACTGCGCGGGGCCCTGTCGCAGTGGTACGTCGAGATCAATCCCGGTGTCTTCGTCGGGACCGTGTCTGCCCGGATCCGGGACGAGCTGTGGTCCCAGGTCGAGGACTGGGTGCGGGGAGACGAGATCGGCTACGCGCTGGCGGTCTATCCGGCCGCGACCGAGCAGGGATTTGAGCTGCGCAGCGTCGGGTCCAGCAGGTATGCCGTCGTGGACCACCACGGGCTCGCCCTGATCTCCAGGCAGCACGACGAGAGCCAGGTCAGCGCCACGGGCGAGGAGATCGACCCAGGATGGTGACGGCTCTGACAAACTAGCAGGTGAGGCGGGCTCCGTCCCGCGTCCGCGGGAGTGCTTCCTGCACCGTCTTCCTCCCAACCGACCATGTAGCCTCCGTCCCGCGTCCGCGGGAGTGCTTCCCGGCGCACACCGCCGTCACAGGATGACCCCGGCTCCGTCCCGCGTCCGCGGGAGTGCTTCCACCCCCAGGAGCTCGACCTCGACCGCGACTCTCCGTCCCGCGTCCGCGGGAGTGCTTCCCCTCTCTTCGTCTTCCTCGTGCAGATGAAGGACTCCGTCCCGCGTCCGCGGGAGTGCTTCCTGTGGGCTGAGCTGTGGGCGACCCCGCAGGCCCTCCGTCCCGCGTCCGCGGGAGTGCTTCCATGGCCTCGCTGGCTGAGCGGATCGAAGCCATCTCCGTCCCGCGTCCGCGGGAGTGCTTCCACTGACGGCTGGGTGTCGTTCAAGCACCTCCACTCCGTCCCGCGTCCGCGGGAGTGCTTCCACAGTTCGCCGCGCCGACGGCCCGCCCGGGCCTCTCCGTCCCGCGTCCGCGGGAGTGCTTCCGTGCCCTTCCAGCAGCCGGCCGTGACCGTCGCCTCCGTCCCGCGTCCGCGGGAGTGCTTCCGATCAGGGGAGGGTCACTCTCACAGCCCGCACCTCCGTCCCGCGTCCGCGGGAGTGCTTCCAACGCCGCCAAGGTCGACCAGGCCCTCACCGACTCCGTCCCGCGTCCGCGGGAGTGCTTCCGGCTCCCCCTGGTGCGCCGCCACCATCACCGCCTCCGTCCCGCGTCCGCGGGAGTGCTTCCGGTCTTGAGGCAGCTGGAGAAGGCGCGCGTGCCTCCGTCCCGCGTCCGCGGGAGTGCTTCCCGCACCATCCACCGCGGCCCCGAGCACCGCCGCTCCGTCCCGCGTCCGCGGGAGTGCTTCCCGCTTGGTGGTCGGTCTTGGTTGGGGTGGCGACTCCGTCCCGCGTCCGCGGGAGTGCTTCCGGGGGTGCGGTCGACGGCGTAGGGCTTGTCGGCTCCGTCCCGCGTCCGCGGGAGTGCTTCCCGGCAAGGACGCTCGCGCCAGGTGGGAAGACCCTCCGTCCCGCGTCCGCGGGAGTGCTTCCTGATCCGCATCGATGGGCCGCACGAGGGCCTGCTCCGTCCCGCGTCCGCGGGAGTGCTTCCATGAACACTCACTCCGCGTAACCACCCAGCAGCTCCGTCCCGCGTCCGCGGGAGTGCTTCCCACATCGAGTCGATGCTGTGGTCCGGGTCGGGCTCCGTCCCGCGTCCGCGGGAGTGCTTCCCTCGCAGCCGCCGGCGGCGGCGGTGGCGGATTCTCCGTCCCGCGTCCGCGGGAGTGCTTCCGCCGTGGGACCCGGCGCGGCGGGAGAGCTTGTCTCCGTCCCGCGTCCGCGGGAGTGCTTCCGCGCAGAGGTGAGTTCTTGAATTGCCCGACGGCTCCGTCCCGCGTCCGCGGGAGTGCTTCCGGGCCGGGATCTACTTCTCGGGGAAGATCGACCTCCGTCCCGCGTCCGCGGGAGTGCTTCCGAGCTCCTCCTTCTTCAGCGCCGACGCGATGACTCCGTCCCGCGTCCGCGGGAGTGCTTCCTGGGCCGAGCACCTGCGCCTGGCGCTGCTGATCTCCGTCCCGCGTCCGCGGGAGTGCTTCCGCCGCCGCGGCCGGCTTCTCCATCCCCAACCCCTCCGTCCCGCGTCCGCGGGAGTGCTTCCGACCTCGACGCCGCCACCCGACGCACCGCAGCCTCCGTCCCGCGTCCGCGGGAGTGCTTCCCTGGGTCCAGGCAACATAGGGCTGGGGGACGACTCCGTCCCGCGTCCGCGGGAGTGCTTCCAGGCCCGGGAACGCGATGCGCCACCCCGCGGCCTCCGTCCCGCGTCCGCGGGAGTGCTTCCTCCCCCGCCGCGCGCGGCGGGGCCCCCTCTGACTCCGTCCCGCGTCCGCGGGAGTGCTTCCATGGGCGCGGCCGGTGAGCTGCGGCTCGTGCCCTCCGTCCCGCGTCCGCGGGAGTGCTTCCCAACCGACCTGACAACGGGTCTCGTCATCGGTGACTCCGTCCCGCGTCCGCGGGAGTGCTTCCCGCATCAACGACGGCCTGTTCATGCGCGTCACCTCCGTCCCGCGTCCGCGGGAGTGCTTCCCCACAGTTTCCCGGACAACCCGCCCCCGCCAGCTCCGTCCCGCGTCCGCGGGAGTGCTTCCATCCTGTTCATCGACTGGCAGCGCACCCGCCGCTCCGTCCCGCGTCCGCGGGAGTGCTTCCAAGGTGACGCAGGGCATGACCTACACGTTCACCTCCGTCCCGCGTCCGCGGGAGTGCTTCCCAGCCCAGCCCGCCGCAACCGCGCGACCGCGTCTCCGTCCCGCGTCCGCGGGAGTGCTTCCCTCTCCAGCATGTTCGGGGGGACCACGAAGGACTCCGTCCCGCGTCCGCGGGAGTGCTTCCCAGACGCAGTCGTGGTGGCGTGGCCAGCGGGACTCCGTCCCGCGTCCGCGGGAGTGCTTCCGCTCGTAGGCCTCGTTGATCTGGCTCGCCTCGCTCCGTCCCGCGTCCGCGGGAGTGCTTCCTACGCCGGGGTCTTCACGGCGGATCCTGGAGCCTCCGTCCCGCGTCCGCGGGAGTGCTTCCCGGCTGATGGGCGCCCGCCTCAAGACTTTCTCCTCCGTCCCGCGTCCGCGGGAGTGCTTCCCCTCACCATCGACGGCACCCCGTTCCCCTACTCTCCGTCCCGCGTCCGCGGGAGTGCTTCCCTCGGCCCGCTGCGCCTCGCCATCCGTGACGACTCCGTCCCGCGTCCGCGGGAGTGCTTCCCTCAACGCGCCCGATGGAAACACCGCCGAGGACTCCGTCCCGCGTCCGCGGGAGTGCTTCCGATGGCTTTGGAGCGGGGGTGGTCGTACTCGACTCCGTCCCGCGTCAGCGGGAGTGCTTCCCACCGTGGGGCGTAGCGCCACCCTGTCCGTGCCTCCGTCCCGCGTCCGCGGGAGTGCTTCCTTTTCGCCGGATCGTCGACGGGGTGTGGCGGGCTCCGTCCCGCGTCCGCGGGAGTGCTTCCCTCGTCCGCCTCGTCGCGTGGTTCGCCCAGGACTCCGTCCCGCGTCCGCGGGAGTGCTTCCATGCTGGTGCGGCTCGCGATCGAGCGGGAGGCCTCCGTCCCGCGTCCGCGGGAGTGCTTCCAGGACCGGCTCGGGTGTGCTCGTCGGGGTGTCCTCCGTCCCGCGTCCGCGGGAGTGCTTCCACCAACTTATCGGGCTCGTTGAGCAGCCACCACCTCCGTCCCGCGTCCGCGAGAGTGCTTCCCCATCGCAGCCGATCGCCGTCCCGGACGGCGACTCCGTCCCGCGTCCGCGGGAGTGCTTCCCGCCTCGGCGTACTTCTTCGCGTCGCCACCGGTTCCGTCCCGCGTCCGCGGGAGTGCTTCCTTCAGGAAGGCGAGGGCCTTCTCAACGGTCACCTCCGTCTCGCGTCCGCGGGAGTACTTCCACCATCACCCGAAGCGCCCGCCAAGCCGATCCTCTCCGTCCCGCGTCCGCGGGAGTGCTTCCTACTTCACCGCCGTCGACGAGCAGGCCGAGGACTCCGTCCCGCGTCAGCGGGAGTCCACCTCGAGCGCACAGGGGTCGGTCAGACCTGCCCGGTCGCCGACAGGAGTCGACGTGGGTGACCACCAGGGGCCCCTGCCGGGAGGTGGGCCGGGCGGTCGACCCCGGAGGCGGGTGGGGCGCGCCGGTGACTACGGGGACCAGGGTGTCGTCATACGGAAGGTGAGGGGTCCGGACCGACCTCATGTCGAGCGTCGCCAACATCCCGGGCAAAGGCCTAACCTTTCCTCCGTCCGCGCGAATTGTGTTGGTGGAGAGGAATATACGTTGACCACGGTTGATCACCAGGAGTTCACCGCCGACGACGAGGCGCAGCTGGCGGCGCTCCTGCGACGTCTGGCCCCGCAGGACTGGCCGGAGGGCCTGGAGGAGGGCCGCCGCTACTACGACGGCTGGGGAAGCCCGGTCGCCGACGACATCACCCAGCGCTGCGTGTCGCTCGGGGCCGTCCCCGCGGTCGAGCTCACCCCGCCCGACGGGGACACCGGCCGGATCGGCCTGTGGCTGCACGGCGGCGCCTACGTCCAGGGCTCGCACGCCAGCCACGGGAGCATGGTCGCCGAGATCGCCCGCGCCTGCGGCCACCCCTTCGTGCACCCCCTCTACCGCCTCGCTCCGGAGAACCCCTTCCCCATGGCGGTGGAGGACGCCCTCGCGGCCTACCGGTCGCTGCTCGTCCGGGGCTGGTCCGGGCGCGAGATCGTGGTCGGCGGCGACTCCGCCGGCGGTGGTCTGGCCGTGGCGATGATGCTCACGGCCCGCGACCGGGGGCTTCCGCTGCCGGCCTGCGCGACCCTGGTCTCGCCCTGGGTCGACCTGGCCGGGACGGGCCGCACCCTCGTCAGCAACGCCGGCGCCGACCCTCTCGTCGACGCAGCCGGCTGCGCGAGCTTCGCCCAGACCTACCTCGCCGGCGCCCACCCTCGGCACCCGCTGGCCTCTCCCCTGTATGCCGACCTGACGGGCCTGCCCCCCACCCTCATCCAGGTGGGCACCCGCGAGGTGCTGCTCAGCGACTCCCGGCGGCTGCACTCCGCCCTGACCACCGCCGGCGTCGACGTCACCCTGGAGACCTGGCGTGGCCAGATCCACGTCTGGCACCTGCACCACGCCCACCTGCGCCAGGCCCGGGAGGCCATCGCCGACCTGGGCAGGTTCACCCGCGGGCAGTGAAGCCCCCGCTGCGCCGGGACGCGCAGGGAAGGAACAGGTCACGGACGAGACGCCACCAGGCCCCCCGACGTACGAACGGTGATGTCAGTCACACGGTCCGTCCGCGTCGAGGGGGACCGTGCGGCCGGGGCCCGGGCGAACCGCGCTCATACCCAGGCCCTCTCGCGCAGACGGGGGAGGAGAGTGACGCCACGTGCTCATAAAACCGCAGGTCACACGGGGGTTCCGTTGTCCACAACGCGGTGAGACCGGGGGTAACCGGTGGGTAATCTTCTGATGTTCACCACCGCTCTGCAGACGGGGACTTCATGAGCAACCTGGACCTGGCACGGTGGCAGTTCGCCATCACCACCGTGTATCACTTCCTCTTCGTGCCGATCACGATCGGCCTGTCGGCCGTCGTCGCCGGCTACCACACCGCCTGGGTGCGCACCCGCAACCCGGAGTACCTGCGCCTGGCCAAGTGGCTCGGCAAGCTGTTCACCATCAACTTCGCGCTCGGCCTGGTCACGGGCATCGTGCAGGAGTTCCAGTTCGGGATGAACTGGTCGGACTACTCCCGCTTCGTCGGTGACATCTTCGGCGCGCCGCTGGCCTTCGAGGCGCTCCTCGCGTTCTTCATGGAGTCGACCTTCCTCGGGCTGTGGATCTTCGGCTGGGGCCGGATCCCGGAGAAGCTGCACGCGTGGACCATGTGGATCACCCACATCGGCACCGTGCTCAGCGCCTACTTCATCCTCGCGGCCAACTCGTTCATGCAGAACCCGGTGGGCTACCGGTTCAACCCGCAGACCGGCCGCGCCGAGATGGCGGACTTCGTCGCCGTGCTCACCAACAAGGTCCAGCTCGTCACCTTCCCCCACGTCGTCCTCAGCTCCTACATGACCGGTGGCGGCGTGGTCCTGGGCGTCGCGCTGTGGCACTGGCTGCGCCGCGGCCCGATCGCGGACCGCGACCGCGAGATGTACCGCAAGGCGGTCCAGGTCGGCGCCGTCATGTCCCTCGTCGCGTCCTTCGGCGTGGTCATCACCGGCGACCTGCAGGGCAAGGTGATGACCGAGGTGCAGCCCATGAAGATGGCCGTCGCCGAAGGCCTCTACCACACCGAGAAGCCCGCGTCCTTCTCCGTCCTGTCGATCGGCTCGCTCGACGGCTCGCAGGCCAGGCGCATCATCGAGGTGCCCGGCCTGCTGAGCTTCCTCGGCCACGGCTCCTTCGACGCCGAGGTCAAGGGCATCCGCGACATCCAGGCGGACTACCAGACCCAGTACGCCGGCACCCCGCGCACCGCGGACAAGGCCACGGACTACGTGCCCAACGTCCCCACCACCTACTGGACCTTCCGCCTGATGATGGGCGTGGGCTTCCTGTCGATGCTGTGCTCGCTGCTGGCCCTCTTCGCCACCCGCAAGGGCCGGACGCCGCCCACCGCCCGGTGGTGGAAGCACCTGGTGATCTGGAGCCCGCTGCTGCCGGTCCTCGCCATCTCCTTCGGCTGGATCTTCACCGAGGTGGGTCGCCAGCCCTGGATCGTCTTCGGCCAGATGACGACGGCGTCGGGCGTCAGCCCCTCCGTCCCGGCCTGGTCCGTCCTCGTCTCGATGGTCGTCTACACCGCGCTGTATGCCGCGCTGGCCGTCGTCGAGGTCAAGCTCTTCCTCAAGTACACCCGCGTCGGTGCGGAGCCGGTCGATCCCCAGTCGCCCGCCGACGCCGGCGAGGACCGTCCCCTCGTCTTCGCCTACTGAGGAGCCTCGTCATGGATCTGTCTGTCATCTGGTTCGTCCTGATCGCGGTCCTGTGGACCGGCTACTTCGTCCTCGAGGGATTCGACTTCGGCGTCGGCATGCTCATGCCGATCCTCGGCAAGGGCCGTGACGGGGTGGACGACGACCGTCGTCGCCGTGTCCTGCTCAACACCATCGGCCCCCACTGGGACGGCAACGAGGTGTGGGTGCTCACCGCCGGCGGCGCGACCTTCGCGGCGTTCCCGCACTGGTACGCCACCCTCTTCTCCGGGTTCTACCTGCCCCTGCTGCTGATCCTGGTCGCCCTGATCATCCGCAACATGGGCTTCGAGTACCGCCACAAGCGCGACGACGTGGCGTGGCGCCGCAACTGGGACACGTGCATCGTCATCGGCTCCTTCCTCCCCGCCCTGCTGTGGGGCGTCGCCTTCGCCAACATCGTGGGCGGCACGCCGATCGACCAGCACAAGGAGTTCACGGGCAACCTGCTCACCCTGCTCAACCCGCACGGCCTGCTGGGCGGTCTGACGACGCTGCTCGTCTTCCTCACCCACGGCGCGACCTTCGTCGCGCTCAAGACCACCGGCGAGATCCGCGAGGACGCCCGCAGGGTCGCCTTCAGGTCGGGGCTGGTCGCCGCCGTCGTCTGCGTCGCCTTCATGGTGTGGACGATGCTCAAGACCGGCAACCCCGTCGCCTGGGTCCTCACCCTGCTCGCCGCCGCCCTCTGGGTCGTGGGGATCGTCATGACCCTCGCCGGACGCGAGGGCATCGGCTTCACCTGCAGCGCGCTGGCCATCGCGTTCGTCGTGTTCGCGCTGTTCACCGCCCTGTTCCCCGACGTGATGCCGTCCTCGCTCGACCCGGCCTGGTCGCTCACCCACGAGAACGCCGCCAGCACCCCGCTGACGCTCAAGATCATGACCGGCGCGGCCCTCGTGTTCACGCCGATCGTGCTGGCCTACACCGCGTGGACCTACTGGATCTTCCGCAAGCGCATCGGCGTCCACCACATCCCCGACGCCCACGAACCCCGCGAGGTCACCGAGCTCGAGGCCGCCGGTCTGGTGGACACCGGTCTGGTGGACACCGCCGGCCGCTCCATCCGCGCGGGCGGCAGCGGTGCCGGGAGCGGCGCCACCCGCGCCCACTGACTCAGCGGCTGCTCCACCCGGGCAGGCGACCCGCCGCCTCCCAGGAATCGTGAGGGTCTGCCCCGACAATCGTCGGAGCAGACCCTCACGGCATGCCGGCCGGCCCGACCGGGTGCGGCCGGGCTGGTCAGGCCGGGTCGTCCGCTCGGAACCCCGCCTACCCAGCACGGCCCCGCCCGCCGAACCCGTCCCGACCCAGAGAGCAGGAACCGCCCCGGTGAAACCCTTCGACCGCCGACTGCTCGCCCTCGCACCCGGCGCCCGCGGACCCGTCCTGCTGCTCGCCGCCATCGGCGTGGCCCAAGGCGTCGCCGCGATCGGGCAGGCCTTCGCCGTGGCGGCGGTCGTGGTGGCGGTGACGCGGGGCGGAGCGGTGACCACTCCTGCGGTGGCCGGGCCGGTGGCGTGGCTGGCCGTGGTCCTCGGCATACGTGCGCTGCTGACCGCGGCCACCGAGCTCGTCGCGTCCCGGGCGGGCACCGAGGTGAGCTGTGGCCTGCGGGCGCGGCTGCTGCAGACCTGGCTGGGCCGTATGCCGGAAGGCCGTCCCGAGCCCGCCGCAGCCCAGACCCTCGCGGCGCAGGGCACCACCAGCATCGAGACCTATGTCGCGCGCTACCTGCCGGCGCTGGTCGCCGCGGCCGTGCTCCCGGCGCTGGTCGTGGTCACCCTGCTCCTCATGGACCTGTGGTCGGCGCTGATCGTGGTGCTGACCCTGCCGCTGCTGCCGCTCTTCGCCGCGCTGATCGGCAAGGCGACCGCCGACGCCTCCGACCGGCGCTGGCGGGCGATGACCGCGCTGGCCGGACACTTCCTCGACCTGATGCGCGGGCTGCCGACCCTCGTGGCGTACGGCCGTGGCGAGCGGCAGACCGAGACGATCGGGGAGGTCTCCCAGCGGCACCGGCGGGCGACGGTGGAGACGCTGCGGATGGCCTTCCTGTCCTCGGCGGCGCTGGAGCTGCTGGCGACGATCGCGGTGGCGCTGGTGGCGGTGTCGGTCGGGCTGCGCCTCACGCAGGGGCAGCTGGGACTCGGGACCGGGCTGGCGGCAATCCTGCTGGCGCCCGAGGCCTACTGGCCGGTGCGGCGGGTGGGCCAGGAGTTCCACGCGGCGGCGGACGGTGCCGAGGCCGTGGGGGCGGTGGCGGACGCGCTGGCCGAGCCGGCCGGCATGAGCCCGCAGGCCCAGGGGCCCGCGCTCCGACCCGCGGAGGGGACCGTGGCGCTGCTGGCGGGGGTGAGCTATCGCCATCCGGGCGGCGACCGGGACGTGCTGCGCGGCCTGTCCCTCGCGGTCCCGCGCGGCCTGACCGTGGTCACCGGCCCCTCCGGCTGCGGCAAGACCACCGCGCTGGAGCTGCTGTGCGGGTTGCGCGAGCCCGGCGCAGGTATGACGCAGGCGGCGCCCAGCCACCTGGTGACCCAGCGGCCCTTCCTGGCGGCGGGGTCGATCCGGCACAACCTCACCCTGGCGGGCCCGGCCGACGACGACACCCTGCTCGCCGCGCTCGACCGCGTCGGGCTGGGCGAGCTGGTGCGCGGCCTGCCCGACGGGCTCGGGACGCTGCTCGGCGACGACGGCTTCGGGCTGAGCGCCGGTCAGCGCGCGCGGCTCGGGGTCGCGCGCGCGCTGCTGAGCGACGCCGACCTGATCGCCCTCGACGAGCCCACCGCCCACCTGGACCCCGCGTCGACGGCCCTGGTGGAGGGGGTGATCCGCGACCTCGCCCGCGACCGCGCCGTCGTCGTGGTCACCCACCGCGGCGGCCTGGTCGGGCACGCCGACCAGCACGTCGTCCTCTCCCCCGCCGGGCGGGACGCCGACCAGGTGGTGGCCCGGTGAAGCCCGACCGCGCTCCCCGGCCCGAGCCCCGCGCCGGTCGCCACCCGGGCGGACGCCGCGGGCGGCTCGCCGGGGTCTGGCGCATGCCCCGCGGGATCGGCGGCGCCGCCGCGCTCGGGGGCCTGTCCACCGCCAGCGGCATCGCCCTGACCACCACCTCCGGCTGGCTGATCGTCGCCGCCTCCCACCGACCGCAGATCCTCACGCTGATGGCGGCGATCGTGGCGGTGCGTGCCTTCGGCATGGCGCGCCCGGTGCTGCGCTACGGGGAGCGGGTGCGCTCGCACGACGCGGCCCTGGGGGACCTGGCGGACCAGCGGGTGGCGGCCTATGCCGCGCTGGTGCCGCTCACCCCGGCCCGCCTCGGACGGCGGTCGCGCAGCGAGGTGCTCACCGGGGCGGTGGACGACCTGGAGGATCGCGTCTATGCCCAGGTGCGGGTGGTCGTCCCCGTCATCGGGTCCGCCCTGGCCGGGCTGCTGACGATCGTGGCGACGGCGCTGTTCTCCTACGTCGCGGCCGGGATCGTCGCCGCCGTCCTCGTCGCCTGCGCGCTGGTGGCCTGGCTCGTCCTCGCGAGCGAGCGGGCGGCGCAGCGGGACTGGCTGGCCGCCCGGGCCGAGGTCGCCCGCGTCGCCACGCTGGTCACCGCCAACGCGCTGGAGCTGCAGGCGATCGGCGCCACCGCCGCGGCCGACACCTGGCTGGCCGAGGCCCACGGGCGCCTCGCCGCCGCCAACGCCCGTCGCGCACGAGGGCGGGCCCTGGGCCTGGCGCTCACCGGGATCGCCTGCGGCGCAGGCACCCTCGCCATGGCGGCCTACGCGCACGGGCTGGTGGTCGCAGGCTTCGGCGACGCCATCGCCGCGCTGCTCGTGCTCACCCCCGTCGCCGCCGCCGACGCGTTCACCCCGCTGCCGGATGCGATGGGCGCCTGGGCCCGTGCCGAGGCGAGCGGCGAGCGGCTGGAGGCCCTGGTCGACCAGGACCCCCCGCTCGGTCCTCACGGGGCGGGCGAGGTGGGCGCCCTCCCCGGCATACCGCCGCGGATCAACCTGCAGGACGTGACCGCTCGCTGGACGCCGGACCGGGACGCCGTCGGCCCGGTCACCACGGAGATCGCGCCCGGGGAGGCCGTGCTCGTCACCGGCCCCAACGGCTCGGGCAAGTCCACGCTGCTCGCCGTGCTCGCCACCCACCTCGACCCGGCAAGCGGTGAGGTCCTCGTCGACGGCGCGAGCTCCCGTGACCTGCGGGTGGACTCGCTGCGCGGCCAGGTGGCGCTGCTCGACGACGAGCCGCACGTCTTCGCGTCCACGGTCCGCGAGAACCTCCGGCTGGCCCGTCCCGACGCCGACGACGACGCGCTGCGGACCGCGCTGACCCGCGCCGGCCTCGGCCCCTGGCTCGACGACCTGCCCGACGGACTGGACACCATGCTCGGCAGCGGGCACCGCGGCGTCTCCGGGGGCGAGCGGGCCCGGCTGGCGCTGGCCCGGGCGATCCTGTCCGAGCGGCCCGTGGTGCTGCTCGACGAACCGGTCGCCCACCTCGACCACGCGACGGCCACCGCGGTGCTCGACGACCTGCTGGCCGCCCGGGCGGGGCGCACCGTGGTGATGGTGAGCCACCGCGAGGACGGGGTGGCGGGATTCGATCGCGAGCTGCGCCTCGGCTGACAGCACGCCGCGGGCGGCCCCTCCGAGGACAGACCGCCCGCAGATGATCAGCGGCTGGTGTCGTACGACTCCAGGATGGCCCAGAGCCGAGGACCGACAGGCCCGTCAGCGGGCAGGAGCAGCGCCCGCTGGACGAGCACGATCCGGTGCTGCGTCGCGGCTCCGAACGAGCCGTCGAGGGCGAGCGGCGCCAGCGGCTTCCCGTCGGCGTCCTCGAGCCCGAGCTCGACGACCGCGAGGTTGAGCAGGCACTGCAGCTGCTTCACCACGCGTCCGGTCGAGCCGTGTCGCAGCGGTCCCGGAGCCTCACCGGGGCGCAGGTAGGTGCAGACCCGGTCGGTGCCCGTGGCCGTGCCGGTGGCCGATGCGGTGGCGGCGGTGCCGCCGAGGAGGAGGGAGGCGCCGAGAACGCCAGCGATGATCGTGCGCACGAAAGCTCCTGGGTGAGGTGGTCTGGCGAGGAGGCATCGACACCCGTCAGCGGGTGGACACCGCTGACGACGGACGGTGGGCGCCTCCACCATGGAGACTCCCACCGTCGTGAAGAGACTGCAGCCAGCCGGAACCGGCGTCAGTTCGTCTTCTCGAGCCAGTACCAGGTCTGGGGACCGACGATGCCGTCGGCCTTGATCTCCATCGCCTTCTGGAAACGGATTACCATCTGGTAGGTGCGGTCGCCGTAGTCGCCGTCGACGGCCAGGTTGGGCAGGCCCAGGCCCATGATGCGGTTGTTGGCGTTCAGAAGGCACTGGGCCTGCTTCACGGCCGCCCCCTTCGAGCCGTACCTGAGGATCTGGGTGTGGTTGTGGCTGTAGTTGCACCCATAGGCCGCACCGGTGATCGGACGAACGGGCGCGGCCTGAGCCACGGGAGCGGTAGCAGCGGCGCCACCGAGCATGAGGGAGGCGCCGAGGACGGCACCGACGAGCTTGCGCATGAGTCTGCTCCATTCACATGAGGGACAGCGAACAGCGTCTGGGTGAAAGAGATCTGGGCTACCCCCCGGCGGCCACGTTCACCCTGGCACCGACATGTTGCGCTCCGCAATGGCAAGAGCACTCTGCCCAACATTGACCCCTGTTCAGGCGTGCCACGGCACCCTGGGCGACCCATTAACCACGGATTAGTAAGAACACATAACCCTATGACGCTATTATCAGCCATAAGAGTGGCATGAGCAAGGGAGTCGTCAGACGTACCGGCGGCGGTCGGACCCGCCTGCGGCACCGATCCCGGCGGACCCGACCGCCGCCGGTAGGTTCGGGACATGGCGTATCGCATCTGTGTCATCTGCACGGGCAACATCTGCCGCTCCCCCATGGGCGAGGTGATCCTGCGCCACCTGCTCGACGAGGCCGGACTCGGCGACCAGGTCGAGGTGGACTCCGCGGGCACCGGCGGCTGGCACGAGGGCGACGGCGCCGACCCGCGCACCCTCACCGCCCTGACCGGCGGCGGGTATGACGGCTCCGCCCACCGCGCCCGCCAGTGGCAGCGATCCTGGTATGCCGAGCGGGACCTCGTCCTGGTCGCCGACCGTGGCCACCAGCGGGAGCTGCAGCGGCACGCCCCGACCCCCGACGACCGCGACAAGGTCCGGCTGATACGCGAGTTCGACGAGTCCGCCGTCGCCGCAGGCACGCTGGAGGTGGACGACCCCTACTACGGCGACGCGGCGGGCTTCGACCGCTGCCGCGACGAGGTGGAGGCGGCCATGCGTGGGGTGGTCGAGCACGTGCGCCCGCTCGTCGGCATACCCCCCGCTCGGTGACAGCCGCCGCCCGCTCTGGTGGACTAGGCGCAAGCATCCACCACCTCGAGGAGCTCCTATGCCGATCCGCATGACGCCCTGGCCCCAGGGCACCCCCTGCTGGCCCGACCTGATGGCCGACGACCCGGCGAGCGCGTCGCGGTTCTACGAGCAGCTGTTCGGCTGGGAGACGACCCAGGGCCCCGACGGCTATGCCTTCATGACCAGCGGCGGGCTGCGCGTGGCCGGCATCGGGCCCAAGCCGCGGGGCGCCGAGTGGCCCGCGGTCTGGACGACCTACCTCGCCGTCGACGACGTCTACCTCACCATCGCGCACGCCAAGGCCGAGGGCGCCACGGAGCTGCTCCCGCCCACGACGCTGCCCGGGATGGCCACCATCGCCCTGCTCACGGAGCCCAGCGGCGCCCACTTCGGGCTGTGGGAGCCCGCTCCCCTCAACGGGATCGAGCGCTACAACGAGGAGCACGCACCCGTCTGGAACGAGCTCATGGTGCGCGACCACGAGGACGCGATGGGCTACTACAGCGAGGTCTTCGGCTTCTCCTTCGAGGAGTTCACCGAGCCCGACGGGTCCTTCGCCTACGCCACGATGATCACGCCGAGCGGGCGGCTCGTGGCCGGGCTCGGGCAGATCGGCGAGGAGTACGGCGAGGAGTACCGCGCCCACTGGATGACCTACTTCTTCGCCGAGGACCCGCGGGCCGCGGCCGCGCGCTGCACCCAGCTCGGCGGCACCGTGCTGATGGACGTCACCGAGGGCCCCTTCGGCGAGCTCGCGGTCCTGAGCGGGCCGCAGGGCGAGATCTTCAGCGTGATCCGTCCGGAGCACGTCGACGAGTGACGCCGCGGCGGCGCAGGCTCGCGCGACCCCGCGCGAAGACCTGCGCTGCGGCGGCCCCCTCGGGCGGACCGGAGCCCCCTCGGGCGGGTCGGGGTCGACATCAGGGTCCTCCCTGGTGCCGATCCCCCCGTATCGCCACTAGGTTGAGGCCCATGGACGTCACAGGGGGAGACGGCCCGCCGGTGATCCGCACCCGGGGGCTGACCAAGGTCTATCCGCGGGTGCGGGCGCTGGACGGGCTGGACCTGCAGATCGGGCCCGGCGTGACCGGGCTCGTCGGGGCCAACGGCGCGGGCAAGTCGACGCTGATCAAGGTGCTGCTCGGCCTGCTGGCGCCGACCAGCGGCGAGGCGCAGGTGCTGGGGCACGACGTGGCCCGGGAGGGGCGGGCGATCCGCGCGCGGGTGGGCTACATGCCCGAGCACGACTGCCTGCCGGGCGACGTCAACGCCAGCGAGTTCACCGTGCACATGGGGCGGATGGCGGGACTGCCCCACGTGGTCGCCCGCGAGCGCGCGGCCGACGTGCTGCGGCACGTGGGGCTGGCCGAGGAGCGCTACCGCGACATGGGGACCTACTCCACGGGCATGCGGCAGCGCGCCAAGCTCGCCCAGGCGCTCGTCCACGACCCGGACCTGATCATGCTGGACGAGCCGACCAACGGCCTGGACCCGGCCAGTCGCGACGAGATGCTCGGGCTGGTGCGACGGATCGGCTCGGACTTCGGGATCACGGTGCTGGTGACCAGCCACCTGCTCGGCGAGCTGGAGCGGGTCAGCGACCACGTCGTCGTCCTCGACGGCGGTCACCTGCTGCGGTCCTCGGCGACCAGCGACTACGTCGAGCGCACCGGCAGCCTGCTCGTCGAGGTGCTGGGCGGCGCCACCGAGCGCGACCTGCTCGGCAACGCCCTGGCCGCCCACGGGCTCGTGTGCCATCCCGTCGACGGGTCGGTCGAGATCACGCCCGGCGGCCTGTGGGCGGTCGACCCCGAGGCGAGCGCGCAGACCACCCAGCAGCAGGAGCGCGCCATACGAGACCTGGTGCGGGACACCGTGATCGACCTCGACCTGGGTCTGGTCCGGGTCCAGGACGGGCGCCACCGCATCCAGGACGTCTTCCAGACCCGAGAGGTGGCCCCGCGATGACGGACCCCACCCCGGCTCCCGTCTCCGATCACGGCCACGGCGCCCGGATCCACGACCTGGGCTACCGCGGCTACGACGGCCCCCGGCTCGGCGAGGGCGGCGTCGCCCGCTCGCTGTTCGTCCAGGGTCTGCGCCACGCCTACGGCCTCGGCCGCTCCCGCAGGGCCAAGTGGCTGCCCGTCGGGATCCTGCTGGTCTCGCTGCTGCCCGCCCTGGTGATGGTGTCGGTCGTGGCGATGACCACGATCTCGACCCTCCCGGTCGACTACGCGCGCTACCCGACGATGCTGCAGATGGTCACCTCGATCTTCGTGGCCGCCCAGGCGCCCGTGGTGTTCTCCCGGGACCTGCGCTACCGCGCGATCACGCTCTACCTCGCCCGCCCGCTGCGCCGCGGGACCTACGTGCTGGCCCGGCTCGCCTCGCTCTTCGTCGCCATCCTCCTGGTCGTGGGCCTGCCCGTCGTGGTCCTGTATGTCGGCGCGCTGCTGGCGGGCCTGCCGGCCGGGGAGCACACGCGCAAGGCCCTGGAGGCGCTGCCCGGGATCCTGGTCCTGACGGCCCTGCTCACCGTGGTCGGCGGGGTCCTGGCCAGCCTGGCCACCCGTCGGGGCATGGCCATCGTCGCGATCATCGCCACCTTGACGATGAGCTCGGCGGTCGCGGGCGGGCTCGGGGCGATCCTCAGCACCGGCTACACGACCGCGGGGATCCACCCCGCCTGGCCGGGGGTGCTCAACCCCTTCAGCCTCGCCGAGGGGCTCGGCGTGTGGTGGTTCGACCAGGCCCCCACCGGGCCACCGGTGCGCTCGACCGTGGACGGGGTGTTCTACCTCGTCGCCCTGGTCGTCACCCTGCTCGGTGGCGCCGCGATCCTGCTGCGTCGCTACACGAAGGCTGGTGCGGCATGAGCACTCTCGTCCTGCACGGCGTCTCCCGGTGGTTCGGCGACCTGGTGGCCGTCAACGACGTCTCCATGGAGATCGGGCCCGGCGTCACCGGCCTGCTCGGCCCCAACGGCGCCGGCAAGTCCACGCTGCTCGCCCTCATGTCCGGCTTCCTCGCCCCCTCCGCGGGCTCGGTCGAGCTGGACGGCACCCCCACCTGGCGGCACCCCGAGGTCTATCGCCGGCTCGGGATGGTGCCCGAGCGCGAGGGCATCCTGGAGCACCTGACCGGACGGGCCTTCGTGCGGGCGATGGCCGACCTGCACGGGCTGTCCGACCCCGGCGCGGCCACCGAGCGGGCGCTGGACCTCGTGGAGATGACCGAGCCTGCGGGACGCCGCATCTCGACATACTCCAAGGGCATGCGCCAGCGCGTGAAGATGGCGAGCGCCCTGGTCCACGACCCGCAGGTGCTGCTGCTCGACGAGCCCTTCAACGGCATGGACCCGCGGCAGCGGCTGCACCTGATGGAGCTGCTGCGCCGGATGGGCGCGGACGGGCGGACCGTGCTGTTCAGCTCGCACATCCTGGAGGAGGTCGAGCAGGTCGCCCGCCAGGTCGAGGTGGTCGTGGCGGGCCGGCACGCCGCGAGCGGCGACTTCGGGGCCATCCGCCGGCTGATGACCGACCGGCCCAACCGGTATGTCGTGCGGTCCACCGACGACCGGGTCCTCGCCGCCGCGCTGGTCGGCGACGACTGCGTGCGCGCGGTCGCCCTGCGGCCGGAGGGCGGGGTCGAGGTGGAGGCCGGCGACTTCGGCCGGTTCACCCACGTGCTGCCGCGCGTCGCCCGCGCCCGCGGGATCACCCTCGTCGAGGTCAGCCCGACCGACGAGTCGCTCGAGAGCGTCTTCTCCTACCTGGTGACCTCATGAACCCTGTCGTCCTGCGTCTCGCCTTCTCCTCGGTGCTCGGTCGTGCCCGGCTGCTGCCGCTGCTGGCGCTGCCGACGGTGCTGCTGGTCCTCACCGGTTTCGCCCGGTTCGTCCTCGGGCCGGACGCCTCGGCCGACGACCCGGCCGGGCGCGCCGTCCTCGGCACCCTCGGGCTGGTCGTGGTGGTGCCCATGCTGGCGCTGCTCACGGCCACCCGGCTGCTCGGCACCGAGCTGGAGGACGGCACGATCTACTACCTGCTGTCCAAGCCGGTGCCCCGCTGGCACGTGGTGGTGAGCAAGCTCATCGCCGGGGCCGCCACGACGCTGGTGCTGGGCGCGCTCCCCCTCGGGCTCGCCGCCCTGCTGCTCGACCCGGACTCGCCGGTCAAGGCGCTGGGGTGGGCGGCCGGTGGCGCGGCTGCCGCCGTGGCCTACAGCGGGCTGTTCACCGCGCTGTCGGCCTCGACCCGGCACGCCGTGGTGTGGGGCCTGCTCTACCTCACCGTGTGGGAGGGCGGCCTGCGCACCCTGCTGCGCGGGATCGAGAAGGTCTCCGTCGGCGCCTGGGCCACGCGGGTCGCCAGCGAGGTGGGTCAGATGTCGGTCATCGCGCCCACCGAGATCGGGCTGACCCATGCCCTGGTGGGGCTGCTGCTCGTGCTGGTCGTGGGCACGGCCTTCGCGGCATACCGCCTGAGCGGACTGTCGATCACCGCCGCCGACGCCTGACCGCGCACCCCTGACCCGCGCCCGGCCGGGTCGGGACGGCCCCGGACCGTCAGCCGGGGACGTTCGCCAGGTCGGCCAGCCAGATCGCCGGGGACGCGTCCGAGGGCATCCGCCAGTCACCGCGCGGCGAGAGCGACCCGCCCGCGACGACCTTGGGGCCGTTGGGCAGCGCCGAGCGCTTGAACTGCTGGGTGACGAAGCGCTGGCAGAAGACCTCCAGCCAGTGCCGGATCTCGGCGAGGTCGTAGGCCGAGCGGCGCTCCTGCGGGAACCCGGGCGGCCACTCCCCCGCGGTCTCGTCGTGCCAGGCGTGCCACGCGAGGAAGGCCACCTTGCTCGGCCGGTAGCCACGCCGCAGCACGTGGTAGAGCGTGAAGTCCTGCAGCGCGTAGGGCCCGATGGACGCCTCGGTGGACTGCGGCTTCTCGCCCTCCTTGGTGGGGACGAGCTCGGGGCTGATCTCGGTGTCGAGGATGGACCGCAGCGTCCCGGCGACCTCCTCGGTGAAGTCCCCGGACGTCGTGCACCAGCGGATCAGGTGCTGCATCAAGGTCTTCGGGACACCGGTGTTGACGCCGTAGTGCGACATCTGGTCGCCGACGCCGTAGGTGCACCAGCCGAGGGCGAGCTCGGACAGGTCGCCGGTGCCCACGACGATCCCGCCCAGGTGGTTGGCCAGGCGGAAGAGGTAGTCGTAGCGCAGCCCGGCCTGGACGTTCTCGAAGGTGATGTCGTAGACCTCCTCCCCCGCGCCGAAGGGGTGGTGCATGTCCTTGAGCATCTGGGTGGCCGCGGGCCGGATGTCGAGCTCGGCGAAGGTCACCCCGAGCTGCTCGCACAGCCGCTGAGCGTTGGTCCTGGTGTGCTCGGTCGTCGCGAAGCCCGGCATCGTGTAGGCCAGGATGTCGGTGCGCGGACGGCCCAGGCGGTCCATGGCGCGGGCGCACACGAGCAGCGCGTGCGTGGAGTCCAGGCCCCCGGAGACGCCGATGACGGCCTTGGGGCTGCCGATCGCCCGCATCCGCTGCACCAGGCCGGAGACCTGGATGTTGTAGGCCTCGTAGCAGTCCCGCGCCAGCCGGTCGGCGTCGTCGGGCACGAAGGGGAAGCGGTCGACCTTGCGCCGCAGCCCGATGTCGGTGAGCGGCGGCTGCAGCGTCAGCTCGACGGTGCGGAAGCGGCCGGCGCGCTCGTGGTGGGTGCGTCGGTTGTCGTCGAAGCTGCCCATCCGGATCCGCTCGGCGACGAGCCGGTCGAGGTCGACGTCGGCGATCGAGCGCTGCGGCCCCTGCGGGAAGCGCTCGGTCTCGGCGAGCAGGTCGCCGTTCTCGTAGACGAAGGTCTGCCCGTCCCAGGACAGGTCGGTCGTCGACTCGCCCTCGCCCGCAGCGGCATACAGGTAGGCCGCCAGGCAGCGGCTGGACGCGGAGCGGGCGAGCAGGGTGCGGTCCTCGGCGCGGGCGACGGTGATCGGCGAGCCGGACAGGTTGGCCAGGATCGTCGCGCCGGCGAGCGCCGCCTCGGCCGACGGGGGCACCGGCACCCACATGTCCTCGCACACCTCGACGTGCAGCACGAAGCCCGCCACGTCGGTGGCGGCGAAGAGCAGGTCCGGGCCGAAGGGCACGGCGCGGCCCGCGACGACGATCTCGCCGGACACGTCGTCGCCGGGCGCGAAGTGCCGCCGCTCGTAGAACTCGCGGTAGGTCGGCAGGTTGGACTTCGGTGCCACGCCGAGGATCTCGCCGCGGTGGATGACGACGGCGCAGTTGTAGAGCCGGTGCTGCCGGCGCAGGGGTGCCCCCACGACGAGGATCGGCAGCAGGTCAGCGCTCGCCTCGACGACGCGTGCCAGCTCGCGCTCGACGGCCTCGAGCAGCGGCTGCTGCAGGAAGAGGTCGTCCAGGGCGTAGCCGGACATCCCCAGCTCGGGGAAGACCGCGAGCGCCACGCCCTCCTCGTGCAGCTCGCGGGCGGCGGCGACCACCTGGTCGGCGTTGCGGGCCGGGTCCGCGACGGCCGTCGGGGCGGTGCAGGCCGCCACGCGGGCGAAGCCCTGGGCGTAGGCGCTGTGGAAGGTCTCGGCGGGCATGGCGCCATCCTGCCACCCGGCGGCGGTCCGGCCGGGTGACCTGCGGGATCGAGACGGACCTGCCGGGGTATGCCGGAGGCAAGACCCACTCATCACCCCCGGGAGGACCGATGAAGTTCCAGACCTTCGACGAGGCCGTGGCCAAGAAGGCCAAGGGCGACGACCTGGTCGCCTACGTCATCGACCGCATCAACGACTTCACGGACGGCAAGGACGTCGACCTGGACTTCCTGACCCGCAAGGCCGTCGGGACCTTCTGCACCGAGCTCGGGATCAGCCGCAACTGGGCCACCCTCGAGCTCGACGAGATCGCCCCTGATGGCGAGGAGGGTGTCGCCGTCGTCCCCGAGGACGAGACCGTCGCGATCCTCAGCGCGCTGAAGTACCTCGTGGCCGAGAAGGTCATCGAGCCCTCCGCCGACGGCGAGGACGCCCCGGACCTGCTGAACGACTTCCTCCCCGAGGGCGAGGAGTTCCAGGGCGAGAGGTGCCTGGGTCACCTGTGGGAGTTCCGCTACGCCCTCGCGGTGGAGCTGGAGCACGGCGTCACCCGCGGCACCAACGTCACCCAGAACCACCCCCTGCTCACGGGTCTGGTCGTCCTGGCCCACCTGGCCGAGGACCGGCTCTACTACGCCCGGCTGTGGGTCATGGAGGTCGAGGGCGAGCTGTTCGACGCCCAGCTGAAGGGTGACTCCGAGGCCGTCCTGGAGAGCCTCGGCGACCTCGCGCTCGCGCAGAAGCACCTGCAGGCCCGGCTCTCGGAGAAGGTCGACGAGGCACGGGCGAAGGCCGAGCAGGACACGGGCGACACGAAGTCCTGATCCGTCCGACCGGGTGCCGGCCCCCGATCTCGGGCGACCGGCACCCGGTCCGTCGTTCCACGGGCTCGAGGGGTCAGCCCTCGATGCGCTCCACCGATCCGACGAGGAGGAGGTAGGACAGGGCACCGAGAGCCGAGACGACCGCGATGTAGACCAGGGCGGGGGTGAAGTCGGTCTCGGACACCAGGGCTCCGATGATGAGCGGGGTCGCGATCGAGGACAGGTTGCCGATGAAGTTGAAGACGCCGCCGGTGAGGCCCAGCAGCCGCGATGGCGCCAGCGCCGAGACCAGCGACCAGGTGATCGAGGCCAGCCCGTTGCCGAAGAACGCCAGGGCGAGGAAGAAGATCACCATCCCCGTGCTGTCGGTGTGGTTCGCCCCGAGGACCGAGATCGAGATCAGCAGGCCGGTGATGATCGGGAGCTTGCGGGCAGTCCCCACGGAGACCCCCCGACGCAGAAGTCGGTCGGAGAAGATCCCGGAGAAGACGACACCGACGAAGGCTGCGACGAAGGGCAGCGACGCCAGGAAGCCGGTCTTGAGGAAGTCCATGTGGCGGTACTTCACGAGGTAGGTCGGGAACCAGGTGAGGAAGAACCACAGGGTCGAGGTCAGGCAGAACTGCCCGAGGTAGGCCCCCCACAGCTTGCGTCGGCTCAGCACGAGGGCAAGGTCTCCCCACCGGAAGGGCTCCTTGGCGTGCTGCCCGCCGTCGACGTCCACGAGACCGCCTCCGACCGCGATGTGCTCCAGCTCGGCGTCGTTCGTGCCCCGGAAGTCGCGCGGACCCCGGTAGACGGCGAACCACACCACTGCCCACACCAGGCCGACCAGGCCGGTGACGACGAAGATCGTGTGCCACCCGTAGGACTTCTGCATCCAGAGCAGGAGGGGGGTCAGCAGGGCCAGGCCCACGAACTGCCCAGAGGTGTAGAACCCGATGGCGCCGGCGCGCTCCCGCTCGGGGAACCACGCGGTGACGACCTTGTTGTTGATCGGATAGGCCGGCGCCTCGAAGGCGCCCACCGCGAGGCGCAGCACGAACAGCCCGACGAAGCTCCCCACCACGCCCATGAGGCAGGTGGCCAGCGACCACAGCACGAGTGCCGCCGGGTACAGCACCCGCGGTGGGACCCGGTCGACGAGCCAGCCGCCGGGGATCTGGGCGGCGGCATAGGTCCATCCGAAGGCCGAGAGCATCAGACCCTGCTGGAAGGTCGTCAGGTGCGGGTCCTTGGCGATGCCCGTGGACGCGACCGAGAGGTTGCTGCGGTCGAGGTAGTTGATGACCACGGTGACGAAGAGCATCACCATGATCAGGTAGCGCGTCCGGGTCGGACGGGGCGCGACGGCGCCGGAGGTCGTGCTCATCAGGGGGTCTTTCTGGGTGGGCGCACGACGGCGTGCGCGGGGGAAGGGGTCAGGGGGCGGTGGACCCGCACCCTGAGATGTCGCGTCGGGGGTATGACGCGGGCGGCGCTGGGCGGCTCGGTGTCGCGTCAGGCGGTGGGGTTCACCACTCGGCGAAGCTGCCGTCGCGGTGGCGCCACACCGGGTTGCGCCAGCGGTGGCCGACGACGGCACGCTCGGCGACATACTCCTCGTTGACCTCGATCCCCAGGCCGGGGCCGGTGGGGATGGTGACCATGCCGTCCTCGTAGGCGAACACGGAGGGGTCGACGACGTAGTCGAGCAGGTCGTTGGTGGTGTTGTAGTGGATCCCCAGGCTCTGCTCCTGGATGACGGCGTTGTAGCAGCCGGCGTCGATCTGCAGACAGGTGGCCAGCGCGATCGGGCCCAGGGGGCAGTGCAGCGCCAGGGCCACGTCGTAGGCCTCGGCCATCATGGCGATCTTGCGCGTCTCGGTGATGCCGCCCGCGTGGCAGGGGTCGGGCTGGATGATGTCGACGGCCCCGCTCGCGAGCACGTCCTTGACGTCCCAGCGCGAGAACAGCCGCTCGCCCAGGGCGATCGGGGTGCTGACGCCGTGCAGGACGTCGATCATCGCGTCGAGGTGCTCGGACAGCACCGGTTCCTCGATGAACATCAGGTGGTAGGGCTCGAGCTCCTTCATGAGGACCTTGGCCATCGGCTTGTGGACCCGGCCGTGGAAGTCCACGCCGATGCCGATGTCGGGGCCCACCGCGTCCCGGACCGCGCCGACGTTGTCGAGGCACAGCTGGACCTTGTCCCAGGAGTCGAGGTACTGCATCTCCTCGGTGCCGTTCATCTTGACGGCCGTGAATCCTCGGTCGGCGGCAGCCCGGGCCGCCGCCGCGGTCTCGGCCGGGCGATCTCCGCCGATCCAGGAGTAGACCTTGATCCGGTCGCGGACCTGGCCGCCGAGCAGCTCGGCGACGGGGACCCCGAGAGCCTTGCCCTTGATGTCCCAGAGGGCCTGGTCGATGCCGGCGATCGCGCTCATGTGGATGCCGCCGCCGCGATAGAAGGCGCTGCGGTACATCAGCGTCCACAGGTCCTCGATGTGGCGGGGGTCCCGGCCGACGACCAGGTCGGCCAGCTCGTCGACGGTGGCCGCGACGCTGGCGGCCCGTCCCTCGAGGACCGGCTCGCCCCAGCCGACCACGCCCTCGTCGGTCTCGATCTTGACGAAGCACCAGCGCGGAGGCACCTGGTAGGTCGTCACCGTGGTGATCTTCATGGACTACTCCTTGCTGGACAGAGCGGCGTATGCCGCGACGAAGGCTCGTGCCTGCTCGCCCGCCTGCTGGGGGGTCGAGCCGGCGCGGTAGACGGCGGACCCGATCCCGAAGCCGCTGACGCCGATGGGCCACCAGTCCGCCATGGTCGCCGGGGTGATGCCGCCGACGGGCACGACGGGGGTGTGCGGGGGCAGCACCGACATCCACGCCTTCACACCGGCCGGGCCGACCTGCTCGGCGGGAAAGACCTTGAGGACCTGGGCGCCGCAGGCGAGGGCGGTGAAGGCCTCGCTGGGGGTGGCGACGCCCGGGCAGCTGATCATGCCCGCGGCGACGGTGGCCCGGATGACCTCGGGGTTCATCGCCGGGGAGACAACGATCTCGCCGCCTGCCTGGGCGACGCGCTCGACGTCGTCGGTCGTGAGGACCGTCCCGGCCCCCACGACCGCGGTGGGCGGCAGTGCCGCCCGGATGGCCGCGATGGATGTCAGGGGGTCCGGGGAGTTCAGAGGCACCTCGATGGTGCCGATCCCGGCCTCGTGGACCGCGGTGGCCACGGCGACGGCCTCGGCGGGGCGGACCCCTCGCAGGATCGCGATCAGGCCGTGACCGGGTCGGGTGGCAAGACTGTCACTCATGGGCTTCCTCCTCAACGAGGCGGACCAGCCCGGCAGCCGTGGCGAGCCGCCACAGGCCGCGAGGGGCTGCATCCGCGCGGATGGTGGGGGTGGGCCAGCCGAGGACCTCGCCCGCGCAGGCGTAGCGCCGGCACAGAGCCTCCTCGCCGGCGAGGGTCCAGGCGGGCGGGTCGCCCGGGGGCTGGTGATCGAGCAGCTCGTGACCGATGAGGAGGCCGGACAGGTGTGCCGCCTGCGCCTCGGGAGGGAGACGATCCAGCAGCCCGAGGCTGCGCGTGGAGAAGATCGTCGACGTGGCGCCGACCCCGCTGCTCCGGGCCAGCCGCACGGCCGACTCGAAGACCTCGCGATGGAGGGCCGTGGTCGTGGTCATCGTGGCTGCGAGGATGCTCGAGCGGCGGAGCAGCGCGTACACCTCGCCGGTCATCGTCGTGGCGATGCTCTGCAGGGACCGCCCTCGCACGGTGACCCACTTGGTGTGCGTGCCCGGCAGCACGATCAGCTGCTCGATGCTCTCGCTCCCCGCCCACCGAGCTCGGTCGAGAACCCCGACGACCTGGGTCTCCTCGCCTCGCATGACGGAGGGGAGCGAGCCCTCGTCGACCATCCCCGGCAGGATGTGCAGGGGGCCCTCGTCGGCGGGCACGACCGTGATCCGGTCGGTGAGGGTGGCCAGGTCAGCGGGGACGCTCACGTAGGGCACCTCGACCCACCCCTGCCGACTGCCCACCATCCCGCACGCGAGCGTCGGCAGCGGCCGGGTCGCCCCGGCGCGACGCGCTGCCCGGGCGAGGGCGTCGCGCAGGGCCCGCGGCCCCCGGTCGTGGACCGCGCCGACGCCGTCGTCGGAGGACGAGCTGCCCACGACGCGGCCATCGGCGCCGAACCGGTAGGCCCGTAGGCTGCTCGTACCCCAGTCGAGGGCAAGGAGCACGTCGGTGGAGCTCACGGCAGGATCCTTCGGTCGGGCGGTGGTGCTGGCACGTCGTCAGGATCCGCCCCGTCATCCCACACTCTCAATCGCAGTCCCTGAATGTGGGATCCTGGGCCCATGCCTGATCTTGCCGCGAGTCAGCCCCTCGACTCCCCCGAGGCCCGCGCCCTCCACGCCGACCTGGCTGGCGCCCAGACCCTCCTGCGCGGATTGGTGCTGGTCAGAGCGGTGGCAGTAGGGGCTCGGACCCTGCAACGGGCCAGCGATGCCACCGGAATCACCCGCTCGACCTGCCACCGCCTCCTGCAGGCCCTGACCCAGGCGGGATACCTGAGACATCAGGCCGGCGAGTACTTCCTCGGACCGACGTTGATGGAGATGGGTTTCCGCGCCGTCGAGCAGAGCCCCGTCACCGCGCTCGCCAGACCGATCCTGCAGCAGCTGGTCGACGTGCAGCACGACACCGTCCACCTGGGGATCCGCGACGGGGGCGCCGTCCTCTATCTGGACAAGATCTCCGGCTCCCGCGGGGTGGAGATGCGCTCCCGCGTCGGCCAGCGGATGCCGCTCAGCCGCACCGGGGTGGGCAAGGCCCTCCTGCTCGACAGCGGCCCCGACTGGGACACGCAGTACGACATCGACCACGAGGGCACGGTCACCGGCCAGGCCCGTGAGGACTTCCTGCGTCGGATGAGGACCTATGCCGAGGCAGGGGTGGCCTGGGACCTGGAGGAGAACGAGATCGGTATCCGGTGCGTCGCCGCGCCGGTGCGCGACGCGTCGGGCGCGATCACGGCGGCGATCAGCATGTCCGCGACCAGCCCTTACATGCCCACCGCGCGGATGCGCAGCCTCAGCACGGTGATGCGGGCGACCGCCGACCGCATCTCGCGAGCGCTGGGTCACCAGGTCGACCGCGACGGCCTCGAGGAGCAGGATCCCTGCGGCACACGCACTCGCGGAGCGGCCGCTCGCCGGCTGGCAGAATGACCGTCATGGCCTCCCTCGCTGACGTGACCCCGCCCATCGCCCTCGGCGCCCTCGACGGCCGATACCGCTCGGCGGTCGCACCCCTGGTCGACCACCTGTCGGAGGCCGCGCTCAACCGCACCCGGGTCCACGTCGAGGTGGAGTGGCTGATCCACCTGACGCAGGAGCAGGTCGTGCCGGGCGTGCGTCGCCTCTCCGACGACGAGGTGCGCGAGCTGCGCGCCGTGGTCGTGAAGTTCGGCGCCGAGGACATCGCCGAGCTGGCCGAGATCGAGCGTGAGACGGTGCACGACGTCAAGGCCGTGGAGTACTTCCTGCAGCGCCGCGTCGACCGCATCGCCCCCGACGACGCGGCCCGGCTCAAGCAGCTCATCCACTTCTGCTGCACCAGCGAGGACATCAACAACCTGTCCTACGCCCTCATGGTCCAGGGCGCCACGCGCGAGGTCTGGCTGCCCAAGGCCCGCTCCGTCGTCGACCAGCTGTCCGGCATGGCGAAGGACCTCGCCGACATCCCCCTCCTCGCGCACACCCACGGCCAGCCGGCGACGCCCACGACGATGGGCAAGGAGATCGCCGTCATGGCCCACCGCCTGGGCCGGCAGCTGAACCGCGTCGAGGGGCAGGACTACCTCGGCAAGCTCAACGGCGCGACCGGCACCTACGGCGCGCACCTGGCCGCCGTGCCCGGCGCCGACTGGCAGGCGATCTCGCGGGCCTTCGTCGAGGGCCTGGGCCTGACGTGGAACCCGCTGACCACCCAGATCGAGTCGCACGACTGGCAGGCCGAGCTCTACGCCGACGTCGCCCGGTTCAACCGGATCCTGCACAACGTGTGCACCGACTTCTGGACCTACATCTCGATGGGCTACTACGCCCAGGTGCGCGGCCAGGGCACCGTCGGCTCGTCGACGATGCCGCACAAGGTCAACCCGATCCGCTTCGAGAACGCCGAGGCCAACCTCGAGGTCTCCTGCGCCCTGCTCGACGTGCTGGCGGCCACGCTGGTGCAGTCGCGGCTGCAGCGCGACCTGACGGACTCCTCCATGCAGCGCAACGTCGGCACGGCGCTCGGCCACTCGATGCTGGCGCTGGACAACGTCTCTCGTGGGCTCGCAGGCCTGGACGCGGTGCCGGCGCGGATGGCCGAGGACCTCGACGGCAACTGGGAGGTGCTGGGCGAGCCCGTCCAGTCGGCGATGCGTGCGCTCGGCGCCCAGGGCGTCGCGGGGATGGACAACCCCTACGAGCGGCTCAAGGAGCTCACCCGCGGCCGCCGGATCGGGCAGGACGACCTGGTCGCGTTCGTGAAGGGCCTGGACCTGCCCGCCGAGGTCGAGGAGCGGCTGGCGGCGATGACCCCCAGCACGTATGTCGGCCTGGCTCCCACCCTGGTCGACCACCTGGGCTGAGCGTGTGACAGGGAGGGGGTCACGCTGAGCGCACGCTGATCACCGGGTTGCCGAAAGGTCACGATCCGGGACTCGGGGTCTAGACGACCTGGATCGTGCCAATGACCTGGTGCATGAACCACAACGCCCTCCGCATCGCCACCCCCGTCCTCGCCTGCTCGCTGGCCCTGTCCGCCTGCGGTGGCGCCGAGAAGACCACCACCGCCGCGACCACGGCCGCCACCAGCACCGGCGCCGTGATGACCACGACCGCCGCAGGCCCCGTGGCCACCACCACCGACGTGGTGCCCGCCGACTGCCCGACCGAGGCGACCCGCCACTTCGCCAAGACCCGCTTCGTCGCCGACCTCGGCCTGGCCGCCGGCACCTTCCACCGCTGGATCTACACGCCGTACCAGGCCGGCACCTTCAAGGAGGGCGCCCCCGGCCGCAAGACCGCCATCGCCAAGGGCCTGGCCGTCGCCGCCCTCGACTACAAGCTCATCAACAACGCCTACGACAACGTGCGGGCCGACCCGTCCATGTGCAAGGCCCTGAGCGGCCCCCTGGGCAAGCTCAAGGACACCGCCAGCCAGATGGCCGGCGGCATCGCCAAGGGCGACCTGTCCTCCGTCGTCGCCGCGCAGGGCCTGGTCAGCCAGGTGATGGAGTCCAGCAAGGCCGCAGGCATGCCCGTCACCGAGACCACCGACGAGTCCAAGGCCGACCTGTCCAGCAACTGAGCCACCGTCGAGGCCTCCCGGACCCTCCGGGAGGCCTCGACCCGTCCGCCGCCCCCTCGCCGGCCCCCGACCAGGCGCCTCCCCCGCCCGCAGCCCGGGCGAGGCACACTGGACCGGTCCGACCATGACCGAGAGCGAGACCTGTCGTGAGCAGCAGCACGCCGATCGACGCCTGGGCCACCGTCCCCCACCGCCTGCGACGCAGCGGGGAGCAGATCGCCCCCGGCGTCTGGTGGGTCCAGCACGAGGCCGTCGGCCCCTCCCGCGCACGGGCGCTGCTCCTCGACGAGGACTTCCACGTCATCCCCGTCCAGGGCGCCGACCTGCGGGACCTGCGCTCGGCGCAGGCCGCCGTCGCCTCGGCGCTGCGCCTGCCCGGCTCCGCCGCCGTCAACCTGGACGCCCTCGCCGACGCCCTGCGCGACCTCGACCTGTGGTGGCCCCGCACGCGCCGGATCGCCCTGCTCTGGTCCGACGCAGACACGCTGCGTGAGAGCGACCGGGAAGGCTTCGACGAGCTGGTGTCGATCCTGAGCGAAGCCCACACCCACCTGTGGCAGTCTGACCGGGAGGACGAGGGGCCGGGCGACGAGCACGAGCGGGTGCTCGAGACCGTGCTGGTGCCGTCGGGCACCACGAGCCCCCTCGACCCCACGGACCCGTCCGTGCACTGACCGAGGCATCGACCACGTCACCGACCGAGAGCGAGGCGAACGTGCGGCTCCCCCAGCGGCTGCGTCCCGACCGACTGTGTCCAGCTCTGATGGCGGTCGCCCTGGTGATCAGCCCGGCGCTCGCGGGGTGCTCGCACCCCAACCGCCCCCGCGCGGCGGCCAGGACCAGCACGTCCGCGACAGCGCGGCATACCGCAGCACCGTCGGCGAAGCCCAGCGCCCCCCGCACCGCCCCGGCGCCGCGACCCTCGACCTCCTCGCCCACCCCGGCACCGCGACCCTCGACCCCCTCGGTCACGGGCCTGCTCCGTCCCTGCAGGATGGCCGAGCTGCCGGCCCAGGTGCCCGCGGTGATCCTCGCCATCCGCGCGGGCGGGCCCTTCACGCACCCGCGCAACGACGGCGTGACCTTCGCCAACCGCGAGCGGATCCTGCCCCGCCAGCCGCGCGGCTACTACCACGAGTACACCGTCGAGACGCCCGGCTCCCCCACGCGCGGCACCCGCCGCATCATCACCGGCGGCGGGGGGCTGACCAGCCCCGAGCACTGGTACTACACCGGCGACCACTACCGCAGCTTCTGCGAGATCACCGACGCCTGACCCGCTCCCGAGCAGTGGAGCCGGTCGATCACCTACCTCCTGAGCCTCCACGGGTCATCGGCGATCCCAGGAGCCGTGGCACCCAGGGACCCACCAGCCCCACATGGACGCTCGCAGGACGTCCCGGGACGTTCCCCCCATCGGGGCCTTCCTGCCATCGCTCAGTCGCGTTCCCGACGGATCTCGACGACGACGGCCTCGGGCGAAGCGTGAGGGGAGCACCCTTCCTGAGGGCCTCGTCGGTCACTCGCCCAGGCGAGAAATCCTTCCGAGTTGTAGACAGGCTTTCCCCATCGTCGGGCGGCCTTCGCCTTGCCGGACTGGCTGCCCGGCTCGGCGGTGACCAGACAGTCGCAGGCCTTCTTGGTGACCGTGTCGACGACGACAAGACCATGGTCCCGGGCCAGCTCGGCCAGTTCTTCCTTCTGCATCCGCCGCCCGTCCGGCAGGACCGTGGTGCCGCTGAAGCAAACCGTGGCACCGGGGATGAGGACCTCGTCGATACCCGGCCCGTCGGACCCGACGAGGGATGGGTCCTCCGCGTCGAGCCCGAGCTGTCGGCAGACCGCTGCCAGGATCTGATCCTGCTCCCTGGACAGGTTCGAGCGGTCGCGAGCCGACATCATCGACTGGGCTGTGGCGAGCCGTGCGTCAGGCCCTGCGTCGGGCAGGATCATGAACTGGTGCGGGTTGTCGCCGCGAGGCAAGAGGTAGCCAGCGCCAAGTCCCGCCGCTCGCTCGAGGGGAAGCCCACCCTGAAGGCAGGTCTGCGAAGACGCAGCCAGGGCCTGGACCGCTCGGGCACGCTGCACGGCGCTGGGGAGCGTGCGTACCAGATCGGCGTCATGGTCATCGCCGACGTTGCCCCCCAGCTGTGGAGGGATGGCACGGGCGAGGCGCTTGATCTCGTAGTCGATGTATCCCAGGTCACGGTCGATGTCGACACCGACGAGGACCCGGCCGTTCAGCAGGTCGGAGATCACCGCCCACGCCTCGACCAGGGTGGGAGCGAGCTGGACATCGCGTGCTCCGATCCCGTACCGGGTCCGAGAGTCCTCCAGGTCATGGCAGGGATTGATGATGGTGCTGATGCTGATCCCGTCGTCGGTGACGCAGGCGATCTCGATGGGTCGAGGACGCCAGCTGCGGCCCGAGTCCCCGACCGTGATCACCCCGAGGTAGGCCGGCGGGAGGGCTGGGGCGGGCGCCTTCACCGACCGCAGGAAGCGGTGCACCCGCGGGTCGATGCGAAGGTCGCGATGCTTGACCTCCCTGGCCAGGACAAGTCCGTCCAGGCTGGTGCAGCGGCTCAGCGCCACGTAGAGCTGGCCGTCGGTGAACGTGCCCCCGGTGAGGTCGACGATCATCCGGTCGAGCGTCTGACCTTGGCTCTTGTGGATGGTGATGGCCCAGGCCAGACGGAAGGGAAGCTGCGTGAACGCCCCGATGGGTTCGTGGACGAGAGCTCCTTGGTGGACCGTGGGTCGGGTGACTTCCCATCGGTGCGGCGCGACAGTGGCGGTGGAGCCGTCGGGAAGGTCGACGACGACCTCACCAGTAGCGGCGTTCCATCGCGCGATCCGGGCGATGGTGCCGTTGAACCAGCGGTCCGACGGGTCGTTGGTCAGGAGCATGATCTGCGCACCGACCTTGAAGCAGAGGGTCTCGGCCGTGGGCGGGTCGAAGGTCGACAGGTCTCCCTCCACGACGGCTGTCGCCACGATGTCCGGGCCGACGAGGCGGTTCAGGCGGTCGCGATTGCGACGCTCGGCTGTCTTGTTCGTGGTGGTCAGAGTGACCCAGAACTCGTCGAGATCCGGCTCGAAGGCTGGGTCGAGGCGGCGATTCAGGTGGTCGAGCGTGTCCTGCTGGATCGTCCCGTCACGGACGGCGTTCAGCATGTCCACCAGGCTGGAGTCGCTCTGCCGGAATACGTGGGTCAGGGCCACGGATCGGAAAGCGTCCCGGTCGTAGTGGTCGGCGGAGAAGAAGTACGGGCTCTCGTAGCGAGTGCGGAAGAAGGTCGCTTCTTCTTCGCCGGCTACGACGGGGGGCAGCTGGTAGAGATCGCCGACGAGGACGAGCTGGACGCCGCCGAACGGCTGCCCGCGCCGGGGACCGAACCTGCGCAGGGCCACAGCCAGCTGGTCGAACAGATCAGCGCGCACCATCGACACCTCATCGATGATGAGGGTATCCAGCTCTCGCAAAGTCTCGGCAAACTTCGCCGGGTAGTACCTGCCGTCTGCGACCTCGTCGAGGGTGGTCGTAGGCGAGAAGGAGAACAACCGATGGATCGTGTAGCCACCGACGTTCAGCGCCGCGATACCCGTCGGAGCAGCCACGACGGACTTGCGAGTGGTGCGGCGCAGGAACTCCCGGATCAGGGTTGATTTGCCGGTGCCGGCCTTGCCGGTAAGAAAGACGTGCTCGCCCTGCTCCAGCCAGTCCAGTGCTTGCCGGAACTCCTCGGTCAGGACCAGTCCTGAGTCTGCGTCGTGCTCACGGGTCATGACGGGATGCCTACCGGGGTCTGACTGGGAACCAGAACCGTCCCGTCATATACCTGCGGGGGAAATGCACGAAATTCCGGATGCGACAGTTCTGGCGGCATCACGTACGGGGTCGCCCCGGTCTTGGGATGACAGATGCGACGCAGGCGATTCCGCTCCGCCTCGATCCACTCCTGCCAACGTGCTCGCACCAGGATCGCGTAGGTCAGTGTGGCGCCAGCGGTGGAATCCCTCGCAGCGGGCTCCAGGGGCACCTCAAGCCGAGCCCCGACAGGACGCACCAGCCCGCGGCGCTTGACGCGCTCTTCGTACTCGTCGATCGCCGCGACCGTCCGCGACTCAAGATCGTGGGTAGCCTCCCGCAGCCTCTCCGCCAGGGCGGTCACCGGCACAGCAGGAACGCCATCCGGCAGAAGGGCTCCTGGAAAGACAGGGCTCGTCGCGAACAGCTGCAGATGACCCAGGCTGGCGACACGCTGGGCCTGTTCGTCAGTCGGACCAGGCAGCACCATGGCATGAGTCATCCCCACAGCGCTCGGTGCCGTCAGTGCCACCTGCCATGCCCCGACCTCGCCATCGGCACCGCGGTGCAGCACCAGCACGCCGCGAAGAGGACGCGGATGTGATCCACGTGGGGACCTGCTGGCGCAACGAGGCGCTTCTTGTGCTGCCACCATGACGACAGGCTAGTGGTGCACGACGCGGAAGACGTACGAAGTGCACCTGCACCCATCTCTGGTGACGAGATCGAGCCACGCGCTCTCGTCGACATGGCCCACACCACGCCCGTGCAAGCCCGTCGGCGACATCTCATGGGGCGGTCCAGAGGGTAGCGTCGACCGTTGCAGATCCGGGCACGAACCCGGGCTCGACGGGCAGCACACCGCGCCGCCCGATCGGTCCGCGGAAATACCCCCTAGGGGTATTAGGGTTGACCTCGTCGAAGGAGGCCGGATGACCGACACCTGCCAGCACGCACCCCCGCTGCCCGCCTACGCCGAGGTCGACCACAAGGACGCCTACCTCAAGCGGCTGCGGCGCATCGAGGGTCAGGTCCGCGGCGTCCAGCGGATGGTCGACGAGGACACCTACTGCATCGACGTCCTCACCCAGATCTCGGCGATCACCAAGGCCCTGCAGGCCGTCAGCCTGGGCCTGCTCGAGGACCACATCGGCCACTGCGTCGTCGGCGCCGCGCGCGAGTCCGACGAGGCCGCGGCCGCCAAGGTCGCCGAGGCCTCCGCCGCCATCGCGCGGCTCGTCAGGAGCTGAGCCCAGCCCTCTCAGCCGAACCCACCCAGGACCGGGTCCCCGGCCCCAGCCACCCCCACCCCCAGGAGAGCGTCATGAGCCAGACCACCACCATCACCGTCAACGGCATGACCTGCGGCCACTGCACCAGCGCGGTCACGTCCGAGCTCAAGGAGGTCGCCGGCGTCCAGGACGTGCAGATCGACCTGGTCGCAGGTGGCGACTCCCCCGTGACCATCACCAGCGAGGGCCCGCTCGACCCGGCCGCCGTCAAGGCGGCCGTCGACGAGGCGGGCTACACGGTGGTCGAGTGAGCACCGCGACCGAGCAGGACCGCCACGAGGTCGACCTGGCCATCGGCGGGATGACCTGCGCGTCCTGCTCGAGCCGCGTGGAGCGCAAGCTCAACAGGCTCGACGGCGTGGACGCCACCGTCAACCTCGCCACGGAGAAGGCCCACGTCGCCTTCCCCGGCTCGCTGTCCGTGGCCGACCTGATCGCGGTCGTGGAGCGCACCGGCTACACCGCCACCGACCTGACGCCCGCCCCGGCCGGGGCGACCCGCGTCGCGGGCTCGATCGACGGGAGCGAGGGATCCGGCGGCGGCGCCCCGGGCGGACCCCTGCTCGTGGAGACCGGGCCGGCCCCCCGGGCCGGCGCCGGCCCGGCATACAGACTGGACCAGGTCCTGAGCCGCGCGTCGCTGCGGCAACGCCTCGAGGTGGCGCTCCCGCTCACGGTCCTCGTCGTGCTGCTGGCGATGGTGCCGTCGGTGCACCACCTGCTCGGCGACGCCCGGCCGTGGGTGGAGCTGCTGCTGACGCTGCCCGTCGCGGTGTGGTCCGCGTGGCCCTTCCACCGGGCGGCGGCGATCACCGCCCGGCACGGCGCCTCCACCATGGACACCCTGGTCAGCCTGGGTGTGATCGCCTCGATGCTCTGGTCGGTCGTGGCCACGCTGCCAGGCAGCACCGGACACATGTACTACGAGGTCGCCGCCGTGGTCGTGACCTTCCTGCTCGCCGGTCGCCTCGCCGAGCACCGCGCCCGCACCGCCGGGAAGTCCGCGCTCACCAGCCTGCTGGAGCTCGGCGCCAAGGACGTCGCGGTGCAGCGCATCGACCCGGTCGACCGGGTCACCCGCGAGACCCGCATCCCGATCGAGCAGCTGCAGGTCGGCGAGCAGTTCGTGGTGCGGCCCGGGGAGAAGGTCGCCACCGACGGCGTCGTCGTCGACGGCACCTCCGCCCTCGACCGCTCCCTGGTCACCGGCGAGTCGCTGCCCGTCGAGGTCGGCCCCGGCGACGAGGTCACCGGCGGCACCATCAACGCGCACGGGCGGCTGCTCGTGCAGGCGACGCGCGTGGGTGCGGATACCACCCTCGCCGGCATCACCCGCCTCGTCGAGCAGGCCCAGACCGGCAAGGCCCCCGTCCAGCGGCTGGCCGACCGGATCTCGGCGGTCTTCGTGCCCGTCGTGCTGGTGATCGCGGTGCTCACCTTCGTGGGGTGGCTGGTCACCGGGCACCCGGCCGCGGCCGCGCTCTCCGCCGCCGTCTCGGTGCTCGTCGTCGCCTGCCCCTGCGCGCTCGGTCTGGCCACCCCCACCGGGCTGCTCGTCGGCACCGGCCGGGCCGCCGAGCTCGGCGTCCTGATCAAGGGCCCGGAGATCCTGGAGTCCACCCGCCGCATCGACACCGTGGTCCTGGACAAGACCGGCACGCTCACCACCGGCTCCGCCACGCTCGTGGACGTCACCCCCTCCGGGCGGCTCACCCCCACCGCGGCGCTGCAGGCCGCGGCGTCGGTCGAGGCGTGGTCCGAGCACCCCATCGCCCAGGCCGTCGTGCGGGCCGCCCAGGCCGAAGGTCTCGACCTGCGCCCGATCACCGGCTTCACCAACCTGCCCGGCCTCGGGGCCCGCGCCACCATCAAGGACACCGAGGTCACGGTCGGACGGGCCAGCCTGTTCGACCTCGTCCCCGGCGACCTGCAGGGCGACCGGGTCGGCACCACGGTGTATGTCGGCTGGGGCGGCGTCGCCCACGCCGCCCTCACCGTCGCCGACGAGCTGCGCGACAGCTCCAGCGCCTCGGTGCAGCGGCTGCGCGACCTCGGGCTGCGCACCGTGCTGCTCACCGGTGACAACCGCCGCACGGCCGCCCAGGTCGGCGAGCAGGTCGGCATCGGCGCCGCCGACGTGGTCGCCGAGGTGCTCCCCAAGGAGAAGCACGCCGAGATCGCCCGCCTCCAGCAGCAAGGACGGGTCGTGGCGATGGTCGGCGACGGGGTCAACGACGCCGCCGCCCTCGCCCAGGCCGACCTCGGTCTGGCGATGGGCTCCGGCGCGGACGTCGCCATCGACTCGGCCGACATCGTCCTGGTGCGCCCCGACGTGGGCGCCGTCGCCGACGCGATCGCGCTGTCCCGGCAGACCCTGCGGATCATCCAGCAAAACCTCGTCTGGGCCTTCGGCTACAACGTGATCGCGATCCCGCTGGCCGTGCTCGGCGCCCTCGACCCGATGGTCTCCGGCGCCGCGATGGCCCTGTCCAGCGTGCTGGTGGTCACCAACTCGCTGCGGCTGAGGTCCTTCGCACGCACCCCCTCCTGAGCTGCACGGCCTGGCCCGGTGCTCGGGAGCCCGGTGCCGTGGACCAGAGCCGTGACCGTGGGCCCGGGGCTGGGCCGGGACGGGTGGGACTGACCCACCCCTCGCTCAGCCGACCGGCCCCGGGGAGGACCCGCACACCAGGCGGTAGCCCAGCCCTGGGTCGGTGACGAGCAGCTGCGGCGCCGACGGATCCGTCTCCAGCTTGCGCCGGATCTGGTTGGCGTAGACCCGCAGGTAGTGCAGCTCGCGACCGTAGCCCGGTCCCCAGACCGCCTCCAGCAGATCCGCGTGGGAGACGAGCGCCCCCGGTCGCCGGGCCAGCGCGGCGAGCAGGCGCCACTCCGTGGGGGTGAGGCGCACCGGACGACCGTCGCGGGTGGCTTGGCCGCGTCGAAGTCCAGCCGAACCCCCGCTGCCTCGACCGGTGCGAGCCCGGTGTGCCGGCCCGCGCTGCCACGGCGCAGCGCCGCTCGCACCCGGGCCATGAGCTCGTCGGCGCCGAACGGCTTGGTCACGTAGTCGTCGGCCCCCTCGTCGAGCGCCTCCACCTTGTCGTCGGACCCGTGCCGCGCCGAGAGGACCACGACGGGCACGTCCGACTCTCGGCGCAACCGCCGCAGCACCTCGACCCCGTCCAGGTCCGGCAGCCCCAGGTCCAGGATGACCAGGTCGGCCGGAGCGTCCTGCATGGTGGCGAGCGCGTCGCGGCCTCCCGTCACCGTCTCCACCTCGTAGCCGCGGGCCCGCAGGTTGATCCGCAGCGTACGCAGGATGGCGGGTTCGTCGTCCACGACGAGGATGCGGGTCATGGGTGGTCCTCCTGGACGGTGGCGAGGCGCACCGGCCCGGCCACCATCGCGATGGGCAGGGAGACCACCATGGTCAGGCCGCCACCAGGAGTGTCCTCCGCGACGACGGACCCGTCCATGGCCTCGGCCAGCCCTCGGGCGACGGCGAGTCCGAGCCCCACACCATCCCCGGCGGGGGCGTCCCCGAGGCGTTGGAAGGGACGGAAGACCCGGTCCTGGTCGCCGGGCGCGATGCCCGGCCCGTGATCGACCACGCGGATCTCCACCTGGTCGCGCATCGCGCTGGTCGTCAGCAACACCTCCCCGCCGCGCGGCTGGTGGCGCAGGGCATTTTCCACGATGTTGCCGAGGACCCGATCGAGCAGACCCGGGTCCGCCTGCACCCGTCGAGCCCCGGCGCCGAGGGCCCAGCGCACCCGGGAGGGCTCGCTGACCGTGGCCACGCAGGCGGGCAGCAGCTCTGCCAGGTCGACGTCCTGGGGAGACGCCACGAGCGCCTCGGTCGACAGCCGTGACATGTCCAGCAGGTTGTCCACGAGCGCCGCGAGCCGGTCGGCGGACTCCTCGATGATGGCCTCCAGCTCGGCCTCGTCCTCCGGTGGGAAGTCCACCTCGGTGGTGCGCAAGGAGCCGATGGCGGCCTTGATCGCTGCCAGGGGTGTGCGCAGGTCGTGCGAGACGGCCGACAGCAGCGCCGTGCGGGCCCGGTTGTCCCGCTCGAGACGCTCGGCCGCCGCCGCCTCCGCACGCAGGACGCGCCGGTGCAGGATCGCCCCCGCGTGGACGGCACAGGCGGCGAAGAGTCGCTGCTGGTCCGCGGCCAGGGGATCCCCATCCAGGACCAGGACGTGTCGCTCGTCGACCGGCTCCCGCGCGGCCCCGCCGGAGATCGCCAGCCCGGGAGGGAAACCCGCGGTGGCCGCCACGATCTCCGGGGCCGGATCGTCATGGGTGGGACGCCGCACCACCGCGACGGACGAGGCCGCGAACAGGTCCACCGCCCGGCTGAGCAGCAGTGCGAGCTGGTCCGTCGAGCCAAGCAGGGTATGGGTGAGCTCGGCCAGGGCCGCCGACTCGTGCTGGGCACGCAGAGCCTCTTCGGCCCGAGCTGCCGCCCGCAGGACGACATTGGACACGAGCACCCCCACCACGACGAAAACGCCCAAAGCCAGGGCGTTCTGAGCGCTGGCGATGGTCAGGGTGTGTACCGGCGGGGTGAAGAACCAATTGATCAGCAGACAGGACCCGACCGCGGTGACGACGGCTGGCCCCAGGCCCCCGACGAGAGCTACGAGCACGGTCAGCAGGAGATACAGCTGGACGATGAGGGGCAGCCCGACCGCCCGTGCCCAGGGGGAGAGTGCGGCCGTGACTGCGGCGGAGGCCCCTACAGACAGGAGGTAGCCCGACAGGGTGCGACCGCGGGACAGGGTCCGGCGCGGTCGCCGCACGCCCAGTGAGGCGGCATGAGGGTGGGTCACCACGTGCACGTCGATCTCACCGGAGCGAGCGATGATGGCGTCACCCGTCGCCTGGCGCAGCACCCGCACCCATCGGTGGTGACGGCTCGTACCGACGACGATCTGGGAAGCATTGATCCCGCGGGCGAAGTCGAGGACGGCCTCGGCCGTGTCTTCCCCTGTCACGGCGTGAAAGGTGCCACCCAGGTCACCCGTCAGCGCGCGCTGCTCGGCGATGCGAGGGAGCACCCCGCTGGTGAGCCCGTCGGCACGGGCGACGTGGACGGCGTGCAGCTCCCCACCCGCGCCCCGGCCGGCGATCCGGGCGCCCCGGCGCAGGAGGGTCGCCCCCTCCGGCCCGCCGGAGAGGGCGACCAGCACCCGCTCGCGGGTGGGCCAGGGCGAGGTGATGCCGTGCTCGTCACGATAGCGACCCAGCCCTTCGTCGACCCGGTCGGCCACCCACAGCAACGCCAGCTCCCGCAGTGCTGAGAGATTGCCGGGACGGAAGTAGTTGGCGAGGGCGGCGTCGATCTTGTCCGCGGTGTAGACGTTGCCGTGCGCCATACGTCGTCGCAGAGCCTCCGGGGACATGTCGACGAACTCGATCTGGTCGGCCGCCCGCACCACCTCGTCGGGCACCGTCTCGTGCTGGGCGATGCCCGTGATAGTGGTGACGGCGTCGTTGAGCGACTCCAGGTGCTGGATGTTGACGGTGGAGATGACGTCGATCCCCGCGGCGAGCAGCTCCTCGACGTCCCGCCAGCGCTTGTCGTTGCGCGACCCCGGGGCGTTCGTGTGGGCCAGCTCGTCGACGAGGGCGATGGCGGGTCGACGGCCGAGGACGGCCGCCAGGTCCATCTCGCTCAGCACGGCGCCGCGATGCGCCAGCCGCACGCGTGGGACCGTCTCCAGCCCCTCGAGCATCTGGGCCGTGTGCTGCCGTCCGTGGGTCTCGCAGATCGCGACGACCACGTCCTTCCCGCGCTCCGCGGCCCGCCTGCCCTCGGCGAGCATCGCCACCGTCTTGCCCACACCCGGTGCCGCACCCAGGTAGATCCTCAGTCGCCCTCGTGCCATGACGTGATTGTCTAGGCGCCGAGCCGGGTGAGGGCGGCGTTCAGCTCGAGGACGTTGACGGTGTCGGACCCGACGAAGCCCCAGCGGGCCCGCGTGGTGTGCGCGTCGACGAGGCGCTGGATCTGCTCGACGCCCAGGTGCCGAGCAGCGGCGACCCGGGCCACCTGCCAGCGGGCATAGGCCGGGCTGATGTCGGGATCCACGCCCGAGGCGGAGGCGGTGAGGGCATCGGCCGGGATCGCCTCGGGTGCCTGGGGATTGGCCTGGCGCAGCGCGGCGCGGCGCTCGGCCACCTGGCGGGCGAGATCCGGGTGATGGGGCCCGAGATTGGAGCCGCCGCTGGCCTCGCCCGGGTGCTCGACCGCCGACGGGCGGCCCTGGAACCAGCGCGGCTCGGAGAAGGGTTGCCCGATCCGCGAGTCGCCCACCACCCGCCCGGCGACGGTCACCTCGTGCCCCGTCCCGGGCAGCGCCCCGGCGACGGCGGTCATGCCCAGGGGATAGACGACACCCAGGAGCAGGGTGAGGACGATCAGGGCGCGTAGCGCGGCCCAGGTATGGCGCAGGAAGGTCATGGGGATCACCGAAGTCCAGGGAGGAGCGAGATGAGGAGGTCGATCAGCTTGATGCCGACGAACGGCGCGATGACGCCGCCGAGGCCGTAGACGAACAGGTTGCGTCGTAGCAGCGCGGCCGCCGACAGCGGGCGGTAGGCCACTCCCCTGAGTGCCAGGGGGATCAGCGCCACGATGATCAGCGCGTTGAAGATGACGGCGGAGAGCATGGCCGACTCGGGACTGTGCAGCCGCATCACGTTCAACCGGTCCAGACCGGGGTAGAGCGTCACGAACATCGCCGGGATGATCGCGAAGTACTTGGCGATGTCGTTGGCGATGGAGAAGGTCGTGAGCGCGCCGCGCGTGATGAGCAGCTGCTTGCCGATCGCGACGATGTCGATGAGCTTGGTGGGGTCGGAGTCCAGGTCGATCATGTTGCCGGCCTCCTTGGCAGCCGAGGTGCCGGTGTTCATGGCCACGCCCACGTCTGCCTGGGCCAGGGCGGGGGCGTCGTTGGTGCCGTCCCCGGTCATGGCGACCAGCCGGCCCCCGGACTGCTCCTGCTTGATGAGGCGCATCTTGTCCTCGGGGGTGGCCTCGGCGAGGAAGTCGTCGACCCCCGCCTCCTTCGCGATGGACGCCGCCGTGAGCGGGTTGTCCCCCGTGATCATCACGGTGCGGATGCCCATGGCCCGCAGCTGCGCGAAGCGCTCCGGCATACCGGGCTTGACGATGTCCTTGAGGAAGACCACGCCGAGCTGGCGGGGAACCTGGCCGGGATCCTGGACGGCGACGACGAGCGGGGTCCCCCCGGCGCGACTGACGGACTCCACGGTGTCGTCCACGTCGTGGACCATGTGTCCCCCATCCGCGTGCACCCAGGCGGTCACCGCCGAGCTGGCCCCCTTGCGGATCCGGGTCCCGTCGGCGAGGTCGACACCCGACATGCGGGTCTGGGCGGTGAAGGGCACCACGGTGGCACCCGCCCGTTGCAGGTCCAGGGCGGTCGTGAGCTCACCGGCGCCACCCTCGGCCACCGCGTAGTCGACGATGGAGCGGCCCTCGGGGGTCTCGTCGGCCAGCGACGACAGGTGAGCGGCCCGCAGCAGCTCGGCGCGTGTGGCGCCTGCGACCGGTATGACGTCGCTGGCGCGACGGTTACCGAAGGTGATCGTGCCGGTCTTGTCCAGCAGCAGGGTCGACACGTCCCCGGCCGCCTCCACGGCCCGCCCGGACATCGCCAGCACATTGCGCTGCACGAGCCGGTCCATGCCCGCTATTCCGATGGCGGACAGGAGCGCGCCGATGGTTGTCGGGATGAGGCAGACGAGCAGCGCCACCAGCACCACCAGGCTGAGCGGACGACCGGAGTAGACCGCCATGGGCTGCAGCGCCGTGACCGCGAGGACGAAGATCAAGGTCAGGACGATCAGCAGGATAGACAGGGCGACCTCGTTCGGGGTCTTCTGGCGCGCGGCGCCCTCCACCAGGGAGATCATCCGGTCGATGAAGGTCTCGCCCGGTCGGCTGGTGATCTGGACGACGATGCGGTCCGACAGCACGGTGGTGCCACCCGTGACAGCGCAACGGTCACCGCCGGACTCGCGCACGACCGGCGCAGACTCCCCGGTGATGGCGGACTCGTCGACGGTCGCGACCCCGTCCACCACGTCTCCGTCTCCCGGGATGACCTGGCTGGCCTCGACGACCACCCGGTCACCGAGCTGCAGGTCCTGGCCGGACACGAGCTCCTCGCGACCGTCCGGGAGCAGCCGCCGGGCGGGGGTCTCGGTGCGGGTCTGGCGCAGCGTGGCGGCCTGGGCCTTGCCCCGCCCCTCCGCGATGGCTTCTGCGAGGTTGGCGAAGACCATCGTGGCCCACAGCCACAGCGTCACCCCGACGGCGAAGACCGTGGGATCCGTCAGGCACAGGACCGTGGTGAGCACGGTCCCGATCCAGACCACGAAGATCACCGGCGACCGCACGACGTGCCGGGGGTCGAGCTTGCGCAGGGCGTCGGGCAGAGCCGCGAGGGCGGTGCGCACGAGCGAGGCCCCGTCTCGGGAGCGGTCGGGCGGCCCGGCGGCCGGGTGGGCCGGCCGCTCGTCGCGATCGGCCGTCGAGGGGTCGAGGGGCATGGGGATCGTCATGACAGAGCCTCCGCGAGGGCACCGAGGGCAAGGGAAGGGAAGAAGGTGAGGCCGGCGAGGACGAGGATGATCCCGGTCAGCAGCACGCCGAACAGCGGCGTGTGCGTCGGCATCGTCCCGCTCGTGACCGGCCGTCGGGTCTGGGCGGCCAGAGACCCGGCCAGAGCGAGGATGAGCACGATCGTCGCGAACCGGCCCACGAGCATGCACAGGCCGAGCGTCAGGTTGAGCCAGGGCTGGTCCGCAGAGATCCCGGCAAAGGCCGAGCCATTGTTGTTGGCCGCGGAGGTGAAGGCGTAGAGCATCTCCGAGAGCCCGTGCGGGCCCGTGTGCAGCAGTGCCTCCCGAGCCGTGGGAAGCACCACAGAGGCCGCGGTGAAGGTCAGGACCAGCGCGGGCATCGTGATCGAGGCCAGGGCGGCGCACGTGATCTCGCTGCGTCCGATGGTCTTGCCCAGCAGCTCGGGGGTGCGACCCACCATGAGCCCGGCGACGAAGACGGTGATGATCGCGAGGACGAGCATGCCGTAGAGCCCGGTGCCGACGCCGCCGGGGGAGACCTCTCCCAGCATCATGTGGAGCATGAGCAGCCCACCGCCGCCAGCGCTGTAGGAGTCGTGCATCGAGTTGACCGCTCCGGTGGAGGTGCCCGTCGTGGCGGCTCCGAAGATCGCCGACCAGGCGATGCCGAAGCGCTGCTCCTTGCCCTCCATACCCCCCGTGGGCAGAGCCGTCGTGGACTGCTCGACCCAGGCCAGGAGGAGCGTCATACCGGTGAAGAGGAGAACCATCACCGCCGCCACCAGACTGCCCTGACGCCGGTCTCCCACCATCAGGCCGTAGGCATAAGGCAACGAGAAGGGGATCGCCAGCACCAGCATGATCTCGAGGAGATTGGTCCAGGCGTCGGGGTTCTCCATCGGATGGGCGCTGTTGGCGTTGAAGAAACCGCCCCCGTTGGTCCCCAACAGCTTGATGGCCTCCTGACTGGCGACCGGACCGCCCTGCAGGATCTGCTGACCACCCTGCAGCGTCGGCATCACATGCGGACCCGCGAGATCTTGGGTGACTCCCCCGAGGATCAGCAAGAGCGCGCCGACGACCGACAGCGGCAGAAGGACGCGGATGCAGGAGCGGACGAGATCGACCCAGAAGTTGCCGATCCGGTCCGTGCGCTGACGGGCCAGCCCCCGGATCAGTGCCACAGCCACGGCCAGGCCCGTCGCCGCCGACAAGAAGTTCTGAACGGTCAGACCCGCCATCTGCACGACGTGCCCGGCGCTGGACTCACCGGCGTAGGACTGCCAGTTGGTGTTGGTCGTGAAGCTGATCGCCGTGTTGAGCGCCGTGTGCCAGTCCTGGGACCGGCCGAAGGACCACGGCAGGAGTCCCTGGACCAGCACCAGCGACCACAGCCCGAGGACGCTCACGGCGGCCAGGGCCAGGACCGACAAGGCATAGGTGGACCACCGCTGCTCGGACCGCGGATCCACACCCGCGAGACGGTAGACCAGGCGCTCGACCGCCCAGTCCGTGTCGTCGGCGAAGACCCGGTGCAGCCAGGTGCCCAGCGGGACGTGGAGGAGGGCGAGTACCACCCCGACCAGCCCTAAGCCCGCGATCGTCTGGATCACCGCAGACATGGCCGCCCTCAGAACCGCTCGGGATGCGCCAGCGCGTACCCCAGGTAGACGAGGACGACGAGTGCGGCCAGACCGCCGATGATGTTGGGGATGAGGTTCATGACCTCATGCCAACAGGGTCAGTCGGTCCTGATGGGGGTCCTGTCGAGACCTTGACGGGCTCTTGACGCCTTCTTGACGCCCTGGGCATCAGGGGCGGGTCGGCCGATCAGATCGTGATCTTGCCCTGCGGGGTGGAGAAGGTCACCGCCATCAGCCCAGGCTGACCCTTGGGCGAGACGAACTCGAAGTCGATGACCGAGGAGGTGTCGTCGGCGTCCTTGCCGAGCCAGTCCCGCACCCGGTCGGGCGACCCGGCGATGGTGATCCGCTGGATGGTCACCAGGGTCGCGGCCTCCGACGAGGGATGCTGGACCCCGTCGTCCCACTGCACGAAGTACGGCAGCTGCGGATCGGCCAGCAGCCCGTTGATGCCCAGCTGACGCCAGGAGTGGTGGACGCCGTCGGGACGGGTCCGCGACCCCGCGACCGCGTCGCGGCCCACCCGGTCCTCGACGCGGGTGATGTCGTCGACCCGCACCACCCACCCCATCCAGCCACCGCCCTGCGCGCACCGCGCCTTGACGGCCTGGCCGAAGGGCGCCTTGTCGCACACCGGGTGGTCGAGCGACTCCACGACCTCGACGTACCGCTCGTGGGCCAGCGGCAGGATGACGTTGCGCGTCCCGAAGGCCGGGTGGACCCCGCCATACACCGGCTCCACCCCGAGTCGCTCGGCCAGTCGCTCGGCGGTGGCGATGGAGCCGTCCGGCTCGGCGGCATAAGAGACATGATCGACGCGCATGGCCTCATGGTGACACAGAGCCGTCGATGATCATGCAGCGGGGGTGACCGTTGGGACACCCTCAGCGACGGACGCCCCGCCGCTGCCGCACCGCCTCGTAGATCACGATGGCCGCCGAGGTGGCGACGTTGAGCGAGTTGGCCCGGCCCACCATCGGGATCCGCACCCGCACGTCGGCAGCCTCGAGGAACTCCGTTGTCAGACCAGTCTTCTCAGCACCCACCGCGATCGCGACCGGCCCCGTGTAGTCCACGTCGGTGTGCTCCACGTCGGTGTCCGGCGTCGCCGCGACGACCATCACGCCACGCCGCCGGCAGGCCGCCAACGTCTGCGCGGACGTCGCCGTGGCCACCGGGACGGAGAACACCGTGCCCTTGCTCCCGCGGATGACGTTCGGGTTGCCCCAGTCGGTGACCGGGTCGGCGGCGAGCACCGCGTCGACCCCCGCGGCATCGGCCGTGCGGAGCATCGCGCCCAGGTTGCCGGGCTTCTCCACGCCCTCGCAGATGAGCACGAAGGGATCCTCGGGCAGGACCAGGTCGGCCAGGCCGCGGTCCACCGAGGCGACGACCGCGAGGAAACCGTCCGGCCCCTCCCGGTAGGCGACCTTCTCGAAGGCCGCCCGACCCAGCCGCACCGTCTCCGCCCCGTCCTCCGCCGCCGCCCGCACCACCGCCAGCTGGGCGTCCGGGTCGAGCATCAGCTCCGGGCAGTAGTACAACGACTGCGGGCGCACCCCCGCAGACAGGGCCAGCTCCAGCTCCTCGAAACCCTCCAGGAGCGTCAACCCCGCCTCCTCCCGGACGCGTCGGCGACGCAGACCGGTTAGGGCGCGCAGGCGAGGGTTGGCAGCAGAGGTGATCACGAGCTCGGACATGGTGCCCCCAGGATGGCACGGCCGTATGGCGGGTGGGGCGCCGAGCCTGCCGCCATACGACCCTCGCGTGGTGACAGCATGGCCCCATGAGCACCCAGCCGCGCCCCCGCCGATTCGCCGTCCGCCAGCGCATCACGATGCTGGTCAACCGCTACGAGATCCGTGAGCTCGACGACGCGGGCAACGAGGGGGCGCTGCTGGCGTTCGCACAGCAGAAGCGGTTCGCCTTCAAGGAGCAGGTGACGTTCTACGCCGACGAGGCCAAGACGCAGCCGGTGTTCTCGTTCCGGGCGCGGCAGCGGATCGACCTGGCCGCGACCTACGACATCACCGACGCGCAGGGGCAGGCGCTCGGGTGGTTCCGCAAGGACTTCGCGAAGTCGCTGCTGCGCTCCACCTGGCACCTCGGCACCGCCGACGGGCTCGAGTCGACCGGCACCGAGCGCAACCAGGGCGTGGCGCTGGCCCGCCGGCTCTTCGAGATCCTCCCCGTGCTCGACGAGCTCCCGATCCCGTGGGTCTACCACTTCGACTTCACCGCCAACGACGGCACCCCGGTGCTCGGCGTCGAGCGCAAGATCTCGGTGCGCGACCGGTATGTCGTGGAGCTGCCCACCGCCGCGAACGGGTGGCAGCTCGACTGGCGCTGCGCGGCCGCGATGGCCGTGGCGCTGGACGCCCTCCAGGCCCGCTGACCGCGCGCCACCCCGGGCCCCCGCCTCGCACCGCGCCGCACCGGGCCCCGCCACACCCCGCGCCACCCCGGGCCAGGCTGGCCCCGTTGAGTACGTTTAGGCCCCTCTTTGAACGTGCCACGGGGCCAGCCTGGCCCTCATGGGACGAGCGGGCAGGGGCGTGGAGGTGGGTCCACCTCCACAACGGGGATCGTTCAGCGGGTGATGCTTGCCACCAGGGCGTCGACCTGCGCCGTCGTCAGGGTCCCGGCCCGCTCCTGGAGCATGAGGAAGGTCACCTGCCGATCGCGGATGCCGACGACCTCCAGCCACGGTGTCGGATCCCCCTCGAGGACACGGCGATCCACGAGTCTGTCGGTCGAGGTGTCTATCTCCTCGTAGGCCGGCGGCACGCATGACCGCCCCTGCTCACGGTGGACCTCCAGGAAGCGTGCGGCGTCCGCGGCCGACGCGAGCTCCAGGGCCACCGACGTCCCCGGCGCACCGGCCGGCCCGACATAGCTGCCCTCCAGCGCCGCCATGGGCACCGGCCACCCCACCGGGACCTCGCTGCACCCCAGGGCCAGGATCTCGCTGGCCGTCGAGCGCGCGTCCCGGGCGTTGACCCAGCTGCCGTTGGGGATGTACCCGCCGTCTGCACCGTCCCCGACCTGGGTGCGCCACCCCGATGGCATAGGCAGCGCACGGGGGTCCAGCGCGCCGGCCGTCGTGGGAGCCGGCGCCGTGGGTCTGGGGGGCTCGACGACGGGCGGCTCGCTGAGCCGCGACTCGACGACCGGCGCTTCCGTGCCGGTGACCTGAGCACCTGCCGTGCTCGTGGAGCCCGACGGTCCCGGCGACGCCGCCCCGCTCGACCCGGCGGCCACGGTCCGGGAGGGGGCGATCGGTGTCACCACCGATGCCGAGCGCGCCGCCTGCCCGGCAGAGCCCGAGCACCCCGCGAGAGCCCACCCCGCCACGACCACCGCGGGCACGAGGAGGCCCTTCCCCGACATACGGCTCATCGCTGGAAGTGCTGCCAGTCGAATCCGCTCAGCCAGGTGAAGCCGTTGCCCTGCAACGCCCGGGTGAAGGGGTGGCCGGGCGTGAGCATGCCTGCGCGGTATGGCGATCGGGCGACGTAGGCAGCGCCGTTGCGAGGCAGCCACACGCCGGACGGGATGCGGTAGGGGTTCTCGACGGTGTTGATGTCGATCGACGTGCCGTAGGTGTGCGGGGACATCCGGTAGGGATTGCCGGTGACGCGGCGGCAGTTGAAGGCATTGGTGTTGTCGTGCTCCATGGAGATCACGTCGTTGCCCCCGTAGACGCTCGCGTCACGCATCTCCCGTATCGGGAAGCGTCCGTCGAAGGCCACCTGGAAGGCCCGCAGGATCGGCGTCACGTTGCCGGTGCGGATCACCAGCCGCCCGCGGTGGACCCGGCCGTCGAAGCCCCAGTGGTTCATGTCGATCGTGCTGAGGCGGGACGGGCCGACCGGGCACCCGGTGCGGTAGGTCACCGGCACGTCCGACCGGACGGTGCCCCGCACGACGGGTCGGAGGACGGCGGCTCGGCGGACCACCCGCGCGGGGCTGGCGACGACCCTGCCACCGGGCAGGGTGATCGCGGCGCGGACGGTGAACGAGCCCGCCACGCCCCGGCCGTAGGCCAGCGGCATCGCCCAGGCTCCCCCGCTCGCCGAGGCGCGGGTGGCGGCGCTGCGCCATACGCCTCCCACGAGGACCTCGGTGCGGACCGGTATGCCGGGGAACCGCGGCGCGACGACCCCGCTCAGCCTCGGGTCGAGGAGGGTGTCGAGGGTGGCTGGGACGGCGAGCGTGACGGCGGGATTCACCACGGTGCGGCGCTCGACGGGAGAGGTGCCGCCCGCGGCCATGGTGGCCTGGTAGGTGACGGTGCCCGGCGGGGTCATCGGGCCGACCCAGGCGAACCGGCCCAGTCCGTCGGCGGCGACGTAGCCGACGTTGGACCAGGCGGTCTGTCCCGGCAGCAGACGCCGGATGGTGACCGTCGCCCCAGGACGGGAAGGCAGCGTGAGACCGGTGAGCCGGGTCCGGCCCACCCCCGCGACCCAGGAGAAGGGCCAGGAGCAGCTCTCGCAGCCGACCTGGAGCCGCAGCGCCTGACCGACGGGCCGACGCGGGCTCAGGGTGGCCGAGGAGGTCGGGTCTACGGGGGCGGTCCCGGTGGAGGTCCGTATGCCGGAAGGCGGCTCGCCCTGGATCGGGTCCGTCGACGTCTCCGCGGACCGGACCGGGTCGGGGACGGATGTCGCGGCGGGAGGGGCCGGGTCGGCAGTCGTCGCAGCCGCGCCCGCAGCGGGTCGTGTCGTGGACGCCGCCACCCGGCCGTCCGTGTGGGCGTCGGGGTCCGCCAGGGCAGCTCCGGCAGGCGTCAGCAACGCCCAGGCGAGCAACGTCGCCATGGCCACCCGTAACCCGGTCGTGTGCACGACACCTCCCATAGGTCACTATCAGTAGTTAAACGCTACTGCACGTGACCGTAGGGGCGGGTCGATTCCCACAACCAGGGACCGACGCTCCGAGGCCAGGCTGGCCCCGTTGAGTACGTTTAGGCCCCTCTTTGAACGTGCCACGGGGCCAGCCTGGCCCCAAGAAGGCGCAACGAGTCGAGGCGGTCCGGCCGAAGGGCGTGGGCGTGGGCGTGGGATCAGGCGATCAGCGAGCGCAGCACCGGCACGAGACCGTCGTCGTCGACGTGCCCGGTCACCTCGTCGGCGACGGCCTTGACCTCGTCGGGCGCGTTGCCCATGGCCACCCCGCGGGCAGCCCAGGACAGCATCTCCAGGTCGTTGCGCTGGTCGCCGCAGGCCACCGTGTCACGCGGGTCGACGCCCAGCTTGCGGCGCACCAGCTCCAGCGCCGAGGCCTTGGAGACGCCCTCGGGGTTGATGTCGAGCCAGGCCGAGAAGCCCACGGCATACGACACCCCGTGCAGCCCGACCGAGTGCACCTTGCGCAGGAAGTCCTCCACGGGCACGTCGGGCTGGCGCAGCGTGACGCGGGTGGCCGGGGTGGCGATGAGCTCGTCCCACCCGACCACGCGGATCTTGCCGTCGAGCTCGCCCTCGGGGAAGGGCTCGTTGACCTTGAATCCCTTGCCGAGCTCCTCGACCGCGACCAGGGCGTCGGGGATCTTGGCGCGCAGCAGCTCCAGGGACGGTCCGGGCTCGAAGGTCACGACCTCGGTGAACTTGTAGCCCTTCTTGCGCTCGGGGTCGAGCTTGAGGGTGACGGCGCCGTTGGAGCACACCGCCCGCCCACGCGAGATCCCGAGCCGCCGGATGATCGGCATGGTCGCCACGCAGGCGCGCCCGGTGGCCATGACCACGTGGACCCCGGCCGCGGCGACGTCCTGCACGGCCTCCCGCACCGCGTCGGACATATCGCCCGCGTGGTTGATGGTGGTGCCGTCGATGTCCAGGCAGACCATCCGCGGACGACGGCCCCGCCGGGAGTCCACCACCTCGTCGTCGACCTCGCCGACCGGCGCCGAGCCCTGGTCGGCCACGGAGGTCACCGTCTCGTCGGCGGCCTGCGGGCCGCCCGTCTCGCGCCCGGCGCCCGGCATCAGCGGGACACCGGCTCGAGGACCTCGCGCCCGCCCAGCCAGGGCCGCAGCGCCGCGGGCACCCGCACGGATCCGTCGGCCTGCTGGTGGTTCTCGAGCAGCGCGACCATCGGGCGGGTGTTGGTGAGCATGGTGCCGTTGAGCGTGGCGACGATGCGGGTGCCGTTGCCCTGCGGGTCGCGCTCGCGGATCCCGAGCCGCCGCGCCTGGAAGGTCGTGCAGTTGGACGTCGAGGTCAGCTCGCGATAGCGCTCCTGGCTGGGCACCCACGCCTCGCAGTCGAACTTGCGCGCCGCCGGCCCGCCGAGGTCACCCGCCGCCACGTCGATCACGCGATAGGGCAGCTCGAGCGCGTCGAGCATCCGCCGCTCGATGCGCAGCAGGTTGGCGTGCTCGGCCTCGGCGTCCTCGGGGCGGCAGTAGACGAACATCTCGGTCTTCTGGAACTGGTGGACCCGGAAGATCCCCTTGGTGTCCTTGCCGTGGCTGCCTGCCTCGCGGCGGTAGCACGTCGAGGTCGCGGTGTAGCGCAGCGGACCGGCGCTCAGGTCGACGATCTCGTCCAGGTGGTAGCCCGCGAGGCCCACCTCCGACGTGCCGGTGAGGTAGAGCTCGTCGGCGGGCAGCTGGTAGACCTCGTCGGCGTGGCTGTCCAGGAAGCCGGCACCCGCCATGGTGTGGCCCTTGACGAGGTTGGGGACGACGAGGGGCACGAAGCCCTCGTCGTTCGCGACCTGCTGGGCGAGCCCCATGAGGGCGTACTCCAGCCGGGCGCCGTCACCCACGAGGTAGTAGAACCGGCTGCCCGCGACCTTGGCGCCGCGCTCCAGGTCCATGATCCCCAGGCCGAGCCCGAGGTCGACGTGGTCCTTGGGCGCGAAGCCCTCGGCCACGAAGTCCCGCGGCGTCCCGACCTCCTCGACGAGCGCGAAGTCCTCCTCGCCACCGGTCGGGACCCCGTCGACGACGACATTGCCCACGCGCAAGGCGATGGTCTCCATCTCGCGGGCCGCCTCGTCGGCCGCCTGCTCGAGCTCCTTGACCTGGTCGCTCAGCTCGGCGGCCCGGCTGCGCGCGGCCTGGGCCTGCGCCATCAGCTCGTCGGCGTCGGCGGCGCCGGCCTTCGTGGCCTTCTGCGCGCGGCCCATGAGGCCGCCCACGTCCTTGGAGACGGCCTTCTGCTCCGCCCGCAGCTGCTCGAACTCGGACTGCGCCGAGCGTCGGCGCCGGTCGAGGTCGAGGATCTGGTCGACGAGGGTGGGGTCCTCGCCACGGGCCTTTTGCGACGCCCGGACCCGCTCGGGGTCCTCGCGCAGGAGCTTGATGTCGATCACGGGCCGAGCCTAGTGGGCGGTCCGGCCACCCTCCACCTGGTATGACGGCCGTCTGCGACGGCGAGATGCACACCTGATGGCCATGAGGCGACGCGGAGGTAGGCCGAGAAGAAGCTGAGCTGCGAGCGCGAGGGAGACGCCAGGTCACGAACAGGCTCCGATCAGACCAAACCAGGTAGGCAGGCTTGACCCTCTGGGTACGGTCACCGTCGTGCCAGACATGTGGGTGTGGATCATCGTCGTGGTCGTCGTGCTGGCGGCCCTCCTCGTCGTGCTCTCCCGCCGGGGGAGCGACCGCCGGCCGCCCGTCGAGCCGGGGTTCGCGCCCGTCGAACCCGCCCCGGTCCCCGGGCAGGAGCCCTGGCTCGAGCCGGAGCCCGAGCCCCTCCCGGAGCCCGAGCCACGTCTCCCCCGCGCCGCCGTCATCGTCAACCCCACCAAGTTCGACGACGTGGACGCGGTCCGTGCCGAGGTGACCGAGGTCTGCCAGGAGCTCGGCTGGGACGAGCCGTTGTGGCTGGAGACCACCGAGAACGACCCGGGCTCCGGGCAGACCAAGGAAGCCATCGACGCCGGCGTCGAGGTCATCTGCCCGCTGGGCGGCGACGGCACCGTGCGCACGGTCGGCAGCGAGCTCACCGCTGCGGGCGACCCGGTCCCGATGGGGCTGCTGCCCGGCGGCACCGGCAACCTGCTGGCCCGCAACCTCGACCTGCCCGTCGACTCGCTGCGCGACGCGCTCGTCATCGCGCTCACCGGCGAGGTCCGCACCATCGACGTGGGGGTGCTGACCGTGGACCCGGCCCCGCAGGACGACGAGCACGAGGTCGACGACGAGCAGACCGACGCCGACAGCATCCCGCCGGAGGACTCCGGCCCCGAGGAGATGTACTTCCTCGTCATGGCGGGCATGGGCTTCGACGCGGACATCATGGCCGACGCCCCCGAGGGCCTGAAGGCTGCGATGGGTTGGCCGGCGTACATCGTCTCGGGGCTGAAGCACCTGTGGGGCTCGCAGTTCAAGGCCCGCGTCGAGACGGACACCGAACGCTTCACCCGACGCACCCGCAGCGTCATCGTCGGCAACTGCGGCAAGATCCAGGGCCTGGCGCTCATGCCGGAGGCGCAGGTCGACGACGGCCGCCTGGACGCCCTCGTCCTGTCGCCCGACGGCGGGATCGGCTGGGGCGCGGTCGCGCTGCGGCTCATCACCGCCCAGCGCAAGGGCCACCACCGGGTGACCCACCACACGACGCGGACCATCTCGGTGCGATCGGACCAGCCCGTGCAGGTCCAGCTGGACGGCGACACGATCGGCGAGCGCACCGGCATGCGCGCGACCGTCGTGCCCCTGGCCCTGAGCGTGCGTGTGGCCGACGCCACCCCCGACACCGGCGCCACGCCGGTCGCGGCGGGCCAGCACGACTCCGGACGGGAGTGATCGATTGCACCGCCTCCAGCGTCATCACCTCAAGCGCCTCGGCAACGCCGTCCTGACCTCGGTCCTGCTCAGCCTGCCCGTCGTGGCGCTCGCGGTGCTCGTGCAGCAGCGCTTCGAGCCGCTGATCCACCTGGACACGGAGATCATCAGGCGGGCGACGGACCACACCCGTTCGCACCCGCAGCTGCGGTCGGCCCTCGTGGTCTGGCAGGAGATCTGGCAGCCCTGGCGGGCGTATGTCGCAGCGACCCTGGTGTGCCTGTGGACCTGGCGGGCCAAGGGGATGGCCGCCCGCTCGCTGTGGGCCTGGGTCACCATGATGGTCGGCTGGAACCTCTTCCTGCAGGCCAAGCTCCTGGTCCAGCGCGCCCGTCCGATCGTCGACGACCCGGTGTCGACCGCGCCGGGCTACAGCTTCCCGTCGGGGCATGCCGCCAACACCTCCGCCATCTGCATCACCCTGGTGGTGCTGCTCTGGCCGCTGCTGCGCACCGCGGCGGCGCGGGTCGCGGCCTGCCTGGTGGCCGCCGCCGTCACCGTGTCGATCCTGCTCGACCGCGTCTTCCTGGGGGTGCACTATCCCTCGGACGTGACCGCCGGCCTGGTGCTGGCCGCAGCCCTGGTCTACGGCTCCTGGCGCGGCTTCGTGCGTCCCCACCACCTCGAGCCCGGCGTCCCGGCCAACCCCGCCGACCCCACCGACCCGAGCACGCCCGACCCGAGCGAGCCCGACCCGAGCGCCCACGCTCGTCCCACCACCCATCCCGCCCCCGGGCAGACCGCCCCCGGGCCCGAGCAGCGGAGCCGCTGATGCCCTTCCTCCTCCGATATGACCTCGATCGCACCCGCCCCCGCGCGGGCGAGGCCTTCAAGGACCTCGCGGTGCGCGCCCTCGCCCCGGCGTTCGTGCTGTTCCTCGCGATCCTCGGCTTCGGCAAGCTCCTGATGGGCCCGCTGCTCGGCGTGCGCACCGCCGAGGCGCCGCTGAGCAAGGACATCGAGCAGGCCCGCACCCCGCTGTGGAACTCGATCACGCACGTCTGGTCCACCATCGGCAACACGGAGTACGTCATCGGTCTGTGCCTGATCGTCGTCGCCCTCGTGTGGTGGCGCACCAAGGAGTGGTGGTATGCCGTCATCCCCGGCATCGCCATCGCCCTGCAGGCCAGCGTGTTCGTGGCGGCGACCGAGCTGACGGGCCGTCCGCGTCCCGACGTCACCAAGCTGGACCCGGCCCCGCCCACCTCCAGCTTCCCCAGCGGGCACGTGGGCGCCGCGACCGCGCTCTATCTCACCTTCGCGCTGATGGCGCACCGCATCACCAACCCGGTCCTGCGCCGCGTGGTGCAGACGATCTGCGTGATCGTCCCGCTGCTCGTGGCCTTCGGCCGGTTCTACCGCGGCATGCACTCGCCGGTGGACATCACGGTCGGCTTCCTCAACGGCATCCTGTGCACGGTCATGGCGTGGCTGTGGCTGCGTCGCCACGAGCGGCACCGCGACGACGCCCGCACCTCCCGCTCCGAGCACGCGCACTCGGCATGACCGCCCACCACTACCGGTTCGAGCAGGTGTGGCAGGTGCCGCTCCCGCTGCGCCCGGCCTTCGAGATCCTGCGGGACGTCGACGGCTACGACCGGTGGTGGCCGCAGGTGCGACAGGTCCAGCGGGTCGGACCCGACGAGGTCCGGATGACCCTGCGGTCCGGGCTGCCGGTCGCGCTGCGCGTGGTGCTGTCCCGCCAGGTCGAGGACCCGGACTCGGGCGTGCTCCGCGTCGGGCTCACGGGTGACCTCACCGGCTGGGCGATGTGGCAGCTGACCTGGGAGGGCGAGACCACCACGGCCGCCCGCTGGTCCCAGGAGTGCGACCTCACCCATCCCCGGCTGGCCCGGCTGCCCGCCGCGACCCGACCGGCCTTCGAGCTCAACCACGTCCACATGATGCGCGCGGGCGAGGCGGGACTGCGCAAGCACCTGCAGGTATGACGGGGCAGGGCGTGGCCCTCTCCCGCGGGAGGGGGCCACGCCCTGCCCCCGGCATACGGCCGGGTCGTGGAGCGGGGTCAGCCCAGCCTGGTCATCGGCTGCGCGGTGATGCCGGTGCGGTCCACACGGTAGACCTTGGCGCCCTCGCGCTCGGCGAGGCAGGCCTGGACCTTGCCGTCGAGGACGTGCAGGGCCGCGCCGTCGTCGGCGGCCCAGCCGACGGGCAGGTCGCCCTCGCGCACCCAGGACAGGAACTGCGGGGCGCGGTCCGCCTCGGAGTCGAAGTGCGGCGAGAACGAGCCCCGCACGAAGCCGAGACCCCCGCGCCAGGGGTCGATGCCGCCGAAGGAGTCGGTGGTGCACCCCTCGCACCACACGTTGGCGCCGGCGCTGACCCCGGCGAAGACCACGTCGCGCTCGGCCCGCAGGTCGCGGACCTCCTGGCTGACCCCGTGGGCGTCCCACAGGGCCATGAGGTTGACGGTCGAGCCGCCACCGACGTAGAGCAGGTCGATGTCGCCGAAGCGCTCCAGCGCGTGGCGGCTGTCCTGCCAGAGGGTGAGGACCATGGTCTGCACCCCGAGACCGCCGAACGCGGTCAGGAAGCGGTGGATGTACTGCGGGTCGTCTGCGGAGGCCGTGGGCGCGAAGCACACCAGCGGGTTGGACTTGCCGGTCAGCTCGAGGGCATGACGGTCGAGGGCCGTGGCCGCCCCGTCGGGCGCCTTGGAGAAGCCGCCGCCGCCCATGCAGAGGATGTGCGTCATACCGTCGACCCTAGTCAGGCCGGTCGCGAGCCGCGCGGTCAGGCCGGGTGAGACGCCTCACCCCTCCCCGGCTGCGCCACCAGGGGCACGTGGCGCAGTCCGCCGGGCGTGTCGCCCGCTCAGCCCCGCACCGAGCGCAGCCACTCCCGCGCCGCCACGAAGTCGTCGTCCCGCGTCCCCGCGGCCACGGTGGCCGGCAGCCGGTCGGCGCGCGGGTAGGACCCCAGGAAGCGCACGTCGGCGCAGACCCGTCGCAGCCCCATCAGCGCCTCGCCCACCCGCTCGTCCGCGACGTGCCCCGCCACGTCGACCGAGAAGCAGTAGCGCCCCATCCCCTCCCCGGTCGGGCGGGACTCCAGGCGGGTGAGGTTGACCCCGCGGGCGGCGAACTGCTCGAGCAGCTCCAGCAGCCCGCCCGGGTGGTCGGCTCGCTGGTAGAGCACCACGGTCGTCTTGTCCGCTCCCGTCGCGGGCGGCGTCGCCCCGGGGCGGGTGACCAGGACGAAGCGGGTGACCGCGCCGGCGTCGTCCCCGATGTCGCTCGCGAGCACCTCGAGCCCGTGCACCGTCGCGGCGAGGGGGGCGCAGACCGCTGCGTCGTACGGACTCGGCTCTGCCGCAGCCCGATCCGGGGCCAGGCCCGCAGCGGCAGCGGCCGTCGACAGCGTCGGGACGTAGGACGCCTGCGGCAGGTGCTTCGCCATCCACCCGCGGACCTGCGCCCAGGCGTGGGAGTGGGTGCCCACGGCCCGGACCTCGCCGAGCGCCGTCCCGCGAGGGGCGGCCAGCACGAAGGTGATCGGCACCAGCATCTCGCCGACGACCACCAGCGGGTCCCCGGTGGCGAGCGCGTCGAGGGTGGCCGAGACGCCCCCCTCGGCGGAGTTCTCGATGGGGACGACCGCGGCGTCCGCCGACCCGGACCGCACCGCCGCGAGTGCCGCGTCCACGGTCGCGCAGGGCACCCGTCGGGCGTCGGGCGTCGACGCGGACGGCAGCTGCAGCAGGGCCTGCTCGGTGAAGGTGCCCTCGGGTCCCAGGTAGGCGTACCGCATCTCATCCCTCTCACGCCGCAGGGCCCGACCGCCTGGCCGGGCCCTGCGCAGTGTCGCTCAGTCCTGGGCGGCGAGCGCCTGGCGGAACGTCATGCGAGACGAGGTCTGCATCAGGGAGCGTCGATACATCCGCTCGCCGAGCAGCACGGTCGCCGTGGCGAAGGCGAGCGCGAGCAGGAGCGCGAGCACCGGCTCCCACCAGGCGGCCTCGCCCGACGCGACCCGGCCGGGCATGAGCATGGTGGACAGCACCGGCACGAAGGACAGCACCTTGAGCCAGATCCCCTTGGCCATGAAGGTCGCGAAGAAGCCGGCCATGAGCAGCATGGTCATCGGGGTGGCGGTCTGCTGCAGGTCCTCGTTGCGGGTGGCGAGGGCGCCGGCGACGGCCCACAGGCAGGCGAGCCCGAGGAAGCCGACGAGGAAGAACACCAGGCCCCAGGCCATCGAGCCGGACAGGGCCGGGAGCATCTCCTTGTATGGCGTGAAGGCGAGCCCCACGAGCGCCAGCCCGACGTAGATCACGATCTGCCCGACGGCGATGACGGTGTTGCCGAGGACCTTGCCGGCGAGGAGCTGGCGGGTGGGGATGGCGCTGGCGAGGATCTCGACGATGCGGGACTGCTTCTCCTCGATGACCGACTGGGCGATCTGCATGCCGAACATGAGCGCGGCCATGTAGAACAGGAAGGCGAAGACGAAGCCGACGATCATGCCGCTGATCTTGCGCTCGTCGCCGCCGTCGTCGAGGGCAGTGGTCTGCAGGGCGCCGGCCTTGGCGAGCGCGTCGGGGGTGGTGCCGGCCTTGGCCGCGGTCGCAGCGAGGGCCTGCTGCTGGAGGACCTCGCGGGCGGCGGCGGCGACCTTGCCGTCCGGCTGCTCCTTGCCGGCCAGGCGCCAGGTGCCTCCGGCCTGGGAGAGGACGAGGTCGGTGGCGCCGTCCTCGACCTCCCGCTCGGCGGTGGCCTGGTCGGCGACCTGCCGGACCGTGACCTGAGCCTTGTCGTCGCCCGCGTGCACGGCGCGTCCGACCGCGTCGGCGAGCTGCCTGCCCTCGGCGCTGGTGACCGCGACCGAGGTGGTGGAGGTGCGGCCGGCGAGGAAGGCGTTGACGCCCATCATTCCCAGGATCAGCAGCATCGACACGACGGTGCCCATGAGGAAGTTCTTGTCGCGCAGCTTGACGGCGATCTCGCGGGCCGCCACGAGCTGCCAGGCGTTGCCGGGGGACTCGCGCCGGACCGGACCGTCCCCGGTGGGTTCGGCGGGGTGGCTGCCGTGGGGGTCGCGGACGCCGGGGGTCGTGATCGTGCTCATGCCGTCACCTCACGGTAGATCTCGCTCAGGCTGGGACGCACGCGGGCGAGCTCGACGACCGACCCGCGTGCCAGGGCCTCGGTCAGCAGGGTGCGCTCGGCGCCGGGCTCGGTGAGCTCCAGCAGCGCGGTGGGGCCGTCGACGTCGACGACGTGCAGGCCGGGGACCTCGCGCACCCAGCCGGCGTCCGACCCGAGGACGAGCCGGTAACGCTGCGGCCCGGAGGCGCGCAGGGCCTCGGCGGTGCCCGAGGCGACGACGCGGCCCCTGCTCAGCACGACGAGGGAGTCGCAGATCCGGTCGACGACGTCAAGCTGGTGGCTGGAGAACAGCACGGGCACGCCGTGGCGGGTGTGCTCGCGCAGCAGGTCGACCATCACGTCGACGCTCGTCGGGTCCAGCCCGGAGAAGGGCTCGTCGAGGATCAGGGCGATCGGGCGGCTCATCACGGCCGCGGCGATCTGGACGCGCTGCTGGTTGCCCAGCGACAGGGACTCGAGCTTGTCCTTGGCGCGGTCACCCAGGCCGAAGCGCTCCAGGTGCTCGGTGGCCGCGCGGCGCGCCTCGGCCGCCGACATCCCGTGCAGCCGCCCGAGGTAGACGAGCTGCTCGGCGATCGGCTGCTTGGGGTAGAGCCCCCGCTCCTCCGGCATGTAGCCGAAGGCCCGCCGGTCGGCGGTCGTGATCTCGCGGCCGTCCCACAGCACGCGGCCGTCGTGGATCTGCAGCAGACCCATGACCATCCGCATCGTCGTGGTCTTGCCCGCGCCGTTGCCCCCGACGAAACCCGTCAGCTGCCCGGCCGGCACCTCGAACGACACGTGGTCGACCGCCACGTGCTCGTCGAAGCGGCGTGTCAGGCCCTGGACCTCCAGCATCGCTGCCCCCGTCATCGCTCGCGCGAGCGGCCCCGGGACTCCTTCCCGGCATACGTCCTGCTCGCACCGCCCACCCTAGGAGCCGGGGCCCGGTCGCACCTCCCCCGCGCGGCGGATGCTGGTCTAGTCCCCAGGGTGGACCAGTCCGCTCTCGTAGGCCGCGACCACGGCCTGGACCCGGTCGCGGACCTGCAGCTTGGCGAAGCAGTTGGACACGTGGGTCTTGACCGTCGCCTCCCCGACGTACAGCTCCTGGGCGATCTCGGCGTTGGACCGGCCGCGCGCGACGAGGACGAGCACCTCCCGCTCCCGGTCGGTCAGGGACGCGACGGCGGCGGTATGACGGCCCGCGCCCGCCCCTGCTCCGGCCGCTACGGCGGTCATCCTGGCGATCACCCGTCGGGTCACCTCGGGGGCGAGCAGGGCGTGGCCGTGCCCGACGGCGCGGACGGCGTCGACGAGCTGGTCGGGGTCGGCGTTCTTGAGCAGGAAGCCGCTCGCGCCGGCCTGCAGTCCGTCGAAGAGGTAGTCGTCGTCGTCGAAGGTCGTCAGGATGAGCACCGTGGCCAGGCCCTCGGCGACGATCTGCCGGGTGGCCTGGATGCCGTCGAGCACGGGCATCTGCACGTCCATGAGCACGACGTCGGGGCGCAGGGCGCGGGCCTGCTCGAGCGCGATCTGGCCGTTGGCGGCCTCGCCGACGACCTCGAGGTCCTCCTCGACGCTGAGCATGAGCGTGAATCCCGAGCGCACGAGCGCCTGGTCGTCGGCCAGCAGGACGCGCAGCGCCTGCCCCCGCTCCCCCGTCTCCATGGCGTTCACCCTAGACGGCGGTGGTGAGGGGGAAGCGCACCCGGACCCGGTAGCCACCGGTCACCCGCGGCCCGATCTCGGAGGTGCCGCCGTGGCTGGCGATCCGCTCGCGCATGCCCAGCAGCCCGAGGCCGCTGCCGGAGGTGCCTGCGCGGGGGCGTCCCTCGTCGAGGACCTCGGCCTCGACGTGGCGTCGCCCGCCGGCCTCGACCAGGCGCACCGCGACCGTGGCGCGGCTGGCGGTGGAGTGGCGGCGCACGTTGGCGAGGGCCTCCTGGACGGTGCGGTAGATCGAGAGCCCGATGGGCATCGGCACCTCGGTCAGCGCCCCCGGCCGGTCCTCGACGATCTCGTAGGTCACCGTGAAGCCCGGCAGGCAGGCCTGCTGGACCAGCTCGGGGATCTGGTCGAGGCCGGGCTGGGGTGCCCGGTGGTCGTCCCCCGACAGCGGCGCCTCGGGCGGGCCTGCCCGACGCAGCGCCCCGAGCAGCCCGCGCATCTCGCCGACGGCCTGGCGCGAGGACGCCTCGACGTTCTCCAGCGCCGCGGCAGCGGCCTGCGGGTTGCGGTCCAGGACGCGCCGGGCGGCAGCGGCCTGGACCCCCATGACGCTCACGTGGTGGGCGACCACGTCGTGCAGCTCGCGGGCGATGCGCAGCCGCTCCTCGACGACCCGGCGGTCGGCGAGCTCGTCGGCCTGCTCGGCGAGCTGGCGGGCCTGCCGCTCCACCTGGTCGCGGGACCGCGCCTGCCGCCAGGCGGCCTGCCCGCCGACGATGCCGCCGCCGAAGAACGCCACGTTCATCAGGACGGTGTAGACGACGTTGGCCGCGACCAGCGGGAAGATCCCGCGCGGCGCCTTGCCCCTGCCCAGCTGGCGGACCAGGTCCGCCACCGCGCTGCCCAGCGCGAACTGCCAGGTGATCCACCCGAACATCAGCACGAGCACCGCGGCGACCACGCCCAGCATCGCCTGCCGGGAGCGCGCCCACGCCACCCCGCTGAACAACGAGAACACGTAGACGCACTGCATCGGGAAGGACTGCATGACCTCGGGCACCGTCAGGCCCACGAGGAAGAGGTGGGCCTGCAGGAGACCCAGGACGAGGAGCGGGTGGCTGCGGCGCCATACCAGCGGCAGCACCCCGACCGCGATCAGCAGCTGGTAGAGCCACCCCGGGTGGTCCAGGTAGGTCGCGTCCACGAAGCTGCGGAAGAGCTCCATCCCCAGCCCGGCCAGCGCCCAGACGACCAGGGCGATCCACAGGTCGTTGCGTCGCTGCGCGGAGGTCGGGCCGGGCCGCTCCCACAGGTCGTCCGTGGCGAAGAAGTCGCGCAGGTGCGCGGCCACGGCGGACGTCGGTCTGGGCATGCGGGTCAGCCTAGGGTCGGGCGTCGACGGACCACCTCCCCCTGCGGGGGATTCCCGGGGTATGTCGGGAAGCCCACCTAGGCTGGCCGCCATGACCGTCTCCCGCCTCGCCCCGCCCGCCGCTCGGGGTCCGGGCGCGGATCGCGGACGGACTCACCGCGCGACCGGGGACCGGCTGCGACGCTGGCTCCTCGCCCTGCTGATGCTGCCGGCCGTGGCCTGGACGTCGGGACCGCTCCCGCCCGCCGCGGCCGGTCCCTCCCCCCGCCCGGTGGTGGTCGTCGGACTCGCCGGGCTCGCCGTCGACGACCTCTCCCCGGCCACGACCCCGCACCTGTGGCGGCTCGTCGAGCGCGGGGGCGTCGGCGCCCTCGTGGTCCGGTCCGTGCACCTCGACACCTGCCCGGTCGACGGGTGGCTCACCCTCGCAGCGGGCACCCGGGCCGCCCAGCCCGAGGACGGGCCCTGCCGCACGCTGCCCGCACCACCCACGAGCGGGGGCGGGGTCGTGCCCGGGTGGTCGGACTACGTCGCCGCGGCGACCACCACCCGGCAGGACGCCCACCTCGGGGCGCTGGCCGACACCCTGACCCGCCACGGCACCTGCGTGGCCGCCGTCGGACCGGGTGCCGGCGTCGCGGCCGCCTCGGGGAGCGGGCAGGTGGCGCGCTGGTCGGCATACGCCACCTCCGGGCTGCGCGAGCGGCTCGCCGCATGCCCGGTGACCCTGGTCGACCCGGGCGCGGTGCGGGCGAGCGATCCCGACCGCGCCGGCCAGGTCCGTGCGCTCGACCTGCGGCTGGGCGAGGTCCTCGCCGCCGCACCGGCCGACGCCACCGTCGTCGTGGCGGCGCTGGCCGACGACGGCGCGGGAGCCCGGCTGCGACCGGTGGTCGTGGGCCCCGCCGGTGACCAGGGCGGCGCCGAGGGGGTGGGCGTCCTGCGCTCGGCCGCCACCCGCCAGCCGGGCTACGTGCTGCTGACCGACGTGGCGCCCACGGTCGCGGCCTGGGCCACCGGGGTGCGGCACCCGACCTGGGCCGCCGAGCCGTGGACGGTGCAGCCGGACGACGCCCCCGCCGCGGCCCGCGTCGCCGCCGTCGCCGACCACGCCGACGCCGCCCGCCTGGTGCAGCCGGTGGCGCTGGCCTTCTGGCCGACGTGGGCGCTGACGCAGCTGCTCGCCTGCCTGGTCGTGGGCCTGCTCTGCCGCCGGGCCGACCCGGACCGACGCGGGCGGCTGCTGCGCGGGCTGTCCCGGGGGGTCGTCGCGATGTCCTGCGTCCCCGCGGCCACCTACCTCGCCGGGCTCGTGCCCTGGTGGCGCGGCGGGGCCGTGGCCCTGTGGCTCGTGATCTATGCGTTCGCCGGCTCGCTCGCGGCCGTGGCCCTGCTCGGACCCTGGCGCCGGCGCCCCTTCGGCCCGCCCGCGGCCGTGGCGGCGCTGACCGCGCTGACCGTCGGGGGCGACGCGGTGACCGGCTCGCACCTGACGCTGTCCACGCTGCTCGGCGAGCAGCCGACCGTCGCCGGCCGCTTCTACGGCCTCGGCAACGTCGCCTTCTCCCTGCTCGCGACGGCGACCCTGCTGGTCATGGTCGCCGTCGCCGGGCACGATCGCCGCGCCGGGCGTCCCCGACGCGGCGCCCTCCTCGCGGGCCTGGTCGGCCTGGCCGCCGTGGCGGTCGACGGGCTGCCGACGTGGGGCGCCGACCTCGGCGGCCCGATCGCGCTGCTGCCCGCCGTCGTCGTCTTCGTCCTCGTCGCGCTCGGGCTGCGGCTGACCTGGAGCCGGGTGCTCGGCATCGGTCTGGTCACCGCGCTCGCCGTGACGGCCCTGGCCGTGGCGGACTACCTGCGACCCGCCGGATCACGCTCGCACCTGGGCAGGTTCGTGCAGACGCTCGGGGACGGGGGCGCCGCCGACGTGGTCGCCCGCAAGGCCGCCCAGAACCTCCAGATGCTGCTCACCGCGCCCCTGGCCTTCCTGGTGCCGATCGGGCTGCTGGCCGCCGCGTGGGTCGTGGCGCGGCCCGACTCGACACTCGGGCGGCTGCTGCGCCCCGGCTACGAGCAGGTCCCCCTGCTGCGCACCGGGCTCGCCTCGATCCTGCTGGTGTATGCCGTCGGCTTCGCCACCAACGACTCGGGCGTGGCCATCCCCGCGGTGGGCGCCACCGTGCTGATCCCGCTCGTGGTGGCCACCGTCCTCGCCATACGCCACCCGCGTCCCTGACCCCGTCCGCCCCTCGACCCCCATCCGGGGACCTGTGCTGCGCTCGCAGCCCGGCAACCGCACGTCCTGGGCCCCCAGAAGGTGCTTCTGCTGAGCTGCCGGGGGGCAGGAGGCACGCACGTCGAGCGTCAGGTGCGGCGGTCGTGGGGGTCGGGAGCGTGGCGCCCCGGGGCGACGTCGCGGCTGGAGGTAGGGCGATCAGCGGCCGAGCCGGCGGCGCAGCCGGCGCACGGCCAGGGCGCGCAGGACGTCGCGGTACTGCTCGGCGCGGTGGAGCTGTCCGCGCCAGTCCGACCCGGTCACCCGGTGGTGCAGGGCGCACGGCACCTCGAGCACCCGCAGCCCGGCCGACAGCACGTCCACCGTGAGGGCGGTCTCGACGCCCCATCCTGGCGCCAACGGCGTGCCGGCCTCGAGGGCAGCCGGGTTGAGGCAGCGCATCCCCGACAGCGGTTGGGTGGGGGTCCACCCGGTGAGCTCCTGGATCCCGTCCCGGGCTAGCCCGACGACCAGGCCCCGCCCGCCGCCGGGCGACCGCTGCGGGGGGAGGACAGCGATGGTCATGTCCGCCTCGCCCTGCGCGACCGGGGCGACGAGCACGTCGACCTCGGCCGCGGACTCCTCGAGATCGGCGTCGACGAAGAGCACGAGCCGCCGGCCGGTCCCGACGCGGCCCTCCCGCGCGTCCCGGCGTGCGACCACGTCGAGCCCGGTCTGCAGGGCGGAGGCCTTGCCACGGTTGCGGGGATGGCGGGCGACGAGGGCACCCGCCTGCGACGCGATGTCCTGGGTGGCGTCGCGCGAGCCGTCATCCACGACCACCACGAGGTCGACCCCGGGCAGCCCGAGGGCCGCCCGGACGGTGGCGGCGATGCGCGCGGCCTCGTCCTTGGCCGGGATGATCACGGCCACCGACGCGCCTGCGCCGGCCGCGTCAGGCCGGCTCGTCCCAGGACCGGCCGCATCGGGCCCGGTCGCACCCGGCGGGGTCTGCGTCACCTGGGGCCACCCGCTCAGCGCAGGGTGATCTGTCGGCTCTGCAGACCGGAGCGGGCACGACGCTCGTCGGCGGTCAGCGGCTCGGTGGCCGCCAGCGCCTCGGCATACCGCTCGCTCATCTGCCGCATCGGCGCGGCCCAGCTCTCCGGCTCGGCCTCGGGGTCGACCTCCCACACGGGCACGAGCAGCCCGCACGCGCGGAAGGCGCCGAGCAGACGGTGCGACTCGTCGAGCGAGGACTGGCCGCGGGCCTGCAGGCGGGCCAGGGCGTCGGTGGCGGCGTCCTCGTCGTCGGCCAGGACCTGGCGGACATAGGTGCGCTCGCCGATCTCGCACCAGTAGGCCGAGGCGACGCCGTCGAGCTTGACGGTGGGGATGGCGGACTCGTTGGCCCGCTGCAGCGACTCACGACCCTCGGCGTCGAGCTCGCCCTCGGGCACCCAGAACTCGAAGCCCTCGTGCACCTCGATCTCGACCGGGGTCGCGGGGTCGATCAGGTCCTGCAGCCGGGGGGTCTCGGCCGTGGCGAGGGTGAGCGTCGCGACGGGGTTGCCTGGCTCGGTCTGCGCGGCGACCAGGATCGCCTGGGCGAGGTCGCGGGAGGCGTCACCGCTGGAGGTGCCGGACTGCAGCCCGACGAGGACCTCGCCGTCGGCGCGGCGCAGTCCCGGCCAGGCCATCGGCAGCACGGTGCAGACCGAGACGGAGGAGATGTCGCCGATGGGCTCGCGCAGGGCCAGGGTCGCTGTGGCCGCGGGGACGATCTCCCGCATGGCGACCAGGTCGGTCTCGCCGTCCAGGCCCTCGAAGGGACGGCGCACGAACGGCGCGGGACGCGTCTTGGTGGTGTCGCCCTTGCGACGAGATGCCTTGCCCATGGGGCCACCCTAGCCGCAACCGGACGGGGCTCAGCGGGTCCGGCGCCGGGAGGGGCCGCCCAGGGAGGCCCACACGACGATCCCGGCGGGCTGGTCGAGGACCCCCCACTCGTGGGCATAGGCCCGCACGATGCGCAGCCCCCGTCCGCGGGTCTGCCAGGGGGTGATGCGGACCGGCTGCGGGTGGTGGGCGCCACCCGCGTCGGTCACGTCGACCTCGACGACGCCCTTGCGCAGGGTCCAGTGGACGCGGAGGACGTCGTCGGCGAGGGGGGCACCGTGCTGGACGGCGTTGGCGACCAGCTCGGAGAGCACCTGCACGGCCTCGTCGACGGTGCGGTCGGAGACCTCCTTCCCGGCGAGGGTATGCCGAAGGGCGGTGCGCGCCTCCGCGGCGCTGGCCAGTGCCCAGGGCAGCAGGCGGGACTCGTCGACCTCGTCGAGGGTGCGGACGCGGGGTGGCATGGCGCTCCAGGTGCTCGTCAGTCGACGACGAGCCGCAGCGCGAAGCTGCCGTCGCTCGTCCCAGTCTGGTCGGAGACCAGACCGATGCTGCGCAGGGCCCGCACCAGCGCGCGCCGGTCGGCGGGCACCTGGTCCAGATAGCTCGGCTCGAGCCGGTCCAGGGAGAGGTAGAGCGAGGTCGTCGAGGAGGTGGACGGGACGGCCTTGCGGAAGTCCTCCTCGGCCCCGAGGGTGCCGCCCTGCGCGAGGGTGTCGCGATAGGCCTGGTCGAAGGCGACCGTGAGGGTCTGGCCGTTGGCCTTGGCGCTCAGGGGGAGCGCGTCCGGCTGGGCCCCCGTCTGCTGGCCGAGCTTGGCCTGCATCGCGCGCACGACGCGCTCGCCCTTGGCGGCATCGGTGGTGACGCGGATGCCTGCGAGGAGCGGGTGCTGGTCGTCGACCGCGCCCAGGTCCTGGTCGGCGACGCTCAGCACGAGCTGCTTGCCGAGCAGGGTGGTCAGGTCGTCCGGGAGGGCGAGCCCGAGGGACTGCCGCACCTGGGCCACCAGCTCGCTCGACGACGGTGAGCGGGGGTCGCTCGCGTGCTGACGATCCAGCTCCTTCAGCACCGAGGGCCAGTTCTCGCGCACGGCCTGGCCGGCGCCTGCGACGCCGAGGCTGAGCATCGTCCCCGCGGGCACGGCACCGATGTCGACCTTGTCCGTGACGACCTCGCTCGCGGTGCGCCGGGCGCCACGCTGGATGCCCGCGAGCTCGACGTGACCGGGATCGAGCCGGACCGCCGCCGCGAGCCGCCCGGCCCGGTCGAGCTGCGTCTTCAGCCCGGCGACATCGGCAGGGGTGGCGCCCGGGGAGGGTCGGGTGGCTCCCGCCGGTCGCGGGGACTGCGTGGCCCGGTCCATCGCGTCGACCAGGGGTCGCAGGTCGGCCTTGGCCAGCGTCGTGAGGTCTCCCCAGAAGGACATCAGCCCGTCGCTGCCCAGGTCCGCCATGTCGGCCTGGAAGTGCGGGTTGTCGGCGAGGGTGCTCGCGGCCGCGGCGGTCAGCACCGCGTCGCCCTTGCCCTTGGGGGCGACGATGGCGTAGCCGTGGCGGAACCGCAGGTCCGTCGTCGCCTGGTCCACCCCCAGCTTGGGCAGCCCGGCCCGAGCCTTGGTCTCGTCGGTCACCGCCAGCACGAGCAGCGGCACCAGACCCGCGCCGTCGGCCGGCAGGTAGGCCGCTGATGCGGCGCGCTCGCCCAGCCAGGGCTTGACGTCCCGGTCGAAGTCCACGTCCTTCAGGGCGCGGTCCTCGCCCTTGGCCATCTCGAGGACGGCCTTACGGGGGTCCTTGTCCTCCCCCATCGCGTCCTTGACCTCGGGGAGCGTGCTCATCAGGCGGAAGGCCGCGATCTTCTGCCCCAGGTCGGGGTTGAGGTCGAGGCGGACGTACCCCACGGCACGACCGGGCACCACCTCGGCCGGGCCCGGGCCCACGCCCCCGAAGAGCCCCTGGTGGTATGCCGCATACGCGCCACCGCCTCCCAGCAGTGCCAGCACCGCCGCCCCACCCAGCACGCGCGGAGCCCGGCGCCGCCGACCGGGCCGGCGGACGTCGTGGACCGTCGAGCCGCGGGGGTGGCGCTGCTCCGTGGGGGCGTCTGCCCGGGGCCCGGCAGACCGAGAGGCAGCGACTCGGGTCTCCCTGGACCGGGACACAGCAGCCCGGGCCTCCCCCGAACGGGACACAGCAGCCCGGGCCTCCCCCGAACGGGACACAGCAGCCCGGGCCTCCCCCGAACGGGACACAGCAGCCCGGGCCTCCCCCGAACGGGACACAGCAGCCCGCGTCTCCCCCGAACGGGACGGGACCCGGGGCTCCCCGGGCCGAGGCGCGGCAGACCGGGACGCGGCAGGACGGGCCTCCCCCGACCGGGACACAGCAGCCCGCAGCTCCCCCGGACGAGACGCCGCAGGCCGGGCCTCACCGGACCGGGGGACAGCAGCTCTGGTTCCGGCCGAACGAGCCGCAGCCCGGGGCTCCCCGGGCCGAGGCGCAGCAGGCCGAGGCTCCTCCTGCCAGGAAGGCGCAGGTCCAGGCCCCGCGGACCGCGGCGGCCCGCCGCGCCTGGCCCCGCTGCGGGGCACGTCGGAGCGCCCTCCGCGTCGTGGCAGGTCCTCATGCTGGTCGGACATGGTGCTCCTGTTTCCGTGGTCCCGATTGGCCCCACGCTAACGCGTCGGCTCACCCGGGTACCGCTTCAGCCCGCCGCCCCGGCGCATACCTTCCCCACGCACCGGGTAGGTCTGTGACGAATACCCCTCTGACGCACAGGAGCCAAGATGCGGGACCAGACGAGTGACCGGTACGACCCCAACCACCCCGACCACGTCCTGGAGACCGAGCGCACCTACGAGGAACGGGCCCGCACCGAGCTCGACGCCACCGAACGCACCCACCTGACCGGCAACGATGCCGGCGGGGTCGCCATGACCCGCCACGAGGAGGAGCTCTTCGTCACCACCCGCCCGGTGGTGACCGGTCGGCTGCGCCTGTCCAAGCGCGTGGTGACCGAGGAGCGCACGGTCGTCGTCCGCCGGGAGGAGCTCGTCGTCGAGGAGATCCCCGTCGACGAGCACGACCGCGAGCAGGACCTCGCGGGCAACCCCGCGAAGGCCGCAGCCGTCGAGGCCTCTCGCGAGCACCGTCCCGTGGCGCTCGACGAGCACGGCGAGGCCGCGCCGGTGCACGAGATCGTGCTGCACGAGGAGCGCGTCGTCACCCAGGTGATCCCGGTGGAGCGGGTGCGCGTCTTCGTCGACCGGGTCACCCGTGAGGAGACCGTGTCGGCGGACCTGGCCAAGGAGGTCGTGGAGGTCGAGCACGTCGCCCCCCGGGGTGAAGGCCACTCGGGTGGCGCTGGGCTCACGGGCGACTACCGAGGATCACACCGCAACCGCTGACGCGACAGCTCGCCGACCTTCCACGAGGCCGGGCCGCCCCGAGGGTCCCGCCGCGCCGCGGGGCCCTCGTCCCACCGTCTTGCGCACCTGGATCAAGGACCGCACCGCGGCCTTCACGGACGCCGACTGGTTCACCGCGTGGGGGCAGGAGGTCGTCCCCGGCATCGTGCCCGGCGACCGCATCATCATGGGCGACGGCATCCTGCAGGCTTACGACGAGCTCGGCTACGGCGACATCGCCCGGCAGGGGGTCGTCGCCCACGAGCTCGGTCACCACGTGCAGTTCTGGATGGGCATGATCACGCCCATCCAGCGTCGTCGTGCGGCCGCCTCGGCCTGCCAGCTGCAGGAGACCTCGCGTCCCAGGCGCAAGGTCCTCGGCGCCCGCGCGTTCCAGCAGATCGTCGACGCGGCGCTGCCGACGATCGTGGCCCCCGACAAGGCCAAGGTCGCCTGAGCAGGCACGACGGTCGTAGGCCGGTCCCCCGCTCGTCGGCGGGTGACCGGCCTTCGGCGTGCCGCCTGGTCAGACGCCGGGGAGCTCCCGCCCGCGCGCCAGCCAGGACTCCGCGTCCGCGGCGAAGGGCTCCTCCTGGGCGACGACCGCGGCCATCAGGCGCTGCGCCTCGGCCTCGGCGTGGACGACGAGCTCGGGCGGATAGGCCATCTCGAGCTGGTGATCGGCGAACTCGTCCTCGTCGTCGAGGTAGGACGAGCCGTCGCGCCGTTCCACGACGTCGAGGTCCAGGTCGACCATGCTGACGGTGAGGATCCCCCCGATCCGGGACCACAGCGGCGGGGTGGTGATGTCGACGTAGTGCCGGACGCCGTGGGGTGCGGCGTGGGTGGTGAGCACGTGGCCGGACTCGCGCGGCACGCACATCACCGCGTCGTGCTCGGCGACCTCGCTGCGGCCGGGCCGGGCGAGCGGGGTGCCGGCAGGCATCCACAGCCAGCGGCCGTGGGCGTCGTGGCCGGCATACCGCGCGGCATACTCCCAGTGCCGCCCGCCGTCCCACTTGGTGAACCTGATGTCGACGCGCTCGCCCACCGTCCGCTGCATGCCCGCAGGCTAGCCCCACCGCTGCCCGGGCCCTCGCACCGGCTGCGACAATGGGGGTCGTGACCCTCCTCGACCGGTTCTACGACTCGCTGCTGCGCCCCTCCCTGTATGCCGTGTCCGGTGGTGACGCCGAGACCGTGCACCGCCGCACGGTGACCGCGATGTCCCTGGCCGACCGGCGTCCGCAGCTGCTGGCTCCCCTGGCCCGGCTGACCCGCACGGACGACCCGGTGACGGTCGGCGGGGTGCGCTTCGCCAACCGCGTGGGTCTGGCGGCCGGCATGGACAAGGACGGGCACGCCCTGTCGGTGTGGCCGGCGCTGGGCTTCGGCTTCGTCGAGGTGGGGACCGTGACCCGGCACCCGCAGCCGGGCAACCCGCGGCCACGCCTGTTCGCCCTGCCGGAGAGCGACGGGGTGATCAACCGCATGGGCTTCAACAACGCCGGGGCCGACGCCCTCGCCGCCCGGCTGGACCGCCATCGGCCCGCCGGCACGCTGGGCATCTCCCTCGGCAAGTCCAAGGTGACCCCGCTGGAGGACGCGGTCGAGGACTATCGCTACTCCTTCGGGCGGCTGGCCCGGCACGCGGACTACGTCGCGATCAACGTCTCCTCGCCCAACACCCCCGGCCTGCGCGAGCTGCAGGACAAGGACGCGCTGCGGGCGATCGTGTCCGCGCTGCAGGCCGACGGGCGGGCCCTCGGCCGGGCCGTCCCGATCTGGGTCAAGGTCGCCCCCGACCTCACCGACGCCGCGCTCGCCGACCTGGTCGGGGTCTGCCTCGACGAGCAGGTCGCGGGGATCATCGCCACCAACACCACCCTGTCCCGGGCGGGTCTCGCGGCGTCCGAGCGGCGGTATGCCGACGAGGCGGGTGGCCTGTCCGGTGCGCCCCTGCGGCTGCGGTCGCTGGACGTCGTGCGCCTGGTCGCCCGGGAGAGCGGGGGCCGCATCCCGATCATCGGGGTGGGCGGGCTGCGGACGCCGGAGCACGCGCTGGCGATGCTCGACGCGGGCGCCTCGCTCGTGCAGGTCTACTCGGCCCTGGCGCTGCACGGCCCGCAGGTCGTGCCGCCCATGGCGCGGGCGCTGGCCGGGCGCGCCTGAGCGCCCGACATACCCCTGGGACGACGCTGCCGGGGCCACGGCGTCCGTGAACCCCGGCAGCGTCGGCGTGGTCAGTGCTTGAAGGCGTCCTTGACCTTCTCGCCGGCCTGCTTGAGGTCGGACGCCATCTGGTCGCCCTTGCCCTCGGCCTGCATCTCGCGGTCGCCGCTGGCCTTGCCCGCAGCCTCCTTGAGCTTGCCGGACGCGTCCTGCGCAGCGTTGTCGAACTTGTCGTCGAGACCCATGGCGGGCTCCTCTCGATCGCCGTTCCCGGAACGGGTGCGCCCCGGTCGTTCCTGGTCATACCCGGTCGCTGTCGGTAGTACACGCGCTCCGGCCGCCACCTCGGTCGGGGCGGGCCGTGGCCTCGACCGAGCCGACGCCCTGACCAGGGCCCCTATGCTGTCGGCGTGAATTCGGAGGAGCCACCTACCCGCGAGGAGCGTCTGCTCGAGCGCCTGTGGTCCGCTCGCTATGCCGCTCCCAAGGCGCTCCGGTCCGGGCTCGACGCGGTCGGTGAGGGGCCGGGGCGGCAGGTCCTCGAGGCCTTCGTCGCCTGGCGCGAGCAGCGGCTCGACGAGGTGATCGCCACCACGGCGCGAGTCCTGGACGAGGGGAAGGTCGACCCTCGGTGGACCACCCGGGCGCTGGGGCTGCAGGCGGGGGTGCTCGCCGAGCTGGGTCTGGCCGAGGAGGCCGTGGCCGCGCACGAGGCCGAGGTGGCCCTCGCCCGTCGGTGCGACGACGCGGTGGCCCTGGCCCAGGCCGTCCACGACCTCGGCGTCGCGCTGCAGGTGGTCGACCCCGACCGGGCGGCCGAGCTCTATCTCGAGGCGATCCTGCTGGCCCGCGGCTTCCGCACCGGCTGGGGCCTGGAGGACACCCGGCACTCGTGCGCGATCGAGGCCCTCGCCGTCATCAACCTCTACGACCTGCACAGCGTCCGGGGCACCGGCCTGGCCCTGGAGGTCCCGGGACTGGAGGCGGCGGAACGGCTGGCGCTGCGCGGCTGGCCCGAGCTCGCCGGCCACATCCGGGCCGTCCGGGCGCTGGCCCGGCTGGACGCGGGTGATGTCGCCGGGGCCCGGCGTCTCGCCGCCGGCCTGCCGCGACCCGAGGACATGCGCGACGTCACGAACGCCTGCACCGTGGTGCGGGTGCTGGCGCGGCTGGGCCTGCTCGAGGGGCGCCACGACGAGGGCCGGCAGCTCCTGGAGAGCTTCGCCCGACGCCTGCCCGACGGCCACCTCGCCGAGCTCCTCGCCGACCTGGTCGAGCTCCTGGAGGAGCAGGGCGACCTGGTCGAGGCCGCCCGGGTCCGGCAGGCGCGCGAGGACTGCCTGGCGCGCGTCCACGAGACCCAGGCGCGCTCCGCGGAACGCGCGCTCGCCGTCTGGCAGCGCGTCCGTCAGGTCCCGCCCGACACCGAGGCGGACCAGGCCGGCGTGGCCCGCGTCGACGAGCACCGGCTCGCCACCGTGCGACCGCTCACGACGCTGGACGCCGTCTCCGGGCTGCCCAACCGGATGCACCTCGCCGAGCTCGACGTCTCCGGGACGGCCGGGGCCCAGCTCGCCGTGATCGACCTGGACACCCTCACGACGGTGGCCCACGGGCTGGGCCGGGAGGCGGCTGACGCGGTCGTGCGGCGGGTGACCACCGAGCTGCGAGCCCGGTGCGGCAGCCGCGACCTGTGCGTGCGGTATGCCGAAGGAACCTTCGTGGTCACCCGCCCGCCGACCGACGACTCCCCGCTCACCTGCGCCCTGGAGCCGCTGACCCGGCTGGACGCCTCGGCCGAGAGCCCCCTGGTCACCGCCTCGATCGGCGTGGTGACCGTGGGGGCGGACGACGAGCGGCTGGCCGAGGCGATCGCGCGCGGCCTGGAGCTGGTCGAGTGCGCCCGGGAGGCGGGCGGGGCGCGCGTCGTGCGGGCCTGAGCCTCCGCTAGGCCGGGGCGCCTTGCTCGCGCGTGCCGGGCGGGACCCGGCCCGTGCCGAGGCCGGCCTGCCAGCGGGTGATCGAGTCGTCCAGCTCGTCAGCGAGGTAGTCGAAGAACGCGGCGTTCTCCGTGAGCCGTCGTCGGGCCGCGCCGTCGGGCACCGCCTGCGAACCCTCGACCAGCACCTCTCCCCACACCCGCAGCAGGTCCAGGCTGCGGGCGACGTAGTCGGACCAGACCTCCTCCTGCAGCACGAACAGGTCGCGCCGGGAGCCCCGCTCACGGGTGCGGCGGACGAGCCCCACGGACTCGAGGTAGCGCGCCGCCCCGGAGATCGCCGCCGGGCTGACGTCCAGCGCCTCGGCCAGGTCGGCGGCGGTCGCGGCCGCGTCGTCCAGGCTCAGGAGGTGGGAGAAGGTGCGTGCCGCCATACGAGGCATGCCGCTGCCTGCACCCAGGTCGCCCATGCGGTCGACGAAGGCGTGGCGCGCGTCTTCCCGACCAGCCGTCATACCAGGACGGTAACCGGAGTTCACTCACGACACAATGCTCTGACTATTCACAAAGGTGTGAAACCTGGTTAGGGTCAGGGTGTCCCGGCGCGCCTCGCCTGGCTCACCACCGACCCCGCGGAGCAGTCACATGGTTGACGAACCCACCGGCCTCGCCCTGGAGATCCAGGACCTGACCAAGATCTTCGGCTCCACGCGGGCGCTCGACGGGCTGACGATGCGGGTCCGGCGCGGGGACGTGCACGGCTTCCTGGGCCCCAACGGAGCAGGCAAGTCCACGACGATCCGGATCCTGCTCGGGCTCCTGCGCGCCGACGGGGGCAGCGTGAGCGTCCTCGGTCGCGACCCCTGGAGCGACGCCCCCACGCTGCACCGTCGCCTCGCCTACGTGCCCGGTGACGTCAACCTGTGGCCGGGGCTCACCGGCGGCGAGGCCATCGACCTGCTCGGCCGGTCCCGGGGCGGCCTGGACGAGCGGCGCCGCGAGGAGCTGCTGCAGCTGTTCGAGCTGGACCCCCGCAAGCGCTGCCGGACCTACTCCAAGGGCAACCGCCAGAAGGTCGCCCTCGTGGCCGCCCTGGCGTCCGACGTCGACCTGCTGCTCCTCGACGAGCCCACCAGCGGCCTGGACCCGCTGATGGAGCGGGCCTTCACCGACGAGATCCGCCGCGAGCGCGACCGCGGCCGCACGGTGCTGCTGTCGAGCCACATCCTCAGCGAGGTCGAGGCCCTCTGCGACCGGGTGAGCATCGTCAAGGCCGGCCGGATCGTCGAGTCGGGGACCCTCGCGGACCTGCGCCACCTCACCCGCACCCTGGTCACCGCGACGGTGGCCCATCCCCAGCCGCTCGACCTCGCCGACATCCACGGCGTCCACGACCTGCTCGTCGAGGGCGACCGGGTCACCTGCCACGCCGAGCCGGAGGCCCTGTCCGAGCTGCTCGCCCGCCTCGCCCCGCTGGGCGTGCGGTCGCTGAGCAGCTCCCCGCCCACCCTGGAGGAGCTCTTCCTGCGGCACTACGAGGGCGGGCGGCCCGGGGGCGAGCCGGAGCAGGGTGGGCGATGAGCACCCTCACCGGCACGGGCTTCCTCGCCCGCGCGCTGCTGCGTCGCACCCGGTGGTCCTGGCCGGCCTGGCTGCTCGTCCTGGCCTCGATGTTCCCCGCGTCGGCGGCGGCCTATCGCACGGCGGTCCCCGAGGGGCCGGCGGGGGTGGCGATGGCCGAGTCGCTGGCCGGCAAGCCCACGATGCGGGCGATCCTCGGCCCGCCGTACGACCTGCTCCACGTGGGCGCCTTCGTCATGTGGCGGGTGGGCACCTTCCTCGTCACGGTGGCGGCGATCATGGCGCTGCTCGGCGTCGTCAACGCCACCCGGGCCGAGGAGGAGGACGGACGGCTGGAGCTGCTGCGCTCCGGCACCGTCGGGCGCCACGCACCGCTGGCCGCCGCGCTGCTGGTCACGCTCGGCGCCTGCGGCCTGCTCGGCCTGCTCGCCGGGGTGTCGCTGCTGGGGCCCAGCGGCGATCCGCGGGGCTCGCTCGTGCTGGGGCTGGCAGTCACGCTCGGCACGGCGGTGTGGGCGGGCGTCGGCGCCGTCGCCGCCCAGGTCTGCGAGTCCGCGCGGGGCGCACGGGGACTCGCGCTCGGCACCCTGGGTGCGGCCTACGCGGCGCGGGCCCTCGGGGACGGTGCGACCCCGCGCAACCCCCTGCTGCAGTGGGCCTCTCCCCTGGAGTGGCCCGCCCTGTCGCAGCCGTATGCCGGAAACCGCTGGTCGGTGCTCCTGCTCCCGGCCGCCCTCACCGCGCTGCTGATCACCTTCGCGATGGTCCTCGAGGGGCGCCGGGACCACGGCGCCGGGCTGCGTGCCGCCGGCCTCGGGCCCGCCCGCGCGACCTGGGAGCTGCGGGACGCCACGACCCTCGCCAAGCGGCTGGGCCACACCACGGTGCGCTCGTGGACCGCGGGGCTGGCGATCTTCGCCTACGGGATGGGCACGCTCGCGGCGTCCACGGACGACCTGCTCCGCGAGTCCCCGGACCTGGCCGACCGCTTCCGGCGGATGGGGGGTGGGGCGGCGAGCCTCACCGACGCGTTCTACGTCGCCATCATCGGCGTCCTCGTGCCCCTGGTCGCCGTGCTCTCCCTGCAGCTCTTCGCGCTGCTGCGGCGGGAGGAGGAGCGCGGCCACGCCGAGCTGCTGCTGTCGACCGACACCTCCCGCACCCGGCTGCTGCTCAGCCACCTGGTGCCTGCGACCTGGGCGCCGACGCTGGCGCTGGTCGTGATCGGGATCTTCCTGGCGCTGCCGCAGTTCGTGGGTGACGTGGGGCTCTTCGGCACCCTGCTGGTGGCCGCGCTCGCCCAGCTGCCCGGCGTCCTGGTGATCACCGGCCTCGCCGTGGCCGTCCACGGGTGGGCACCCCGGCTGGCCGTGCTGCCCTGGCTCGTCGTGAGCTGGTCGCTGGTGATGGGATGGTTCGGCGCGGCTGTGGGCCTGCCCGACCGGGTGGTGCGGGCGACCCCCTTCGCGCCCCTGTCCCAGCCGCCCGCGGACCCCTTCGACCCCGGTCCGGCGCTGGTCTGCGCGGGCCTGGCCGTGCTGCTGACCGTGATCGGACTGGTGGGTTACCGACGGCGTGATCTCTGCGCGGGCTGAACGCCGCGCGGCTCGTCCGTCCCTGCGGATCGCAGCCTCGGGCGAGCGGACTCCGGGTGCGGGTTCGCGGAGGGGGCGAGCCACGCAGGGAGTGGGAGTGCCGACGAGCTGGTGACAGCGGTCCGGGCGCAGAGGAGCCGCCCGCCCCGGGGTCGGGCGCGTCCCCCTCGCGCGCCCGGCCCCCGGGAGCGGGCGGCCTCTGACGGAGATTACAACACCTGTTGTCATGCCATGACAATGGGTATTTCTCGGCATACTGAGGGTCGTGACCGACCGACGCGCCCAGGTGCTGGAGGCCGCCCTGGAGCTGCTGGCCGAGGGCGGCGCTCGCGCGCTAACCCATCGCGCGGTGGACCGGCGGGTGGGAATTCCCTTGGGCAGCACCGCGAACTACTTCCCGACCGGCAGTCGCTCGAGGCCGCGGTGCTTGAGGAGATCTCCGCCGAGGACCAGCGGGCCTCCCAGGAGATCGGGGTGGAGGCAGCCTTCGCCGGGCTCGACCAGGCAGCGGAGCACCTCGCCAAGTTCATCCGAATGGGTGTGGACGGCCCCCTCGCCGTGGCATGCCGGGCCGCCATCGCCCTGGGGATGGCGGGGGTGGACATCTCGCCCCGCCAGCTGCGCAACGAGCGCGACCTCGTCGGCTGGTTCGGGGAGCTGGGCGTCCCGGACCCCGAGCGGCGGGCCAGGGTGGTGGGGTCCTACATGGACGGCGTGCTGCTGCGACACAGCACCTGGCAGACCGACGGCACGGTCGAGGAGTGGACCCGGACGATCCGGGCGCTGCTCGACTGAGCCTGCGGACGCGCCCGGACCAGGCTCGGCATACGCCCGGATCGCCGCCGATCGCGCCGGTCAGTCCCGGGCGGCGAGGAGCAGTCCGCCGGTGACGGCGACGTTGCTCATGAAGTGGTTGCGCTCGGCGAAGGCCTTGCCCGGGTCGTCCATGGTCCAGAAGGCGTGACCGACGACGTTGGTCGGCTGCAGCAGGCCCGCGAGCAGCAGGGCCGCGCGGCGGGGCACGACACCGAGGGCGAGGGCCGCGCCACCCGCGGTCATCAGGGCGCCGTTGAGCCGCACCAGGTCTCGGGAGGAAGGCAGCTGGGGCAGGCCGTAACGCTCCTTGGCCTGGTCGACCAGCGCGGCGGGATAGGTCGGGTCGCCGGTCAGCTGGTTCAGACCGCCTCCGACGAAGAGAGCACCGAGGCAGGCGCGGGCGACCATCGTGACGGGGTGGGGCATGAGGGGGCCTTCCGTGGGGGGGGGACCGGATCGGGCTGTGCCACCCCAACCTACCGGGGGCGGTCGGATCCGCCTGGGCGGCGAGAGCAGGCGGATCCGACGACCGGTGGTAGGTCTCAGGCGTGGGGGTGGTTGGCCACCTTGTCGACGAGCTTCACGCCCTCGACGTCGACGTCGGGGACGATCCGGTCCAGCCAGCGCGGGAGATACCAGGCACGCTCGCCGAGCAGGTGCATCACGGCCGGGGTCAGCGTCATCCGGACCACGAAGGCGTCGATCAGCACGCCCAGCGCAAGCCCGAAGCCGATCGGCCGGATCATCGTCAGGTGGGCGAAGATGAAGCCCGCGAACACCGACACCATGATGATCGCCGCCGCCGTGACCACCGCCGCCGCGTGGCTGAAGCCGCTGCGGACCGCGGTGCGGGCGTCCTGCCCGTGCACGTGCGCCTCGCGCATCCCGGACACGAGGAACATCTGGTAGTCCATCGCCAGGCCGAAGAGGACGCCGATCAGCAGGATCGGCAGGAAGCTCAGGACCGCGGACGGCCGGTGCACCGCGAAGACCGGCCCGAGCACGCCGTTCTGGTAGACCCCCACCACGCCGCCGAAGGCCGCGACCAGCGAGAGCAGGAAGCCGCCGGTCGCGATGAACGGCACCACCAGGGAGCGGAAGACCATGAGCAGCAGCACGAGCGAGAGCCCGACCACGATCACCAGGTAGATCGGCAGCGCCGAGGCGAGCTTGGCGGAGATGTCGATGTTGGCGACGGTGGCGCCGGTGATCTCCACGTCGGCGCCGGTGCGCTCCTTGATGGTGGGCGCCTCCTCGCGGATCTGCTTGACCGTGCGCACCGTCTCGGCGTCGGCCGGGCCGCCGTGCGGGATGGCCTGGTAGACCGCGGTGCGGCGGTCCTCCGACAGTCCGGCGGGCAGCACCCGGTCGAGCCCGGCCACCGCGGCGAGGCGCTCGCCCACGTCGAGCTGCTTGCGCTTCGCGTCGGTCGCGGACAGGCCCGCGGGCAGCGAGGCGACGGCGATGACCGGGCCGTTGGCCCCCGCACCGAACTTCTTCTCGATCGTGGAGTAGGCCTGGTAGGCCGTCGACGACTCGGGCTCGCTGCCACCGTCCGGCAGCCCGAGGCGCAGCCCCGCCGCGGGGAAGCCGAGCAGCGCCACCAGCACGAGGCTCGCGAGGATCGCCAGCACGGGCCGGCGGGTGACGGCCGCACCCCAGCCCCGGTCGAGGTGCTCCTCGTCAGGGCGGTGCTCGGCCTGGTTCGGGCGGCCACGGTCGTCGAAGCCGTGCTTGCGCCATACCCGCCCGGGCATGATCCGGTGCCCGGCGAGGGAGACCAGCGCGGGGAGCAGGGTGAGGTTGACGAGCACGGCGCACAGGACGGACCCGGCAGCCGCGAAGCCCATGGTCGCCAGGAAGCCGATCCCGGTCACCGCCAGGGCGGCCAGCGCGATGAAGACCGTGGTGCCGGCGAACCCGACCGCGTTGCCCGCCGTGCCGATGGCCAGGGCGATCGACTCGGTGCGGTCCATGCCGGCCTTGAGCTGCTGGCGGTGCCGGTTGACGATGAACAGCGCGTAGTCGATCCCGACGGCGATGCCGATCATCAGCCCGAGGGTGGGCGTGGTCGAGGTGAGGACGGTGAACTTGCTGACCGCCATCACCACGCTGATCGCGACGGCCACCCCGATGAGCGCCATGAGCAGGGGCAGCCCGGCCGCGACGAGGGTGCCGAGCATGACGAGCAGCACCAGGCCGGCGACGACGATGCCGAGGACCTCGCCAGGGCCGGCGATGCTCGACACGTCGTCGGTGAGCTCCTTGCCGAAGTGGGCGGTGACCCCCGCGGCCGCGAGCTGGTCCTTGGCGGCGACGACCTTGCGACGCTCCTCGGGCGCGACCGCGTTGGTCTCGCTCGTGAAGCGCACCTGCGTCATCGCCGTGGTGCCGTCCTGGGACACGAAGCGGGTGCCCTTGGCCAGGTCGGCCTCCCGCTTGCCGAGCTGCAGCTGCGCCTTGCCCGCCGCGAGCTTGGCGCGCCCGTCGGCGAGCTGGCGGTCGGCGGCCGCGAGCTGGGCGGCACCGGCGTCGACCTGCTTCTGGTATGCCGCGGCCTGCGCCGGCTTGATCAACCCCGCCGTGGCGGCGGCGCGCAGCTGGGACTGCTTGGCGGCGAGCTGCTGACGGCCGGCGGTGATCTTGGCCGCACCGGCGTCGATCTTGGCCTGGTTGGCGTCGAGCTGGCGCTGGCCGGCGGCGAGCTTGCTGCTGCTGCCGTCGAGCTGGGCCTGCAGGACGAAGGGGTCGAGCGCCCCGGCGACGGCCGGCTGGGCCTTCCACTCTCTGATGGCCGCGGCGACGGCAGCCTTCTGGGCGGGGGTGAAGGTGCCGGTCCGAGACTGGAAGACCACGGTCCCGACGCCACCGGACGCGGCGGGAAGCTCCTTCTTGAGCCGCTCGAGGGTGCGCTCGAACTGCAGTCCGGGGACGGACATCTGGGTGCTCAGCGGCTGGTGCAGCGCGGCGGCAGCACCGCCGGCCCCGCCGAGCAGGAGGAGCCACGCGAGGATCACGGCCCAGGGCTTGCGGGCCGAGAAGAGTCCGAGGCGATAGAGCAGGGAGGCCATAGGTAGGTGCTCCAGCAGGTCGAGGTGGCCGGGTGGGGTCAGGCGGGGGCCCCGCTGAGGCCCTGGTCGAGGTAGCCGAAGGCAGCGACCAGGTGCTCCCGCAGGTGGGTGGAGACGGTGACGGTGGAGTCAGGCGTGGTGGTGTCGGCGGCGCCGGCGTCGGGCGCGGCGGAGGCCGGCACGGCCGCCACCCAGGCGAGGAGCGCAGCCCGGCCCGTGGCGAGGACGCAGGCGGACAGCACCTGCAGCCGCAGGGAGTCGGGTTCGGCACCCAGGCGCCCGGCGAGGACCGAGGCGACCTCGGCCTCGGCCTGCCCCCAGACCTCACGCTCGACGCGGTCGGCGGTGGCGTCGGCGCAGCAGGAGCGGACGACGGTCGCGAACCGCTCGACGAGGTCCATGTCGGGGGCGCTGAGGGCCGCGGACAACGAGTCGATCAGCGGCTCGTCGACGGGCCGGGCGCGGAAGGCCGCGAGGGCCGCCCCCAGGAAGTCGATCGAGGGGACGGCGAGGACCGCGTCGGTGGTGGGGAAGTAGTTGAAGAAGGTCCGGCGCGACACCCCGGCCCGCGCCGCGATGGCATCGGCGGACAGCGCCGCGAGGCCCTCCTCGCGGAGCAGCTCGACGGCGGCCTCGACGAGGGCCGCGCGGGTCTCGAGCTTGGCGAGGTCACGTCGGGTCTGCACGTCGCCAGACTAGCTCTCTTGCACTGAGTGCACCAAAACTTCCAGGAGATTCGGGCTGCCGCGGCGCCGGCCAGCAGACCTGCAAGGACGAGCCGCTCACCCCGCGCTCCCGCACCCGCCACCACCTGGCAGCCACCCCGCCCGCTCGCGCCCGATGCTGCCCGCCGACCACCCCGTTGCGACCTGGAGTTCATCAAAACCGTTGTCACACAGCGCAATTGTCTGATCGCAGCTAGTTTCTCCCCATGACTCAGCCACCGGCCCCGAGCCGTCGCACCGTCCTCGGCGGGATCCTCACCGCCTCCGCGCTGTCCCTCACCGCGCCGGCCGCCTCGGCCGCACCGCGCCTTCGCACCGACGACGACGACGTCGTCGACCACCTGATCGTCGGGTCCGGCTACGGCGGCGCGGTCCTCGGTCACCGCCTCACCGCCGCCGGCCACCAGGTCCTGATGCTCGAGATGGGCCAGGACTGGTCCACCCCCGGCAAGGACGGCAAGGTCTTCACGAAGATGACCGAGCCCGACGAGCGGTCCATGTGGTTCCGCGACCGCACGGTGATGCCGCTCGCCACCTTCCTCGGCGTCCCGATCGACAAGGTCATCCCCCGCGGACCCGGCGTGCTGGACCGCATCGACTTCGCCTCGATGAGCGTGTATGCCGGGCGCGGCGTCGGCGGGGGCTCGCTCGTCAACGGCGCGATGGCGGTGGCCCCGCCCCGGTCGCTGGTCGAGGAGCGGATGCCGGACGTGAACCCCGACGCGTTCTACTCGACATACCTCCCGCGCGCCCAGCAGACGCTCGGGGTCCGCTCGCACGACGCAGCCTTCGTCGCCGAGTCGCCGTACTACCAGTTCTCACGGGTGGGCCGCGCCTCCGCGGAGAAGGCCGGTTTCCCGGTCGTGGAGGTGCCGTCGCTCTACGACCCCGATCACCTCCAGGCCGAGGCGGAGGGGAGGGCGCCTGCCTCCGCGACCGCGCAGGAGGTGATCTTCGGCAACAACCACGGCAAGCGAGACCTGACGAAGTCCTACCTCAGGCTGGCCCGGGCCTCCGGACGGCTCACGATCCGCACCCTCGTGCGGGCCACCACGCTCGCGCGCCGCCCTCAGGGTGGGTGGACCGTGACGATCGAGTCGGTCGGGCCGGACGGCACCATGCGTCCCGCCGGCACCGTCGCGGCGAAGCGGGTCTACCTCGCCGGCGGCAGCGTCGGCACCACCGAGCTGCTGCTGCGCTCGCAGGCGCACGGGACCCTCGCCGACCTGCCGGACGCCGTCGGGCAGGGCTGGGGACCGAACGGCAACATCATGGTCGGCCGCGCCAACCACGTCACCAGCCCGACCGGCATGAAGCAGTCCACGATCCCGGTCCACGGCATCGACGCCTGGACCGGCGCCGCCCGCGCGGACCGCGTCTTCGCCGAGATCGCTCCGCTGCCGGCGGGCATCGAGACCTGGGTGAGCCTCTACCTGGCGATCACGGACAACCCGAGGCGGGGGTCCTTCGGCTGGGACCCGGCACGCGACCGGCTCACGCTGGACTGGTCGCCCGAGCATGCCGCCCCGTCGGTGGCGGCCACCGAGCGGGTCCTGGACGCGATCAACCGCGCCGCCGGCACGAGCTACCGCGTGGACCTGTTCGGCACGGGCAAGGCCTTCAGCGACGGCTTCACCTATCACCCCTTGGGTGGAGTGCTGCTGGGGCAGGCGACCGACGCGGGTGGTCGGCTCCGCGGCCACGAGGGGGTGTATGTCGTGGACGGCTCCCTCCTGCCCGGCGTCGTGGGTGTCAATCCCTACCTGACCATCACGGCCGTCGCCGAGATGATCGCCGAGGGCGCCGTCCGGGACGCGAGCGCCTGAGCCGCCGTGCCGGGCCCCGCCCGCGGCGCCGCCTGCGTCGCAGCGCCCGGGTCCGGCCCGCTCAGGAAGCGGGGGCCACCTGGTCGAAGAGGGCGCGCAGGCCCTGCTCCAGGGTCTCCGCGGCCGTCTCGTCGCCGAGGTAGTGCGCCACCAGGCAGTGCTCGAACAACCCGTCGAAGGCGGCGTAGACCAGCAGCGGCGGCGGCGCGGGGACCCCGGCGAGGTCGGCATACCGCTGCGTCACGTGCCGCATCATCTCCAGCAGCTCGTCCTCGACGCCGTGCACCACCTCGCGCAGGGAGGGTTCGTACATCGACTGGGCGCGCAGGTCGTACCACAACCGGTGCATCGTGCACTCCTCGGCCATGGTGCGGCGGCACTCGGCGGCCATCCCGTCGCGCACCTCCGCGCAGGTCGCGGCGGACGCGACGAGCTCGTCGTACCGGCGCACGCAGGTGCGCTTGTAGCGCCCCACGCAGTAGGCGATCAGCTCGTGCTTGTCGGCGAAGTAGTAGTGGACGACGCCGTGGGACAGGTCGCTCTGGTGGGCGATCTCGCGCAGCGAGGTGCGGGCGTAGCCGAGGCGGGCGAGGGTCTCCAGCGCGGCGTCCGCGAGCTCGTCGCGTCGCCGCTGCGCCTTGTCCGCGCGGGCCCCGCCCTGGCGCGCCTCCTCTGCTGCGGTGGTCGTCGCCGCGCTCACAGGCACTCCTCTCGTCGACCCCGGCCGTGGCCACCACAACCTACTCCCCCGTCGGTGCGCCCCGACCCCGCCCGATCGGGGGTGGCGAGAGGAGGCCGTATGCCGTCATGCTGCGCCCGCATCCCCGCCGGAGGGCGCGCGTCTGGTGTGATTGCCCTCGTGAGCGACGACGACTGGCGGCGAGCCGCCCCGACCTGCGAGCCCCTGGACTGGCAGCCGCTGTGGGCCGACGAGCGGCACGGCGGCTGGCAGGTGCAGGTGGCCGAGCGGGAGACCGACGGGTGGACCCGCCCCAACCTGCGCCTCGTGCTCGGGGACGAGGAGCGCCGCCTGGCCGGGGCGGTGTGCGTCTGCGTGCGCCGCGACGGGCGCACGGGCGACGGGCCTGCGGGCGCGGGCGACGCGGACGCCGAGTCCCAGGACCGGGTGCTCCTCGTGCTCCAGGACCGCCCCGCACCGGGGGTGCGGCTGTGGGAGCTCCCGCGCGGGATGGTCGACCCCGACGACGCGTCGCCCGCAGCCTCGGCGCTGCGCGAGCTCGCCGAGGAGACCGGCTCCCGGGCGTCGGTGGCGGCCGACCTGGGCGAGGTCTATCCCGACACGGGCGTCTTCGGCGGCTCGGTCGCCGTGGTCCTGGCCGAGCTGACCCGGGACGGCGACCCGGACGAGGACGAGCCCGAGGTGGAGGCCACCCGGTGGTTCACCCGGACCCAGCTGGACGAGCTCGTCGCCCGCGGGGAGCTGCGGGACGGGATCAGCCTCGCGGCCCTGACCCTGGCCCGGGTGCACCGGGCCAGGACTCGCTAGGCCAGGACTCGACAGGCCGGGGCCGGTCCCGGAGCGCGGACTCAGCCGGCGCAGACGCGGGGCGCCTTCGGGTCCGCGTGCCGCAGGCACGCCCCGCCGTCGCGTCGCGCCGCGTAGGTCAGCTGGTCGGCCTGGTCGAGGGCGACGAAGAAGCCCTGCTCCCCGGTCCGCACGACGCCGATGCTCGTGGTGAGTGCCGGGACCTGGCCGGCGGCGGGTCGGCGCAGGAGCGGCCCGAGGTCCTCCACCAGCAGGCCCGGCGAGCCCGCGGGGCGCACGACCACGAACTCGTCGTCCCCGAAGCGCGCCACCGTGTCCCCGGCACGGCAGATCTCCCGCAGCTGCGCGGCGACGTCGCGCAGGACGGCATCGCCGACGCCGCGGCCACCGGTCTCGTTGATCTCGTGGAAGGAGTCGATGTCCAGCAGCGCCACCTGGTGCCCGGCCCCGTCGCCGAGCTGGGCCAGCAGGTCGAGCAGGTGCTGCCGGGTCGCCAGGCCGGTGAGCACGTCCTGGCGGCTGCGCTCGCGGAAGAGGTCGGCCATCTCCTGCGCGATGCGGGCGTCCTCCTCGGCCCGGCGGGTGCGGTGCCAGACCTCCAGGGCCCGGACGGCGGTCCGGGACTCCTCGGCGTGCAGGGCCAGCAGGCAGGTGGTGGCCTCCTTGGAGGCGCGCAGCGCCTCGGCATACCGTCCGCGCTGCTCGTGGATCGTCACCAGCGTGCGCAGCAGGTCGCTGCGATAGAGCGGAGGAACGACCTCCAGGGCGCGCTCCAGGAGCGTCAGGGCCTCCTGGTCGCACCCCTCCTGCTCCAGGAGGAGCGCCTGGACCTCCGCGACGAGGACCGCGTTGGCCACGTCCCGCATCGAGGCGGGGTCCAGGTCGGCAGGGACGAGGGCGCGGGCCTCCGCCAGCCGACCCTGCTCGACGAGCGGGCGAGCCCTCAGGGCCCGGATCGCGTGGGCGAGCTCGGGCCACGCCCGCTCGGCCAGCACCTGGGCGTCGTCCAGCGTGGGACACATGACCGGCAGCTCGATGCTGTCGTAGGTCTCGGCGAGGTCGTACAGGTTGACGATCGCGAGGGCCTCGATCCCGTAGGACTCGCGAGCGATGTGAGCCGGCGCCCGCCGAAAGCCCCGAGCCAGCCGGATCGCCTCGAGAAACTGCTCCTGGGCCCGCTTCGGATCGCTGAACTGGTAGGTCACGCCCAGGTCGTGCGTGATCGAGGCGAGCGCCACGGGGTCCCCGCTGCGCCGGGCCTCGACCAGCTCGTCGAGCTGGGTGGTCAGCGATGCCTCGGTGAGGCCGAGCTCGCCGAGGACGGCGGCCTGGATGCCGTAGACCTTCGGCGCCCACAAGGGATCCAGCGTGCCGCGCTCGATCAGGTCGCCGGTGATCGTCAGCGCCTCGTCGAGCCGCTGCTCGCGCCAGGCGATGAAGGCCTCCAGCACCGAGCGGCGCGGCCCGGGCGTCATCGTGGCCACGAGCCGCGGCAGCTCGGCGGGGTCGGCGTAGCGGATCGACCACGCGCGGTCCTCGATGGTCGGCGGCTCCATAGGCCAGGTGAATCGAGGCTGGTCGGAGACGGCGGAGTCGGGGGTCACGATGGCAGGCACGCTGCTCAGGGTAAGCGCGATCCGTCCCGATGCCTCACCGTCGCCCCGGTCCCCTCATACCATTCATGCCATGGTCAGACGGGGTATGACGGCCCTCGCGGGCACGGTGACGGCGTTGACGGTCGGCGTGGGCATCGGCGCGCTCGCCGCCGCCCGACGGATCAGCGGGCCGCAGCGGCCGGCGATGGACCTCGGCTTCTCGCCCTTCGAGGTGGGCGTGCCGGCCGAGGACGTCACCTTCCACGCCTGCGACGGGACCCGCCTGGCGGCCTGGTGGCTGGACCGGCCGGGCTCGGACCGGGTCGCGGTCGTGTGCCACGGCCACCGCGGCAGCAAGGCCGACATGCTCGGCATCGGACCCGGTCTGTGGCGGGCGGGCTGGTCGGTGCTGCTGTTCGACTTCCGCGGCAACGGCGCCTCCGCCGACGGCCCGCAGTCGCTGGCGCACTACGAGCAGCGGGACCTGGAGGCGGCGATCGACCTGGCCGCGACACGGCGCCCGGACGCCGAGATCGACGTCGTGGGCTTCTCGATGGGGGCGGCCGTCTCGATCCTGGTGGCGGCCCGCGACCCGCGGGTCCGGCGGGTGGTGGCGGACTCGCCGTTCGCGGACCTGCACGGGGTGATCAGTGCCGCGGCCCGGTCGCTGCGCCTGCCTCCGGTGCCGCTCGTCGAGCTGGTCGACCGGGTGACCCGGCTGCGCTACGGCTATGCGTTCGACGAGGTGGAGCCGGTGGAGGTGGTGGGGGAGATCGCGCCGCGTCCGCTGCTGATCGTCCACGGGACCGAGGACGGGGTGATCCCGGTCGAGCACTCGCACCGGCTTGCGGCGGCCGCCGGGCCGGGGTCCCGGGTGCGCGTGGTGGAGGGGGTGGGCCACTGCGGGGCCTACTTCGCGGACCGGCCGGGCTACATCGCGATGGTCGCGGACTTCCTGCGGGGGCGGTGAGCCACCATCCCCGGCACACAGGTCCGCCCGGGACCTGGGCGAGGTCCCGGGCGGGCGGGGTTGGCGCGTCGGTGCGCCAGGGTCACCAGACCCGTCGACGCGAACCGCCGATCGGGACCAGGTTGAGGATCAGACCCACCACGATGAGGATCAGACCGACGTTGACCAGGACCTTCAGGGAGGGGACGAGCAGACCGAGGACCAGGAGGAGGAGGCCGAGGCCGACCATGAGGAGCTCCTTTCGACGTCCGCCCCGGGGGGGTCGAGGCGGGCTTGCGGCATTCCTACCCGGGTGTCCGGTCCGGACACGTCGTGTGGCCGGAGCGTGACCTGCCACTCAGGTCGCTCTCAGGTCCGACGCGCTTCGCGAGACCCGCCGTGCCGTGCGCGTCGACCTCGAGAGGCCGGCTGGCCCGGCACGGCTGCCGAGGACGAGGTTTCACGTGAAACCTGCTGCGACATGCGGCGAGTCGCCATGAGCGGCATCGCTCAGAAGGCGAACGAGTTGTGCGGCTCGGGGTCGTGGGCCAGCAGGCGTCCCAGCCGGCCGAGGGCCTCGGGTGCTGCGGTGAGCAGCCCCGCCTGGCCGAGGTGGTGGACCGACATACCGCCCAGGCAGAGGGCGCTCAGCCCGGGGATCGTGGCCACCACGTCGGGGGCGCCCTCGGTGCGCGTGCAGCTCGCGCCGTCGGGGTGGGCGTCCAGGCGCCAGCGGCCGACGTTCGCGGGGCACATAGGGGCCTCGGCGATCTCGACGACGAGGGAGTCCGCGACGGCATACCCCCGCCCCTCGAGCGCGCGGGGACGTCGAGCAGCCGGGCCCACAGGTTGTCGCTCTGGCGGTGATGCGCAGGGCGCGGGGGTTGGCGAGCAGCCAGCGCAGAGGCTCGTCGCGAGGGCGGGTGTGGGCGACGACGCGGGCCGACAGGTCGACGTCGAGGAGCAGGCCCCACAGTGCGCGGGTCGCCTCGGGCGTGAGGGTCTCGAAGGCCTCGACGACGACGGTGCCGGCGTCCTCGGCGCGGGCGGCCCACGGCTGCCGACAGCCCGCGATCCCGTCCACGACGCCGTCGGCGGCGCGGTGCACCAGGTGGCGCGGGGTGCCCTCGGTGCCCTGCGGGGTGTCGGTGAGGTGGGCCCAGCGGCCGGGGTCGGGCGCCTCGTCGAACATCCGCTGCATCATCCGGCGCAGGTGCCCGCGACGCCGGTGGGTCGCGAGGACGCCGGTCGAGGTGACGCCGCCCATCGGCAGCTGCCGTCCGCCCGGCACGGTGATCTCGAAGGTCAGCATCGCCGAGGCGCCCACGCACCGCCCGCCCTCGAACGCCCCGACGGGGTGGAAGGTCTCGTCCGCGGCGTCCTGGTCGGCGCGCTCCTCGAGCTGCTCCCGGGTCCAAGGGGTGGCGGGCGGTGGCCACGGCTCGGGGCCGCCGTGCCAGGCCGCGGGCGCCGGCTCCCAGTGCGGCGGGCCGGTGGCCATCGGCAGGCAGCGGTAGCAGTCCGGGAGCTCGTCCCGGCGCGGGGTCCTCCCCTCGACGGTCATGGGTCCAGTGCAGCGGCGAGGAGCGAGGCGCTGCAACCGGATTCCTGCCTCCCAGGATCGTGCACGTGGGACTCCGGGTGCAGCCGCACCCGATCCCGGACGCCGGCACGGGCGGCGGGTCACCAGATCCCCTGATCTGACGGATTCGTATGCCGAGGCGGCGCCGACCCGGTCAGGATGCGGCGAGCTGGGCCACGGCCCGGTCCGGATCGACGAGGCTCAGCACGATCCGGCGGAAGCGTGGGTCCCGCGTCTGCAGGACGACCCCCGGCATACCGCGATAGGTGACCGCGAAGGTCTCCCCGCCGACGTCACCCGCCAGCAGGAGGCCCGGGATGCCGACCGGGGGCAGCCCGAGCGGCCCGAGCGGCCGGGCCTGGTCGAGGCGGCGCCGACCCACCTGGTCCTCGGCGACGCGCATGGCGTCGGCCACCGCCTCGACGGCGTGGATGGCGTCCCGGCGGACCCGGACGTCGCCCCGCAGGGCGACGATCCGGTCGAGCAGGGCCAGCCTGATGGTGATCAGCTCGGGGCGGACGTCCAGACGCGGCATAGGACCAGGATCCCGAGCCCGCTGCCTTCACGCTCGACGAAGGACTCCTCACCCCACGGCTGTCACCGGGCGATCCGGTCAGCGCTCTCGGACCGGCCCCTGGACCCCAGCCAGAACGCGCAGACCATGGTGCAGAGGCCGACGAGCACCAGCACCATGGACCACGACTCGTGCTCGGGCCAGGCGCGACCCAGCAGCTGGGCGAGGAACACCAAGGAGAGGGCGGTGGTCGACAGCGCCGAACGCGCCTCGGCGGGTCCGGGGGTGCGCTCGATCCGGGTCTGCCAGACCAGGAAGCTCGCGGCCGACAGCCCGTTGAACACCAGCAGCCCTACCAGCGCGAGGCCCCACCCACCCACGGTCGACCGGCCGAGCAGCCCGACGACGATCCCGGCGACGCCGGCGAGCAGGGTGATCGCGTGACCGACGGCCGTCGCCCGCGGTGCAGAGACGTTCATGACGCCAGCCTAGGACCCCGCCCCCGACGGCTGGTCGCGGTCCAGGGAGGCCTGTGCCGCCAGGCCGCCGTACCGCGCACGCCGTGGGGCTGGCACGACCGTGCACCGACCGGCCGGCGCCATGATGCCGGGCGTGCCACGACGGTGAGCTGGATGCCATGAGCCACGAGGACTTCGCCGTCGTCGCACCCCGCACGGGCCCCGCGGCACGGCGCCCGTCGGTGGTGCGCCATAGTGTGCGCATGGCTCGGTCCTCGCTGCCCACCGGATCGGTCGCCCGCCGCGCGGCGCAGGCGCTCGGGCTCGCCTTCAACGACGACGGGACGTGGACGTCGTTGCGACTCAAGAGCGCTCGCGGCGAGGAGGTCATGGCGCGGCTGCGGCCCCCCGGCTCCCGGGCGCGGACCGCGACCACGATCGTCCTGTATGTCGAGAGCCAGCGCCGGGCCACCGACTTCTATGCCCAGGTGCTCGACCGGGAGCCGTCCCTCGACGTGCCCGGCATGACCGAGTTCGACCTCGGCGGGGCGACGCTCGGCCTGATGCCCGTCGCAGACCTGCCCGAGCTGCTGCCCGGTGTCACCGCGGGGAGGGGACCGCGGTGCGAGCTCTCCCTGCGGCGGGCGGACGCCGGGACGGTGCTGCGGCGCATCGAGGTCGCCGGTGGCCGGCTGCTGTCCCCGCTGTCCGAGCGCACCTGGGGCGAGCACGTCGGCTATGCGCTCGACCTGGACGGTCACGTGCTGGCGGTCGCCCAGGCCTGAGCGTCCAGCCCCCAGAAGCCCGCCAGCCCGACCAGAGGGCAGCCGGGCGGATTTCGGCTACCCCGGAGCAAAGGATCTGATCGTGGTCCCCTAGGGTGTGCGTGACCTCGCCCTGAGGTCCTCGCCCATCCAGTGGGAGGTGGCTCGTGAACTCGGATCCCGTCTCGATGAGCGGCCGGCCGATCCGGCCCGAGGACGAGCGCTCCGACGGCATACCGCCGCCGGACGCCCCGCACGACCACCCCGATCCTGCCGACGACCACTGGGACTTCGACGAGTCCTTGACAGAGGCCCTCCCGGCCTCCTTCGACGAGTCCTTCGCAGACCCCCTCCCGGCCTCCTTCGACGAGTCCTTGACAGAGGCCCTCCCGGCCTCCTTCAGCGAGTCCTTCGCGGACCCCCTCCCAGAGTCCTTCAGCGAGTCCTTCCCCGACGCCTTCCCGACCGTGGACCACTTCCCGCCGGGTGAAGCCCCCGACGCCGACCCAGCGAGCGTGGCCGCGGAGCCCAGGTCTCGGCGCAGCCTGTGGTCCCGGATCCCCACGACCGTCAAGGTCATCGTGCCCACGTGCATGCTCCTGGCCCTCGGCGGCGCCGGGTTGGCCCAGGTCGTGCTCAGCGACGGCGCCCCGACGACGGCCATCACCTATGCCAAGGCGCCCGCAGACCTGGCCGAGGAGCCGGCCACCACGCCCACCCACGGCGACGAAGCCTCCACACCGGCGGTGCCGCCGAGCCCGAGCGATCCAACCGATCCGAGCGATCCGGTCGACCCGGAGACCACCGACCCGGAGACCACCGACCCGACGCAGACGCCGTCGACCACGACGGCTCGCCCCACCCCGACCCACTCGCGGCGGACCACCGAGGCGCCCCACCCGGCGGACGTGCCCGACCCGCCGGCGCGGCCCACTGCCCGTCCGCCGGCGCCGCCCGCGCCTCCTAGGCCGAGGCCCCCCGCACCGCCGCGCCCCGCACCGGCGCCCGCCCCCACCGCGCGGCCGAGCACACCCGTTCCCCTCCCGCCGTGGGTCCCCAAGCCTCGCGTCACGCCGACGACGACGCCCCGTCCCACCTCCACCACGTCGCCGCGTCCCAGCCCGACCGAGACGTCAGAGCCCTCCCCGGAGAACCGTCGCGACTGATGGCAGCCAGGTCGGCAGGGACCCGGTCGACGGTCAGTCCTGCACCGCTCGTCGGTCCTGCGCCGCCGGTGGGTCCAGGCGCAGGGCGGCGTCGAGGGTCAGGGCGTACCACCGCACCGCGAGCTGCTCGACGTCCTGGTGCGGCGCCGAGAGCTGGTGCAGCTGCAGGCCGTCCAGGACCGCGGCGAGCAGCCGGCTACCCGCCGCCGGGGCCGTGGCACCCTCGGCCGCGAGCACCGCGGCGCCCAGGTCGACATAGGTCTGCCGCCAGTCCGCGACGACCGACTGCAGGTGAGGCCGTCTCGCGGCATACAGGAAGAGCTCGAACCGGGCCAACGTCAGGTCCTGCCGGCTCGTGAGGCCCGTCACCATGCTCGCCATCACCGCGTGCAGGTCGGGGTCGCCGCTGCCGCCGCCCTCGGCCAGACGTTCGGTGCAGGCCGCGACGGCCTGCTCCAGGTCGCCGCGCTCGATGTCGACGAGCCGGGCGAGCATCGCCTCGATGAGCGCGTCGCGGGTCTTGAAGTGGTACGTCGTCGAGCCGTGGGAGACCTCGGCGCGCTTCTCCACGGCCCGGTGGGACAGCGCCTGCAGGCCCTCCTCGGCCAGCAGGGCGAGCGCCGCGTCGAGGATGCGCACCCGGGTGTCGTCACTCACGGCCCCGAGGGTACTCTTTCTACGTTCGTAGAACTTCTACACTCGTAGAAAGCGAGCGGCGCATGCCCTCCCAGGACACCACCCGACCCGCCCTCGTCCTGGCGACGATGGCCCTGACCCAGTTCATGGTGATCCTCGACGACACCGTGGTGAACGTCGCCCTCCCCTCCCTCGGCCGCGAGCTGGGTTTCACCCCAGGCGGTCTCGCATGGGTCGTCGATGCCTACATGCTGGCCTTCGGCGGCTGCATGCTGCTCTGCGGACGGCTCGCCGACCTGCTCGGACGTCGCGCCGTGTTCCTCACCGGCGTCGCGGTCTTCACCCTCGCGAGCCTGTGCTCCGGTCTGGCCCAGGACGACTCGACCCTCGTGGCTGCCCGCGCCGCCCAGGGCCTGGGCGCCGCCGCCCTCACCCCCTCAGCCCTGGCGATCGTGCTGCACACCTTCACCGAGCCGACCGCCCGGCGCCAGGTCATGGGGCTGTGGAGCGGGCTGCAAGGCGTGAGCGGGGTGCTCGGCGTGCTCGTCGGCGGGATCGTCACCGACCGGGCCGGCTGGCGGTGGGTCTTCCTCGTCAACGTGCCCGTCGGGGTCGTCATGGTGCTCGGCGTGCTCGCCGCCCACCTGCCCGCCCAGCCCCGGCACGCGCTGCGCGCCCTCGACGTCCCCGGCGCGCTCACCGCGACCGCCGGCCTGACCCTGCTGACCTGGACCGTGCTCGGCACCATCCACCGCAGCTGGACCGACCCGGCGACCCTGCTCGGCCTGGGCGCGGCCGCGGTGCTGCTCGGCGCCTTCGGGGCGCTGGAGCGACGAGCCCCGCAGCCCCTGGTCGACCTGAGCATCTTTGCGCGGCGGGACTTCTCGGTGGCGGCGTCGGCGACGGCGCTGCTCTCGGGGGCGTTGTTCGCGTTGTTCTTCTTCCTGACGCAGTACATGCAGGTCGTCCAGGGCTTCACCCCCTGGCAGACCGGGCTGCACTGGATCCCCTGGAGCATCACGCTCGTGCTCGTCGCGGGCGCCTCCACGCAGCTGCTTCCCCGCCTGGGAGCCCGTGTCATGGTCGTCTCGGGCGGCCTGCTCGGGGCTGCCGGCTTCCTGCTGTGCACCCGGTTGCAGGCGGGCGGGAGCTATGCGGCGCAACAGCTTCCGGCGCTGCTGTGCCTCGGCGTCGGCGTCGGCCTGGCGATGCTGCCGCTCGCCGTGGTGCTCACCCGCAGGGTCGCAGCCGCGGCCGCAGGCGAGGTGTCCGCGGTGATGGGCACCCTCCAGCAGGTGGGCGGCGCGCTGGGCGTCGCGTCCCTCGCGTCGATCGCGGTGGCGCGCGGCCAGGAGGCCTCCGCGCGGGCGCCGCACGACCCGGCCGGGGCGGTGGTCGAGGGCTTCCACCGCGGGTTCCTCGCGGCCGCGGGGCTGATGGCCGCCGTCGCCCTGCTCGGGCTGCTCCTGCCGAGCCTGCGCGGCGAGATCACCGCCGAGGACGCGATGACCGTCTGAGCCACGGCTCCGGTATGGCGACAGACCCCGCCCACCGTCGGCCGCGGACGGGGTCTCCCGGCATACGGCCTGGTCCGACCTCAGCCGCGATGGCCGAAGCCGAGGCACACGAGCCGCCCGTCGAAGGGATGGCTGGACAGGCGGATGCTGCGGCCCTCCTCGTTGCCCCCGATCGTCGTGAGCACGCCGTCGGCGAGACCGAGGACGTAGTTGGTGTGCTGGTCGAACGACCCGCCGTGGTCGTAGATCGCGATGTCACCCGCCACCGGCACGTAACCGCTCGCCGCGGGGTGCCAGGCGCGCGTGTCCCGCAGGTGGTCGAGCAGCGTCATGGTGCCGGGGATGCGCCAGCCGCCGCCGTTGGGGTTGCGCAACGGGGCGCCGCTCGCCCGCTCCACCCAGCTGACGAAGTCCGAGCACCACGGCTCGCCCTGGACCGGTGTGTAGCGCGAGGGCGGGGGCTGTGCGGCGTACTCGGCGCGCAGGACGTCGAGGACCTTGCGCTGGTGCGGCGAGAGGGCGGCGTGCGAGAGGTCCGGGAACGGCGGCGGCGTCGGGGCGGCCGGGTGGACGCCGGGCAGGCGCGAGCACCCGCCCAGGACAAGCGCACCGGCGGTCAGGGCGAGCAGGTCGCGGCGCCCGACGTGAGTCATGCGGGCGACCCTATCCGGCGCGCCGCCACCCCTCGCGGGCGCCTCACGGTCGCGTCGCCGGCCACCCACCCGCCGCGCCCTCCTCCACGCTCGCAACTGACCGCGTGCACGTCCTCGCGTCCACGACGTGCAGTTCTTGAGCTGCGAGCGCAGGCACGGCGCGGGCGGGCGTGGCGGGGCGAGACGCGCTGTGCCCCAGGTCCGCAGCGTGCGGTGGCCGGGGTCCGCCGCGGCTGACAGGATCGACGTGTCCGCGCTGCGAACCTCAGGAGATACGGTGACCACCGAGCCGTCCACCGCGCTGCCAACCCTTTCCTCCGCGGCCGACGATCGCACCATGCTCACGGCCTTCCTCGGTCAGCCGTATGACGCCGTCGGCGAGCCCTGGTCCTCCCGGCGCGGCACCGACCCGGACTGGGAGTGGGACGTCAGGGCCGACAGCGGGCCGCGGCTGCTGGCGTGGTTCGACGAGGCATGCGAGGCCGCCCGCCAGGCCTATGCCACCGCGGACTCCTGCGCCACCCTCAGCCGCATCGCGGGCAGCCCCGACCCCGGCGAGGAGCCGGGCGAGGACGAGACGCCGCACGAGTTGCGGTGGATCCTCACCCATCTCATCGAGGAGCACGCGCGCCACGCGGGTCACCTGGACCTGCTGCGGGAGCACCTGGACGGCACCACCGGCGACTGACGGCCGGGCTACGCCCTCCAAACCTGTTGCCGCCTAGGGACAGCCGTGGTCGCATGACAGCCATGACCGACCTGAGCACGCCCCGCCTGCTGCTGCGCCCCGTCGACGTCGCCCAGGCGCAGCGCATCGTCGCCCGCCGGCCCGACGCGAGCGACCGCTGGGCCTCGGACTTCCCCTTCGAGGGGGACGTCGTGGGCGCCCGCATGCACCTGCGGGCCACCCAGGAGAGCGGCGAGCAGCAGCCCTTCGGCCTCTACCTGATCGTGCGCGCCGCGGACGGACTCGCCGTCGGGGCCTGCGGGTTCAAGGGTCGACCGGTCGACGGCGTCGCGGAGATCGGCTACGGCCTGGTGCCGTCCGCCCGCGGTCAGGGGTATGCCGCGGAGGCGGCCACCGCACTCGTGGATCTGGCCCGGCGCCAAGGACTCTCGCGGGTGCTCGCGGACACCGATCCCGAGGACGTGGCGTCCCGGCGCACCCTGGAGCGGGCGGGCTTCACCCAGGTCGGGGCGGACGCCGGGCTCTGCTCCTACGAGCCCCGCCTCTGAGCCCACCGACCGCGCCGCCCCGACGCTGCCGAGATCCCACCCGCGAGAGGACTCGTCGTCAAGATCGACCTCGAGGACCTCTACCAGCCGCCCACCGGGCGATTCGTCGAGGTGGACGTCCCCGCGATCCGGTATGTCGCGATCGACGGCCACGGCGACCCCAGCACACCTCCGGCGCGACCACCCCCGTGCCGTGGAGTCGCTCTACACCTCGGCATACGCCATCCGTGCCCTCGCGAGGGCCACCGGCGTCGAGATCGTCGTCGGGCCGCTGGAGGGGCTGTGGGCCAGCGCCAACCCGGCGAGCTTCACCGCGCGGGACAAGGACTCGTGGGACTGGACGATGCTGATCGCCATACCGGACGCCGTCGCCGAGGACCATGTCCACGAGGGCCTGGCCGCCGCGGCCACCACGAAGCCGCAGAGGATCGCGGGGGCGGGATCGCCGGTCCCCTCGCACCGGGTGCCGGAGCCGTCCCGCAGGACTAGCGTGCGAGGTATGACGGAGACCCAGCTCGACCAGATGTTCCCGCTCGGCGAGCCGAACGACGCCTACGCGCAGTACTTCTCGGGCCAGAGCTATCTGGCGCCGCTCACCGACGGCCCGGTGCCGGTCAGCAACGTGACCTTCGAGCCGGGGTACCGCAACACCTGGCACATCCACCACGGGACGGCCGGCGGCGGCGACCAGATCCTGATGTGCACGGCCGGGAGCGGGTGGGTGCAGCTCGACGGCGAGGAGCCGGTGAGCCTCACACCCGGCACGACCTTCCGCGTGCCCGCGGGCACCCGGCACTGGCACGGCGCCAAGGCCGAGTCGTGGTTCTCCCACGTCGCTTTCATCACGCCGGGCGAGGACGTGCGCAACGAGTGGCTGGAGCCCGTCTCCGACGAGGCCTATGCCGCGCTCCACGCCCCCACCGACGAGGAGTCCCGGTGAAGCAGCGCGAGCTCGGACGCTCCGGCCTGCACGTCTCCGCCATCGGTCTGGGCTGCATGAGCCTGACCACCGCCGACCAGGCCCATGGGGTGATCCGCGCGGCGCTGGACGCGGGCGTGACCCTCTTCGACACCGCGGAGGTGTATGGCGCGCACGAGAACGAGCGGCTCGTGGGCGCCGAGCTGCGCGGGGTGCGCGAGACGGTCCAGATCGCCACGAAGTTCGGCTTCAACGTCAACAACGGCCAGGAGGGCCTGAACTCGCGCCCCGAGCACGTCAAGGAGGTCGTCGACGGGTCGCTGCAGCGGCTGGGCATCGAGCAGATCGACCTGCTCTACCAGCACCGCCTCGACCCGCAGGTGCCCATCGAGGAGACCGCCGGCGCCGTCCGGGAACTGATCGCCGCCGGCAAGGTCGCCCACTTCGGCCTGTCCGAGGTCGGCGTGGACACGATCCGGCGCGCCCACGCGGTCCAGCCGGTGACGGCGCTGCAGTCGGAGTACTCCCTGTGGTGGCGCGAGCCCGAGGCCGAGATCCTGCCCGTCCTCGACGAGCTCGGCATCGGGCTGGTGCCCTTCAGCCCGCTCGGCAAGGGCTTCCTCACCGGCACCATCCGGACCGCCGCCGACGTCGCGGGGCAGCACATCTCGATGTTCCCGCGGTTCAACGACGAGACCCTCGCCCGGCACCAAGCTCTCGTCGACGCCGTCGCCGCGGTGGCCGAGCGGCACGGGTGCACGCCGGGCCAGGTGGCGCTGGCATGGATCATCGGGCGGCTGCCAGGTGCCGCGCCGATCCCCGGCACGAGCAAGCCCGAGCGCGCCACCGAGAACGCGCACGCCGCCGACGTCAGCCTCACCCCGGCCGACCTCGCCGAGCTCGACCGGGTCTCCGCGGACTGCCAGGTCGACCCGCTGCGCTATCCCGACCACATGCAGCAGATGATCGATCGCTGACCGAGGTCTCCCCAGGGCGTATGCCGGATCACGGCAGCGGGCGACCCCGCCGGACGGCATACCGGTGGGGTCGCCCGCTGCTCGACGGTGGCCTTCCTCCTGCCCGCAGGGCCTGGAGCAGAGCAGATCGAGCCAGACCCGCGCGGCGACCGGCCCCCCTGCCTAGGCTCGAAGGACCGCCGGGTGCACGAGGCCCGGCATGGCTGGGGGAGGTTCGTGGTGAAGCGCGCGCTGATGTGGGTGGGCGTGGTGATCGGGGGCGTGGTGGGGCTGCTCTTCCTCCTGGTGGGAGTCCTGCTGCTGCGCGACGGGGAGGTCGGGGCGGCAGTCTTCGGGCTGGTGGTCGCGGCGGGCCCGCTCTGCCTCGCCGCCCTGTGCCTGCGGTGGTTGAACCGGCACCGGGGAGAGCCGGTGCGCCGCGGCACGGTCGGGCCTGCGCCGACGCCATCCACGCCGCGGTCGGCTGCGCAGCCGACACCTGCGCAGCCGACACCGAGCCCTCGCCCGTCGGCGGCACCGGCCCCCGGGCGGACGCCCGTCATACCGGCTCCGGCTCCGGCTCCGGCTCCGGCCAGGGTGCGCCGGGTGGAGCCTCCGCTCCCGCCGCGCACGTCACGGCCCCGGTTTCGCCGCGGCGCCCCCGGCATCGAGTTCGGTTATGCCGAGCACGGTGGGCCGCGCGAGCACAGCGGCCCGTTCGCGATCGTCGACGTGGAGACGACCGGGTTCGCCGCGGACCAGGACGACCGGGTCATCGAGGTAGCGGTGGCCCGGGTCGACGCCACCGGGCGGATCGAGGACGAGTGGGCCACCCTCGTCAATCCGCGACGGGACACCGGGCCGGTGTTCATCCACCACATCACCGACGAGGCGGTCGCCGGGGCACCGACCTTCGAGGAGATCGCGGACGAGCTGCTGGCCAGGCTGGAGGGGGCGGTCGTCGTGGCGCACAACGCGTCCTTCGACGAGCGGTTCCTGCGGGCCGAGCTGGCGCGCGCCGGGTATGCCGGGCTTCGGGCGCCGGCCCTGTGCTCGTTGTGGCTGAGCCGACGGACCCTCGACACCCCCAACCACAAGCTGGGCACCCTCGGACGGCACTACGGCTGCGCCGCCGTCGACGCGCACAGCGCGCTGGGTGACGTCCGCACCGTCGCCCGGCTCCTGCCCATCATGCTCGACCGCCACGGGGAGACGTTGACCTTCCCGTTCGACCCTTACGTGCACACGCCCTCGGGCGGCGGGTCGACCCGGGTGGTCACCCGGGCAGCGACGCTGCGCAAGGGCGAGGTCGGGTGGATGAGCACGCTCCTGGACCGGCTCCCGCTGACCGCCAACGACATCACGGACGACGTCGCCGCGCGGTATCTCGACGCTCTCAGCGCCGCGATGGAGGACGGCAGGATCGTGGGCGAGGAGGCGAAGCTCCTGGCTCGCATCGCCGGCCAGGGCGGGCTCGGTGCCGGTCAGGTGCGAGCGCTGAACGAACGCTTCCTGGAGGGGCTGCGCGAGGCCGCCTTCGAGGACGACGTCCTGACCCGGGACGAGCTGCGCGCCCTGACCCGCGCGGCCGACGCGCTGGGAGCGACGGGGTACTTCGCCGATCTCACCCCCTCGTCGCCGTCGCCGTCCCTCGACGACACCCGGGCCAGCGAGCCGGCCGGGCCTGCGGCGCCGGTCGTCGCCCCTGCGCCCGCCGAGCGCAAGGTCCGGCGGTGCGGCTACTGCCGACAGCCCGGCCACTACCGCCCCCGGTGCCCGGAGCTCGCGTCCGGTGAGGTGGCGGGCTGAGTCTCCGTGCGCCCTCGGCCGACGCGCACTGCCCTGGCCGTATGCCGTGCGGTCAGCCCGGGGTCACCTGGATCAGCGCCGCCACGCCGCCACCGGAGAGGGTCACCGTGGCCGTGAGGTCGGTGAGCACGTCCAGCGGGGCGACATGTGCTGCCGTCGAGCCCGACTCGGCGCGCAGTCGACCGGCGAGGATCGCGACGAGCGTCGCTCCGGCGGGGTCGACCTCCATTCGGCCGCCGGCGATCCGGTGCGTGGTGACCGTCCCCCGGCAGCGGTCCCGACGAGTCATCAGGTTGAGGTCGACGGTGGGCTGCGTGACCTGGCAGTCGATCTCGTCCTCGCCCGCGAAGGCACAGGGCTCGTACGGCGCGAGCTCGTGGACGACGCTGCCCGAGCCGGCGCTCCCTGGACCTACCTGCGGCCGGATCGTCAGCCGCATCCCGGGCCCCTCGACCAGCGTGATCACCCGATCCACGCCCGGATAGGCCGAGAAGGGTCCGGACCGGTCGACGTGCGCGAAGCTGACGCGCCAGTCGAAGTCGCCGGTGCGCGGCGCGCGGGCGACCTCGAGCGTGCGGCCCCCGCCGTTGAGCCAGGGCATCTCGGCATGGTCCTCGCGGCGCAGCACGGTGAAGGTCATGCCGCCAGCATGCCCGAAGCACCCCGTACGCCGAGCACCAGGGATCCGCACACCGCGAGACCCGCGGCGTCTGAGGGGCCGGTTCGTTCCTCAGCTCTTGAGCGGCGCGGTGCCGGACACCTCTTCCACCGCGAAGCGGGCGTCGTTGTCGTCCATCTTGGCGACGACGGCCTCACCCAGGTCGATCCCGAGCGCGTTCGCCAGGTGGAGCAGATAGATCAGCACGTCCGCCATCTCCTGGCCGGCCCGCGCCCGCGACACGGAGTCACCTGACACCGGCGCCCACTGGAACAGCTCCGCGAGCTCGCCGACCTCACCCGTGAGCGCGAGGATCAGCGACTTCGGATCGTGGAACTGCGTCCAGTCGCGAGCCACGGTGAACGCGGCGGCCCGCGCGGCGAGATCGTCGAGCGTAGGCCGAGAGTCCATGGGACGAGCGTGCCACCGCGAGCCCGCAGGCGCCAAGGAACGTCGCCTCCGTAGGCTGGCCAGGTTCACCATACGAAACGGAGAGGGACGACGTGACTCCACGGGCATTCGTCAGGCGCATCCCCTTCACCGAGGTCGAGCTGACCGCGCTGATCGAGGAGCTGCGAGGCGCCACCTCTCCTGCGGACAGGGCCGTGGCCACGCACCTGCTCGACTTCCCGACCGTCTACGTGGTGCACAAGGGCGCGGGGGCGGGCAAGTACGACGTCTACGTCGGCGAGACCTCCGACATACGCAGTCGCACGGTGCAACACCTGCGAGCCGACATCCTCGTCCGTGAAGAGTGGTCCGGCCTCGTAGCGGCCTCGGACGCCCAGATGTACGTGATCGGGCACGAACACTTCCACAAGTCGATGACCTTGGACGTCGAGAACAGGCTGATGCACTGGCTCCAAGGCTCCGACGCAGTGGACCACCTGTACAACCGGCAGTTCAATCCCCAGAACGACTACTACCGGCGCGACCTGCTGGACGAGACCTTCCGCGACACCTGGCGGCAGCTGCGCGCGCACGACGAGCGACTCTTCCCCACCGAGAAGATCGTCCGTGAGTCCGCCCTGTTCAAGGCGTCGCCCTTCCACAAGCTGACGCAGCAGCAGCTGGCGGCCAAGGCGCAGATCCATGACGCGATCGTGGACGCGCGCGCCGCCAGGTCCACGGGCCGGCTGATCCTGGTCGAGGGCTCCGCGGGCACCGGCAAGACGGTGCTGCTCAGCAGCCTGTTCTACGACCTCTTCGTCGACGACGTCGCCGACGACGTGACGGTCGGTCGCAAGGACCTGGACGCCAGGCTGCTCGTCAACCACGACCAGCAGCTGACCGTCTACGAGCAGATCGCGCGCAAGCTCGGCCTGTCGAGCCGCGCCCACGAGCGGGTCTCCAAGCCCACCCGGTTCATCAACGGGCACCCCGTCGACAAGGAGCCGGTGGACGTGGTGCTCGTCGACGAGGCCCACCTGCTGTGGACGCAGGGCAAGCAGTCCTACCGGGGCAAGAACATGCTGGCCGACCTGCGGGCCCGGGCACGCGTCGTGGTGGCGATCTTCGACCCGATGCAGATGGTCGCCACCAACCAGTACTGGGAGCCCCACCAGCTCGCGGCGCTGCGCGAGTCCGCGACCCAGGTCATCGAGCTGGACCAGCAGATGCGTATGGCATCGTCCGAGGCCACCTATCGATGGATCCGTGGTCTTGTCGAGGACCGCCGGGTGGACCCCATCCCGCACGACCCCGGTTATGACGTCGTCGTCTTCGACGACCCTCACGAGCTGTATGCCGCCGTGCGGGAGCGGGCGACCGATGAGGGCCACGGGCTCTCGCGGCTGACGGCCACCTTCGACTGGAAGTTCGTCGAGAAGCGTCGTGACGGCGGACAGACCTGGGACGTCGTCGTGGATGACTTCCGCCTGCCCTGGAACCTGCAGGTGGAGTACACCGCGACCGAGGCGCGCCATGCACGTGGCCTGTCCTGGGCGGAACGCCCTCGGTCGTTGGAGGAGGTCGGGTCCACCTTCACGGTGCAGGGCTTCGACCTCGACTACGCGGGGGTGATCATCGGGCCGTCCGTGACCTATCGCGACGGGCGAGTGGTCTTCGACCCGAAGGCCAGCGCCAACCGGAACGCCACCCAGCGGCGCACCCTCGCGGACGGGTCCACGGTCTCGATCGCCGAGGAGCTGCTGCGCAACGAGCTCAACGTCCTGCTCACGCGTGGCGTCCGCGGCCTCTACCTGTATGCCGTCGACCCGGCCCTGCGAGAGGTCCTCCTGCGGGCGGCCTCGACCTGACAGCATCCTGGCGGCATGGCCACGGGCACGACCGACACATTCGCCGGTCTGCCGCCCTGTTGCTCGAGACAGCCTCCGACCTGGCAGCTCGTCGGCGAGGTCGTGCTGAACGAGTGGCGACGAGGACAACCACGCGCGCAGCTTCCGCACTCTGATCGGGTCGGCCGGTCGCGGTCGCGGGCGCGGCACCGAGGCCACCCGCCTGGTCGTCGAGCACGGCCTCACCACGATGGGGCTGCACCGGATCAGCCTGGAGGTCTACGACGTCAACCCGCGGGCGCGGCACGTCTACGAGAAGGTCGGGTTCGTGCGCGCGGACCTCGTGGCGGCGACCTTGATGACCGTCCCGTCCGGCATACGCACGCAGGAAGTCTCGCAGCCCAGCCACCGGATCTGCGGGACGAGGCCCGCTCGATCCCGACCCGTCCGTGACCTGCTGCTGCCGCTCGGCGGGGACGGCGAGCACCTCGTCGACGTCCCACGGCTCGCGGGAGGTCGTCGTGATCGCGCCCTCTCCGCTGGCGGACACCTGCCCGATCTCGTGGTCGTCGTCCACGACGCTCGACCTCCTCCCACGTGGGCGCCCGGTGCCCGCTGATGTCGGACCGGCGCGCCTCGACGCGGCGCCGGTGCTCCTGCGGGTCCGGCAGCGTCGTCTCGACCTGGATCAGGCGAGCACCTGCCGCTCGCCGGCTCACGGTGATCAGCCTGGCGGGGCGCAGCCTGTGGCAGTCTTGGCTGGCCACCGTGAGCCGGCAGGAGAACCTGACCGGCGAGAGATCAGGGACGGGGGAGCTTGCAGGCGGGGCCGGGGTTGAAGGCGCTCGCCTTGAAGCAACCTGCGGCCCACCAGGTCTGCTGCCCATAGGTGGTACCTGCGGGTGCGGTGACGCCGTTGCGGCCTTCGCAGGGGTTGTTCTCCGAGCAGGGAGACCCGTCGCCGGTCTGCACCGTGTTGACGACCCCGACGATGTCGCCGGAGCTGTCATCGATCATCGGTGAGCCGCTGGCGCCAGGACGCAGCCCGGTGCAGCTGTCCCCGGCCAGCCGCATGGAATCGTTCCAGGTCCAGTCGCCCTCGCGCAGCACAGGAACGATGGCATCGACGGCGCAACCGAGGCCGGCGGTCTTCCAGTATGCCGACGGCACGTTGACGGCCGTGCCGGGAGCTGGCCGAGTCGTGGACAGGGCACGCACACGCACGTTCGCCGAGGCGAGCTGGGAGTAGGTGGTGTTGGTCCGCACGACGGCGATGTCGGTGCGGTTCATGGTGGCGTAGACGATGCGCTCGAGCTTGATCTTGCGGACCACCCTCATCTGGCCCTCGTTGCCGGACATGACCTGGGCATCCGCAGATCCGGAGGGCCATGCCTGATCCACGACGACTTCGGTGCCGTTCAGGCGGCCCGCAGGCACGCAGTGCCCGTTGGTGAGCACGAGCGCCTTGTCGCGGTCTTGCGAGCCGGGCAACCGGACCAGCGCCGCGGAGCAGTTGTGGATCCGGACAGTGGAGTCGAAGTCGTCGAATCCCCCGGCGGCCTGAGCCACCGGCGATGAAGCCACCACCCCGACGGCGGTCAGACAGATCGATGCGGCATGGACGAGGACAGGTGATCGCATGATGTCTCCTCGAGCGTGGATCGGGATCGGGCGCACCGCCACTGCGTGACCCGCACCACCCATCGTGACCTACCCCGACACCACTCCGCCCGCTGAATGTCGTTGCAGGACAAGGTAAACAGCCGCCCACCAACATCGTGACCACCAGATCTGCCCGGCCTGGCAGAGGATCTCAGGCCGCACCGGCGCAGAGGCGGAGACCGAGAGATCCGGCACCGTCAGGGGTGGCACGTCCCGCTGACACGATGCGCCGTCACCTCCGGCACGAGCGGAGAGCGCTTCTTCGCCGCCACGCGTCTCAGACGAGGCGTGGCGCGTCGAGGTCGGTGCTGTCCAGGACCCAGGTGGCGGCTGCGCGAGGGTCCGCCTCGGCGAGGTAGAGCCGCTGCCCTCCGACATACCGGTGGTTTCTGGGGGCCTCCGGGTCGGGGTCGTGCTCCCCGAGGTAACGGGCGTAGCCGCGGGGTACCGAGGCGGCGATGGGCAACTCCACCCCGATCGAGGCGTCCCAGACATCCCGCAGCTCGGGACGGTGCCGGAAGATGCCGTCCACCAGCACGACCGTGTCGGGCCGGGGATCGACGGCCGGGGCGACGACGCCTGCGGCCCGGGCTTCCAAGGCAGTCCTGGCAGAGACACGAGCGACAGGCCCGGCGAACACTTCCCGCTGCCTGGGATGGACGGCGGGGGAATCTCGCTGTCCTGGCTATCGGGTGCAGTTCCATGCGAAGGAGAGCATGTGGGCCGCGCGGCTGTCGAGCTGGTCGAGGTCGGGGGTCACGTGGGCGGAATCCGCTTCGCGGATGTGGGTGACGTGACCGCGTCGGGCCCATCGGCGGGCGAAGTCGTTCGCGTCGTCGGCGACTCGCTCGTCGCGCCCCATGGACGCGAGCCACAGGGGTGGCAGGGGTGTGTCAGCGGAGGCCACGACGTGCAGAGGTGACACGGCTGCTCGGCCTGCACCCGAGCGCGGGAACTCGTCGGCCCAGAAGCGACCGTTCCCGTGTCTGGAGAGATCGCGGACGTCGAGGAGCGGGGCGGTCACCGCGACCCCGCCCACCTCCGGGTGCCGGGTGTCCTCGTCCAGGGCGGCGAGCAGCGCGACGAGGCCCCCGTGGGACGCGCCGCACAGGATGATCCGGCCAGGTCGGGTGAGTCCGTCAGCCACCACGTGGCGGATGATCGCGAGCAGGTCCTGGACCGCCCGACGCTTGCGCTCGCCGCGGCCGGCGGCGTGCCAGGCCGGGCCGTGCTCGCCACCGCCGCGGACCTGTGCCGTGACGACGAGGCCACCGGCTCTGGTCCAGGCCGCTGTGGTGGGTTCCGCCTCGGGCCAGTGCTCGACCCCGAAGCCGCCGTAGACGGTCAGGAGCACCGGCGGGTCGTCGCGCCTGCTGCCGCAAGGGCTGGCCGTGACGACATAGGGCACGGATGTGTCCTCGTCGCCCGGGGTGCGACGGCGTTCATGGAGGCACTGCCCCGGCGAGCCCTGGGCAGGGGCAGGGGGTATGTCGGCGGTGAGGTCGAGGCGTTCCAACCGGCTCGGGTCCTCTGCCCGGCGGGTGACCAGCCACAGGGAACGGTCGTCGTGCACCGTCATGCCTCGCAGGTCGGTCCCCAGCGGGGCCCGCCACAGCGGGGGTGTCGGATCGTCGCCCGGCTGCAGGCGCCTGACCTGCAGCTCACCGTCCTGCCGGGTCACGGCGAGGAGGGGGCCGGGTGAGGCGGTGGGCGGCCCGTCGGGACGACGATGATGGTCTTCCTGGACGACGGCGGACACGCGCCCGGCGGGCAGGCGCCAGATGATGTCCCCGGCGGGGGTCGTCAGGTGGTCGTCGACGTGCAGCAACGGACCGCTGCTCACCAGGTGTGTGGGGATCGAGCTCGGTATGTCGAGAAGCGGGCTGCCGGCCGGCTCGGCCACGACCGGTGCCGGACGCCCGGGACGCTCGTCGGGCTCCCGGACGAGCGTGATGCGGGTGCTCCGTGTCGTGCGTTCCACCAGGACGACCCGCGTCCGGCCCTCGTGGACCGTCGTGGCCAAGGACCGGACGGCGCCGTCGGGGTGCTCAGGGCACAGCAGGACCTGGCCCTGCGTCGTCAGCAGGGGTCTCGTCGTGGGCGAGATCCCCTGGGCCAGCACGTCACCCGGCGGGTGTCCGGGGCCGCAGACCCAGCGCAGGGCGCGTCGCTCGCTGCCGGGCTCGCGCTCCAGGACGGCGCAGGCTCCACCTCCCGACAGGATGGACACGGGATCGGTGACCGGCAGGTCCAGCCGGCCAGGGTCCTGGTGGACCAGCTGATACCGGGTGCTGCGCCATACGCCGACGTCTGCCTCGCGGCCGTCTCGTGCTGGGCGGTGGATGTGCATCAGACCCCAGGGCGTCGGCCTCGGCACGGACCACCTGGCGCCTGCGCCGATCTCACGGATCTGCTCGAGGAACCACTCCGCCGAGCCGACCGCCGTCATCGACCGATCCCGTCGAGGCCGCCGGCGGACGGCGCGGCGAACCATCCCACGTGGCCGCCGTCGCGCAGCGGGCTGGGTGCGGCAAAGGTACGTAGCGGTGTGCCCGGCGCGTGGACGTCGACCAGGTGCACCTGACCGTGGCCGCCGCGGGTGACGAGCACGGTCTCTGCCTCGGGACAGGCAGCGACCGATCGCCGGTCTGCGTCGTCCCAGGGCTCGTGCCCGCGGCGGGGGCCGTGGGCCAGTCGCGGCAGGGACCATGTCCCACGCGATCTCAGGTCGGTCAGGTCGTGTGCGATCAGCTCGTCCCCGTCCGGGTGCACGCGGGTGGTGACCAGAGCGGTGGGGGTCAGGGCACATCGGAACACCAGACCGGGGCCGATGGGTGCAAGGTGGGTACGTCCGGTGTCCAGGTGATGGACCCACAGGTGGTTGTCCCAGTCGTCCCACCGCAGGGGATCCTCACCGCCGCGGCGCAGCGTAGCTGCGACGAGCCGTCGGCGGGGGCAGCACCGCAGGTAATAGGCCCGGCCCACGTCGCTGCTGGTCCCGCTCTGCCCAGCGTTCCAGGGAACGACCCCCAGGGGGCGAGGCGAGCCGTCCTCCACCGCGAATCGTTCCAGCCCGCGCTCGGTGGCGATCAGCAGGCAGCGGCTGATCGGGTCCCAGGCATCCCCGTGGCCTGCGTCTCCCACCTCGTGGATGACCTGTCCGTCGAGGTGGGGCACGTGTGGACCTGCAGCAGCCACCTCGACGATCCCCAACGCCTGGACGGCCCCTGGCGCGCGATGACGCAGCAGGACCTCGTGATCGGTGAGCGCGATGCCCGGCTCACCCACCCGGGTACGGACCCGCCGCGCTCGTGGTCGCCCGGGAGCAGCCAGGTCCACGAGCGTGAGCTGATCGCTGCTCGGTTCGAAGGAGTCTCCCGCCCCGGTGCTCACGGCAAGCCAGCGCCCGTCGGGGCTGCACGCCAGGTGCTCTCCGGGGATGGCGACCGGGACCCGCTCCACCGACGTTCGGCCGGAGCCGGGGGTGAGCAGCACCAGCTCCCCCGCCGCGTCGTCGACGAAGGCGATCCGCCCGTCCGGGAGCTGGAGCAGCCCGGCGTGCTCGGCGAGAGCGGTATCCGTCAGAACGGTCTCCCACCGGGCCGACTGCGGATCGAAGGTATGGACGGTCTGGGCGCGCTGGTCGGCAACCACCAGGAGCGTCGTGTGTGGATCCTGTGAACAACCCATAGTGTTGAGAACGATACTCATTAAAGTTATGGTCGGATAGTCATCGACCCTCGGTGACGTTGCATCACTGAAATGAGAGGAGAACACCATGGAGAACGACATCGCCGTGGAGATCCAGGAGACCGAGCACCTGGCCCACCTGTCTGCGTCGCACTCGAACGCCCTCGTGGAGAACCCCTTCGAGGTCTGACGCGTTCGCTGCGGGCCCGTGGCCACGTCGCTGCGGGCCCGCAGCCCTGACCGAGACCGTGCTCATGAGCTGTGAGGACCTTTCATGCCGACGAGTCCCCCCTCGTCCGGGTCGCGTGTCGTCCGCGCGGCCGACGGAGCCTTCCTTCGCATCGCCCCCCAAGCCTCGACCGCTCAGGTGGACGAGGTTCTCGCGCAGCGCGCCGCACGTCGGCGTCCTCAGCGAGCCGGGATCCGCGTCCGTGGGGACGCACCGCAGATCTTCGGCCCCGCCCTGAGCGCGCTCGCGCAGGTGGGCAGCCCGCAGGAGGTCACCGACCGCACCTGTGCCGCCCCTGCCGACGCCTCGCTCACCCTGGCCCTGCACGCCATCCGCAACCAGGACGACGAGGACATCGCGGACGCGGACCTGGCGGCCGGTCTCGCGGTCGTGCGGGTTCACCGCGAGGACGATGTGCTCTTCGTCCACCCGCTCGCCGACCCGTCAGATCCGCGCGCCGTCCGGGCCGTCGACGTGCGCGCCCGGAGGATGGCGGCCAGCCCCGCACCCGAGCACCTCGCACGAACCTGGCACGAGGTGGGCGGCGACCCGCTCCTCGACCTGCCACCAGTCGCCGCGGCGCTGGCGGCCGCGCACGTCCTGGAATCCTGCTTGGACCTTCTCCACCAGGTTCCCACCCGCGGACCGAGCCTGCTGTTCCGGCTGGAGATGACCCCCCTGCGTCGCAGCGAGCACCCCGTGCTGCGGGTGCCCGAGACGGAGCCGCTTCCATGAGAACTCGTTCGACCGATGCGACCCCGACCGATGCGACCTTGATCGACGTCGTCGCCGGCGACGGCACCACGCTGCGCACCCTGCACGTGCCGTCCTGCCCCGAGCGGGCTCGCGGCACCGTGCTGATCCGGACCCCCTACGACGCGTCGAGGCTCGTGCCCGAGGCGTCGAGCTGGGCCCGCGCGGGATACCACGCCTACGTCCAGGACGTGAGAGGCCGCCACGGATCTGGCGGGCGGTGGATCCCCTACGAGCACGAAGGATCGGACGGAGCCGACACCGTACGCGCGCTGGCGACGGCCGGGCGGGTGCAGGGTGCCTTGTTGCTGAGCGGCTCGTCGTACGGCGCCCATGCCGCCCTCGAGGCCGCCAGGGTGCTGACCCGAACAGGCGGACCCAGGCCGGCCGGGATCGTGGCCATGGTGCCGGCGCTCGGGCTGTGGGACACCGCGCATGCCCCCGACGGGACCCCCCGCGTGCGAGACCGCCTCGGGTGGTGGCTGCAGCACGGGTGCGGACGGGTCTCAGGTCCGCCCGTGTCCCCGGCCGCCCTCGACCTGCTGTGCGCCCGGGCCGAGCAGGGCGGCGTCCGATCGGTGCTGGACGACCTGCCGCCGGAGATCCTCGCCGTCCTGCCCCGGTCAACGGCTGCCACCGCGCAGGCGGACCTGCCCGTGCTGTGGCGACGGCTCTGGGACGCACCCCGGCCTGACCCCGTCGCCCGGTGGTCGCCGATGAACCTGCCTGTCCTGGTGGTGACCGGCGACCACGACTTCTTCGCCGAGGACGCGCGGCTGCTCGCCGGATCGTGGCCCGGCCCGGCATCCCTGGTCACGGGTGACTGGGGCCATGGGATGGGCACCGAGCTGGCCCAGGACCACCCGGTCAGGGCCGCGCTGCGCACCTGGGGCGGACTGATGCCTGTCGTCACGGCCTGGGCCGAAGCGGCAGCCGCGTACCACCCCACCACCCTCCAAGCGCGGCGGCTGCAGACCTGGCTGCGCCTGGACCCCCGCTCCGGATGGATCCCCACCTCCCCCAGGAGAGCTGCATGAGCATCACCGACCGCCAGGCCTGGCCCCTGGACGCCCTCGTCGACGAGCAGTGCGGGATCATCCGCCGAGTGCGTGAGGTCCTCACTCCCGAGCGGGCACCACAGGCCTACACATCCCTGACCGCAGAGGTGTCCGACGCACGCCGCCTCGGCGAGTGGCCCGCCGATCGGGTATCGCTCGGAACGACCTTCGGCGACGCCCAAGGCGCCTGGATGGCCGCGGTCGGCGAGGCCTGCGAGAGGTACTGCGGCAACCACCTTCCTCCCGGGGGCGAGGGTCTGCGCCAGGGGACCGCACGGGAGCTGCGTGCCGAGGGCCTGGAGGTGATCGACCTCGAGACGCTGCCACGGTTCGCGGACTGGCAGCTCGCCCGCCCGGGGTTCGAGTGCACCGACCTCACGCAGGACACCCCGACCCTGTGGGTACCCTGCGCCGAGGACCATCCCGACCTGGCTGCCCGGGGTGCCGGCCCGCAGGTGTGGGCGCCGTCCAGCCTGGTGCACCTGAACTGGCGGCTGCGCCGCTACCGCCACCTGCCCAGGGTGCACCATCTCAACTACGCCGGCATCGCGACCGGTCAGGGTCTGGCCGACGCGATCGACCGGGCACTCTTCGAGGTCGTCGAGAGGGACGCCCTCGAGCTGTGGTGGCACCTGGACGGCCCTGCCCGCGGGATCGATCCAGCCACCGTGCCCGGGCTGACCGAGGCCATGCAGGGATGTGACCTGCGGTTCTGGGTCGTGGTGATGCCCTCCGACCTAGCACCGGCCTTCGCGGCCCTGGTCCACGATCCCCTCACGGACGTGTATGCCGCAGGCTTCTCGGCCAAGGCAGACCCGGCCGAGGCCGCCCGCAAAGCGGTTCTGGAGGCGGTGCACACCTGGATCTACACGCTGGGCACCGTCGAGGCCGACGGGTGGGTCTACCAGGCCGTCGAGGCGGGCCTCATGGCCAAAGGCCTGCACCTGGAGCACCGGAGCGACCGACGCTACCTGGACAGCGCAGGGGACCAGCTGCGCCTGGTCCGAGACCTGGGCGCCCACGTCCAGCTGTGGCAGGACCCTCGGCTCCACCACCTCGCAGGCAGGTTCACGCAGCCGTCGCTCGGGACGGGGTCGTTGACCGAGGTGTCCCCGGTGCCGGCCTCCATCCTGCGCCGCCGGCTGGCAGAGGCCGGGCACCGGGTCGTCGTCCATGACCTCACGACCCCGGACATCGCCCCCACGGGGCTGCGCGTGGCCCGGGTCCTCGTGGGCGACCTGGTCCCCAACGCCCCAGCCGCGTTCGCCTACTACGGCATGCCGCGGTTCGCGCAGGCGGCCCGGTCCTGGGGCCGTCCCGTCCCCGCCGGGCCGGACGACCTGACCCTGGCCCCCGCACCGCACATGTGAGGATGCGATGACCTCTCCCACGGACGACCGGGCCTTCACTGCGCTCTCTCCCGGACCCATGACGCACCCCGGTCCCCGCGCGAACCGGTGGCTCGGACCCGCCGTACGCCCTGGCAGCGGATGCGAGGCCCCGCTCGGGAAGCTGGTCCGGATCCTCGGCTGGGGACCCGACCACCACCTCGAGCCCGGGACGGGCCGGCCCACCCGCCTCAGGCGCCGGGGCGCACCCTCCGCCGGCGCGTGCCAGCCCGTGCAGTGGCACGTGGCGTGCGGACGTGGCTTCGACCTGCCCGTCGGGCACCACGTGCTCGACCCCGACACCGGGTCGTTCACCCGGCGCGCCTCCGGCCCGGAACGGGGTGCGACCGCACCGGGCCGGGCCAGGGTGACCCTGACCGCGCTGCCGCGGCGCACGGCGGCGCGCTACCACCATCGCGCAGCACCATGCGTCATCGGTGACGCGGCCTATGCCTACGCCTTGCTCAGGGCGGGTCTGACGGGCGCCGGCGTGCCCTGGCAGACCGTCCGTGCCGATGCCGCCGCCCTCGCGCAGGCCGTCGGCCTGCCCGACGTGGACACCTGGTCCCTCGTGTGGCCGGGATCCGCCCCGGAGACCGCCCTGCTGGCGGTCGAGATCCGTGCCGGCACCACCGACCCGGACACGGGAGTCGAGGGCGATGCGGACCCGCTGGGCATCGCCCTCCCCGTCGGGCTGGACACACCTGCCCCTTCCTGGATCCCCGGCATCGTCGAGCTCGGTGTCGACCGACCTCCACCTCTGCCGCAGGAGCCGCCACCGCCCCTGTCGTACGCCGTGCTCCGCACCCGGCGCAGCCCGGATCCCCGCAGCCTGACCGACCGCACCCGAGCCGGCGGCGCTGGCACCGCGCACGGTCGGCCACCGCTGGGACCGTGGTGCTCCGGGCAGCACTGGATCGACGGCTGCCGCACGGTCCGGCTCTACCACGCCGAGCCTGACCCGGCCCAGCAGTGGCAGGCCCACCACCAGGCCGCCCTCGACCTGACCCGTGCCCTGGCCACCGGACGGGGCGGGCGCCCCGTGTCCGGGTGGGTCCACGGCCCGGTCCACGGCCACGTCAGCCACGCCCTCGTCCTGGAGGACGCATGATCAGCCCCGCCGTCGAGGCTCCGGCTCCGCTCGCTGCAGAGGAGCGGTCCGATCCACCGATCACCAGGCTCGTCGCCCGCGCCGTCGACGTCCGCCTGTGGCGGCTGGCTGCGCGGCATCCTCGACGGCTCGGCGCGACCGTGCTGCTCCAGCTGGGGGTCACCGTCACCTACTGGGTCCAGGCGATCTGCCTGGCCCTGACCCTGGCCCGGGTCGCGGGCGCGGCGCGGGGGGCAACGGCTGCGCAGGACGTCTGGGGACCTGTGGCCGGGGTGCTGGCCTGCCTGATGACGCGGGCACTGCTGGTCCTGGCGCAGGCGCGCGCGGCGGCCCGTCTGGGTGCGGCGGTGCGTGGATGCCTGCGAGAGCAGGTCCTGCGGTCCTTGCTGACCCCGGCTCGGCTGTATGACGCGTCCGACCGGATGGGCGCCCGCCGGCTGGCGCTCACCGAGGGGGTGGAGGGGGTCGATGCCTACGCCAGCACCTACATCCCGGCGGCGCTGCAGGTCTGGTGCCTGTGCCCGGTGATCCTCGTGGTGCTCGCGGTGCTGGATCCTTGGGCTGCGGCGGCTCTCGCGGCGTGCATCGCGGTGGCCGTCCTGGGGCCGCGCGCCTGGCGCCGGCTTCTCCTGCGGCGTGGGCGCAGCCACTGGGACAGCTACGAGGCCCTGAGCGCAGACCACCTGGAGTCCTTGCGGGTCATGCCGACGCTGCGGGTGCTGGGCGCGGTGCACCGTCGTCGGGCGGCCCTCGCGGCGCGCTCGGACGCCCTGCACCGCGACACGGTCTCGACGATGCGGCTGTCGCTGCTGGACACCGGGCTGATCGATCTCGGCATCCAGGCGGGTCTGCTGCTGGCCTCAGGTCTGGCAGCGCTGCACGCGGTCGGCCTCGGCCCCGGCGGTGGCGAGACGGCTCAGCCCTACCTGGTGCTGCTGCTGGCCTCGGAGGCCTTCCGACCCGTGCGTGACCTGGCACGGGCCTGGCACGCCGGCTACCTGGGGCTGTCGGCCCTGGACAGCCTGGACGCCGCGCTGCATCCCGGGTCGTCCGCCGTGGCGTCGCCCACGGCTTGCGCCGGGCGACCGGCCGCCGAGCCGAGCCCGCTCGCGGGCCAGGAGGTCCGCGAGCTCGTCCTGGAGGACGTCGAGTTCAGCTACGGCCCGGAAGTCCCCGTCCTGCGCGGTGCCACGCTCGCGCTGCGGCCCGGCCGGCTGGTCGCCCTCACGGGCCCCTCGGGCTCCGGCAAGTCGACGCTGCTCGACCTGGCTCTCGGTCTGCTCCAGCCCCAGCGGGGGTCGGTCCGGCGCCCGGACCACGTCGCCGTGGTGTCCCAGCGCTCCTACCTCTTCCCCGGGACGGTGGCGCAGACGTTGCGCACGAGCAACCCCTCCGCCCCGGAGGCAGAGCTGTGGGAGGCGCTCGAGTCCGTGGGGCTTGCCGGGACGGTGCGAGGCTGGCCCGACGGGCTGGCCACCCGCATCGGGGAGGCAGGGCACGACCTGTCGGGCGGGCAGCGTCAGCGCCTGGCGGTCGCCCGAGCCCTGCTCGCCCGGGCCGACCTCCTGCTGCTGGACGAGCCCACCAGCGCCCTGGACGAGGGGGCCTCGCGTCAGGTCCTCGCCACGCTGCGGACCCGGTCCCGGAGTGCGATCGTGGTGATGATCGCCCATCGCCCCGAGGCCCTGGCCGCCGCCGACCTGGTCCTGCGCCTCGAGGAGGGCAAGGTCGTCGAGGTCCCGGCCGAGGAGTCGAGCGGATCCGACGTCCCGGTGGACGACGGTGTCCCTGCGGGGACCGGCGTCCCCGCACCCGTCGGCGGTGACGACAAGCAGGGCCGGGCGGCGCTGGAGGGGCCCGGGACGACCGGGGGCCGATCGACCGTCCAGGACATGGCCCGCCTGCTGCCCCACCTGCGTCCGGAGCGAGCAGCGCTGGCCTGGACCACGGTGGTGGACCTGGCCGCGGCCGTCTCTCTCGTGGGCCTGTCGGTGGCCACGGCCCACCTCGTCGCCACCGCCGTCGTGGACCGCCGGGTCGACGGTCCGGGATGGTGGGTGGCTGCCGTCCTGCTGGCCCTCGTGCGGCCGGTGCTGACCTGGCACGAGATGGACATCTCTCACGACGTGGCCTACCGGGTGCTGGCCCGGCTGCGGATGGCCCTGTATGACGGCTACGCCCGCGGGGTGCCGTCACGACGCGCCGTGCACTCCGGCCGGTTGGCGGCCACGGCGATGTCCGACGTCGAACGGCTCGAGTTCTTCTACGCGCATACCGTCGCCCAGCTGGCGGCCGCCGCCGTGCTGGTGCTGGTGGCGGTGCCGCTGCTCGCTCTGCTCTCTCCCGCCATGGCGGTGGTCCTGCTGCTGGGCACCTCCCTGCTGGCCCTGGTGACGGTCGCGGTCCAGGGCCGGGGGGACCGGTGGGGCGAGGCGCAGCAGGCGAGGTTGGCGGACCTGTCCTCGACGGTCGTCGACCTCCTGGCTGGCACGAGAGAGATCCTGGTCCTGGGCCGGCGCGAGCAGGCTGTGACCGACCTGTCGGCCCTGGCGGAGCACATGGACGTGCCGGCGCGCCGCATCCGCCTGCTGGAGGCACTGGGGACCACGGCCCGGGAAGCCGTCGTGGTGGCTACCGCCGTCGCGCTGCTCCTCGCCGCCTGGGCGCAGCCGGGGACGGACCCGGTGTGGCTGCCGTGCCTGCTGGCAGGGGCCCTGACGGTGCTGGCGCCGGTCGCGGAGGCGATCGCCACCACGGCCCGTCTGCAGCCGCACCGGGCCTGCGCCCGCCGGGTGGCCGACGGCATCGACCTGGGCTGCGACGCGTCTGCTCCCGCCGTGGGGGACGACCACGTCCCAGAGGTGCCGGCGGAGGCGGACCGGCGAGCCGTGGTCACGCGTGGGGCGGTCGTCAGGCTCGGCGACCGGTCCCGGGTGCGGGTGCCCGACCTCGACCTGGGCGCGGGGGAGCATGTGGGCATCGCGGGCCCGTCGGGCATCGGGAAGTCCACCTTGGCGCGGCTGCTCGTGGGCCTGTGGGAGCAGGACGAGGGCCTGGTGCTCGTCGCGGGGCGACCCCGGCCCGGATCCCGGACGACGAACGGCCACGAGTGGTGCAGCTGGTCGAGCAGGACGCCCCCCTGGTGCACGGGACCCTGGCCGACAACCTGCGCCTCGGCGCGTGGCAGGCATCGCCGGAGGAGCTGACCGACGCCCTGTCACGAGCCGGCCTGCCCCTGACGCGGGCGACCTTCCCCGACGGCCTGGACACCCTCCTGGGCGAGGGCGGGGCAACCTTGTCCGGAGGCGAGCGAGCGCGGGTCTGCCTGGCCCGGGCGCTGCTGCTGGATCCTGCGATCCTGGTCCTCGACGAGGTGACGGCCTCCTTGGACGCCGCCGCCGAAGACGCGGTGATGACTGCGGTGTCCCGGCTCGGGTGCACCGTCCTGGTCATCAGCCACCGGGAGCGGACCCTCGCCACCTGTCATCGCGTCGTGCGGTGGTCCTGAAGGAGGCTTCGCCCCGGACAGTCCTCAGCCCGGGTAGAGCGCGGCGTTGATGGTCGTCACGGCGTCAAGATTGCCCCAGGTGCCGGGCAGCAGCTGGGCCGCAGGGATGCCCACGAGCCGGCTGGCACGCACAGCCTTGATGTCAGGCAGATTCCGGCGCAGCCACTCCCGGGTGCGACGCTCGTGCTCGGGTCCGGTGGTCCCGAAGACGATGACCTCGGGATTCTTCGCAAGCAGCGTCTCGCGGGAGACCTCTGCGGCGAAGAAGGACGCGAAGGCCGGGTCCTGGGGGGTGAACACGCTGCGGCCACCGGCGGCCTTGCCGATGCTGTGCTCGACCCCGGCACCGATGGCCGTGATGGTGTCCCCCTCGACGAAGAGCTGAGCCATGGTCGGCTGCGGCTTGCCGCGAGCCCGGTCAGCAGCGGCCCGCAGCTGTGCCTCGGCCTGGCGACGCAGCTCGGCAGCGGCCGGCTGGACGTGCAGGATCGCACCGAGCGCGTCGATGTCGCTCAGCAGGTCGGTCACCTCGGCCGTGGATCGGCGAGCGGGGCAGCCGGCCGCCGCGACATACGTCGATGCCCCCGCTGCCTTGAGCTGCTCCTGCGTGGCATAGCCCTTCTCACCGGTGAACTCGTATGTCGTCGGCGAGAGCACGAGATCGGGCTGGGCGGCCAGGAGAGCCTCACGCGCCGGGGGGCCCATGGTGCTGAGCACACGCGGGTTGCCGCCGGCCGAGCTCACCGACGGCGGGACGGGCTGGCCGTCCGTCTGGGCGACACCCACGACGGCACGCCCGGCCCCCACCGAGCAACCAGGTCGGCCTGACCCGGGTTGAGAGCGACGATCCGTCGAACGGTAGCGGGATAGGTGGCGGCCTTGCCGCACATGGTCACGTGGGAGCGGCCTCCCTGCAAGGAGGCCGACGACCCGGTGGGGGTGACCGCGCCGCCGCACCCGGTCAGCAGGATCGAGATCCCGGCGAGCGCGACAGCGCCGAAGCATCGAGATCGCCTCGCCAGCAGGCGGTCGTAGGTGGACGTCATGGGCTCTGCGCTCCGATCAACTCATGGACAGGGTCGGTCCGAGTAGGGGTAGAGGGTCGACGGAAGGAGAGGACGGTGCCACCGCGCGGGTCCGGCAGGGCACGAGACGACACCCGGAGCACCTGGTCCACCACGGCTGGAGTCAGGACGGACTCCACGGGACCCTCCGCGCATACCGTCCCCTGGTCGAGAACCACGGCCCGGCGGCAATAGGTCAGAGCCAGGTTGACGTCGTGCAGGGCGGCAAGGACGGTGGCGCCCCGGTGGGTGACCAGGTGGAGAAGCTCATGCTGGAAGCCCAGGTCCGCATGGTTCGTCGGCTCGTCGAGGATCAGGACGGGCGCCGCCG